>JBBIIE010000006.1:0-64613 GCA_037446605.1 Geminicoccaceae bacterium | reverse complement strand
GCGACCGGCATCAAGGTGGCCATGACACGCAAGAGTTCCGGCGAGACCTACGCGCAGGTCAAGGCCGAGCGGGACAATCCGAAGGGCGACATCTGGTGGGGTGGCACCGGCGACCCGCATCTCCAGGCAGCCGAGGAGGGGCTCACCGAGCCCTACACCTCGCCATTGCTCAAGGAACTCAACGATTGGGCCATCAGCCAGCACAAGGCCTCGGGCGGGCGGACGGTCGGGATCTACGCCGGAGCGCTCGGCTACGGCTACAACGAGGAACTCTTGAAGAAGAAGGGCATTCCTGCACCGCGATGCTGGGCCGATCTGATCAAGCCCGAGTACAAGGGTGACGTCCAGATCGCCAACCCAAACAGCTCGGGAACGTCCTACACGGCGCTCGCCACCTTCGTCCAGATGATGGGGGAGGAAGAGGGTTTCGACTATCTCCGGGCACTGCACCGCAACATCAGCCAGTATACCAAGTCCGGCTCGGCACCGATCAAGGCGGCGGCCCAGGGAGAGACGCTCGTCGGCATCGTCTTCCAGCACGACGCGGTCGCCATGAAGGTGGCGGGCGCACCCATCGTGGTGGTGTCGCCGTGCGAGGGAACGGGATACGAGATCGGCTCGATGAGTATCATCGCCGGAGCCCGCAACCTCGACGAAGCCAAGAAGTTCTACGACTTCGCGCTGCGCGCCGATATCCAGTCCATGGCCGTCAAGGCCAAGTCCTATCAAGTACCTTCAAACAAGTCAGCAGTGGTGCCGCCCGAGGCGCCCAAGCTCGCCGAGATCAAGCTCATCGACTACGACTTCAAGAAGTACGGCTCCTCCGCCGAGCGCCAGCGGCTGCTCGCGAAGTGGGAGAAGGAAGTCAACGCCCTGCCGCGCTGAGGCGGGCGCTTGGCGGGGTCTCTCGACCGAACCTTGCTCGCTTGGCTGGCGATCGGGTGGATCGGGTTCGCGGTTCTCCCGTGGTACGCGCTCGAGGATGGTCTGCTGTCCGGCGGCTGGCTGGCGGCCGGGTGGATCTTCGATCGCGACGCTGCACCTGGCCTCTTCCAGGCCATCTGGCACGGCAAGCCGTGGCTCTGGCCGCTCGCGGGTCCGCTCCTCGCACCGCTCCTGACGCTTCGCCGGGTAGGGCCGATCGAGCGACGTGGCTCCATCCTGATCGCGGCAGGCGTGCTCGGGCTCGCTTGGCTCGCGGCCCAGGGACTGGCGATCACGCACAAGGGAGTGACGGTCGCCTGGGCTGTGCCGCTCCTGCCCGAGCGGGCCCGCCAGTTCGGGCTGGGGGTCGGGGGCGCCCTCGTCGCCGCCAGCCTTCTCTTCCTGCTCACCCACGGCTGCGCGCTGCGCGGCGCGGTCAAGGGTGATTCGTTCGTCGCCGCCTCGATCGGCCTCGTGGTCGCGATGGTCGGCCTGTTCGTGTTCTTCCCGGTCACGACCGTGCTCACGAGCGCGTTCCGCGACAACGCCGGTGCGTTCGACCCCTGGCTCTTCGTCACCAAGTTCGGCGATGGACGGATCTGGAATCTCGCATGCCTTTGGTCCGACCATCGCTGCGGCGTCGCCTGGAACTCGGCCTTCCTCGCGGTGCTGGTCGGCCTGTCGACCACGCTCCTGGGATTGGCCTTCGCGCTCCTGGTCGTCCGTACCGACTTTCGGCACAAGCGTATCCTGCGCCAGCTCACTCTCCTGCCGATCATCACCCCGCCATTCGTCATCGGGCTCGCGATCATCCTGCTCTTCGGGCGCAACGGAACGGTCACGCAGCTCGTCGCCGGCCTCCTCGGTGTCGAGCCGGGCCGCTGGATCTACGGCCTCACGGGGATCTGGTTCGCCCAGACCCTGGCCTTCACGCCGATCGCCTTTCTCGTCCTGGTCGGCGTGGTCGAGGGGGTCAGCCCTTCGCTCGAGGAGGCGGCACAGACGCTCCGCGCCGACCGCTGGACGACCTTCAGCACGGTGTCGCTGCCGCTGATGCGACCCGGTCTCGCCAACGCGTTCCTCTTGGGTTTCATCGAGAGCCTGGCCGACTTCGGCAATCCCCTCGTCCTGTCCGGCAACTACGACGTCCTCTCCACCGAGATCTTCTTCGCCATGGTTGGGGCTCAGCACGACGCCGGACGCGCGGCCGTGCTCGCCATCGTCCTCCTCTCGTTCACGCTGTTGGCCTTCTGGGTGCAACAGGTATGGCTCGGGCGGCGCAGCTACACCACCGTGACAGGGAAGGGTGAGGGCGGACTTCCGATGCCCCTCACCCGCGGTCTGGAGCGCCTCTGCTACGCGGTGGCCGTCCCCTGGACGCTCCTCACGATCGTCCTCTACGGGCTGATCATGGTCGGTGGCTTCGTCAAGTTCTGGGGGCGCGATTACACTCCCACCCTCGAGCATCTCTGGCGCGCCTTCGCAGTGGTCCCCGGCGAGCACGGCCTGGTCTGGGCCGGCGCGGCGTGGAACAGCTTCGGCACCACCATCGGGATCGCGGCGATCTCGGCGCTCCCGACCGCCGCCATCGGTCTGCTCACCGGTTGGCTGCTCGTCCGCCAGCAGTTCGCCTTCAAGCGGAGTTTCGAGTTCGCGACGATGCTTTCCTTCGCCATTCCCGGCACGGTGATCGGCATCGCCTACATCCTCGCCTTCAACGTGCCGCCGATCGAGATCACGGGAACCGGCCTCATCCTCGTGATCGCCTTCGTGTTCCGCAACATGCCGGTGGGTGTGCGGGCGGGGATTGCCGCCATGTCCCAGCTCGACCGCTCGCTCGACGAGGCCTCGCTCACCTTGCGCGCATCCAACGCCGTGACCGTTCGTCGGATCCTGCTGCCGCTGTTGCGACCGGCGCTGCTCGCGGCACTCGTCTACAGCTTCGTGCGCGCGATGACCGCCATCAGTGCGGTGGTCTTCCTGGTGTCGGCGCAGTACGAGATGGCGACGACCTACATCCTGGGGCGTGTCGAGAACGGGGACTATGGTCTCGCGGTGGCGTACTGTTGCGTACTGATCCTTGTCATGCTGCTCGCGATCCTGCTCTTCCAGTGGCTGGTCGGGGAGCGGCGGCTGGGGCGGCGGGCGGCACCGGCCCTGGGCGTGGCGGGCGCCCCGGCATGAGGCAGCCCTCGGCCGTCCGCTTCGAGAGTGTGAGCAAACACTATGGCGGCGTCGTGGCGGTGCGCGACGTCAGCTTCGTGATCCCGGCCGGCGAGCTCGTGACGCTCCTCGGCCCCTCCGGCTGCGGCAAGACCACGACGCTCCGGATGATCGCCGGTCTGGAGCATCCGACCTCCGGCCGCATCCTGATCGGCGAGCGCGACGTCACCCGGCTGCCGGCCACGGCCCGCGACGTCGCCATGGTCTTCCAATCCTACGCGCTCTTCCCGCACATGGCCGTGGCCGAGAACGTCGGCTACGGCCTCACCGTGTCGGGGCGACCCAAGGCCGAGGTGCGCGAGCGGGTGGCCGCCGTCCTGGAGCTCGTCGGCCTGCAGGGTCTCGGAAGCCGGCTGCCCGCCGAGCTCTCGGGGGGCCAGCAGCAGCGCGTCGCGGTGGCCCGTGCCATCGTCCTCGAGCCCGAGGTCCTACTCTTCGACGAGCCGCTTTCGAACCTCGACGCCAAGCTCAGGCGGCGCGTGCGCGAGGAGATCCGCGAGCTGCAGCAGAAGCTCAGCATCACGTCGGTCTACGTCACCCACGACCAAGCGGAGGCCCTCGCCGTCTCCGACCGGATCATCGTGATGAACCGGGCGGCGATCGCCCAAATCGGAACACCCCGAGAACTCTACGATGAGCCCGTGTCCCGGTTCGTCGCCGACTTCATCGGCGAGGCCAACCTCGTTCCGGCCGAGATCGAGCGCGTCGAGGCCGGTCGTGCCACCGTGCGGCTCGGCCCCGTCCGTCTCGACCTGCCGAGCCGTGGGCTCGCCCCTGGCCCAGCTACGCTCGCGGTCCGCCCGCACGGCGTGCGTCTCGAGACCTCGGCCCTGCCATCGGCCCTCCCGGTCACCGTCGACAAGGCGACCTATCTGGGCTCCCACATCGAATACGAACTGAAGAGCGAGGCGGGAGATCTCTTCGTCGTCGATCCCGAGGTCGGGCGGCCGCTGACACCCGGCTCGTCGGCGTACGCGACCTTCGCGCCGCACGGGACATGCCTCATCCCCGATTGACGGGATCGATGGCCGGCCCGACGCGAGCAACGACCCGGCGGGACCCGCCCCGAGGGCGCTTGACCGGCGCGACCCGAGGGGCTTGATCGTCGGCGAAGCGGGGGAGGGCGCCATGCGGCTGCAGGGGAAGGTAGCGATCGTCACCGGCGCGGGCCAGGGCTTCGGCGAGGGCATCGCCACGCTCTTCGCCGCCGAGGGGGCCGCGGTGGTGATCGCGGATATCGACGGGCGGGCCGCCGAGCGTGTCGCGGGCGTGCTGGCGGCCGGGCGCCGCAACGCCGTCCCGGTCGCCGGCGACGTGAGCCGCGACCAGGATACCGCACGGATGATCGGAACGGCGATCGGGCGCTTCGGCCGGCTCGACATCCTGGTCAACAATGCCGGGGTCACGCACGGCAACCAGCCCTGCACCGAAGTCAGCGAGGCCGACTTCGACCGCGTCATGGCGGTCAACGTCAAGGCGCTGTTCTGGGCCGCCAAGCATGCCGTGCCGCCGATGCGGTCACAGGGCGGCGGGGTCATCCTGACCACCGCCTCGACGGCCGGCATCCGCCCGCGCCCGGGCCTCGTCTGGTACAATACCTCGAAGGGTGCCGCGATCACCGCGACCAAGGCGCTCGCGATCGAGCTCGCGCCGTACAAGATCAGGGTCAACTGTCTCTGCCCGGTGGCCGGCGAGACGCCGCTGCTACCCTCCTTCATGGGCGGCGACACACCCGAGCTGCGGGAGAAGTTCCGCGCCTCGGTTCCGCTCGGACGTCTCTCGACGCCCCTCGACGTGGCGCGCGCGGCGCTGTTCCTGGCGTCGGACGATGCCGAGTTCCTGACGGGCGTCGCGCTCGAGGTGGACGGCGGACGCTGCATCTGAGTGCGAGCGCCCGCCCGGGTGGCTCGCCGGAGGGTCTCCATGCTGAAGATCTGGGGTCGGACGAATTCGATCAACGTCCAGAAGGTCATGTGGACCGTGGGAGAGCTCGGCCTGGAGTTCGAGAGGATCGATGCGGGCGGCGCCTTCGGCGGTCTCGATTCGGCCGAGTACGGGCGGATGAACCCGAATCGGAAGATCCCGACCATCCGCGACGGCGAGACCGTGGTGTGGGAGTCGAACAGCTGCGTCCGCTATCTCGCTGCCAAATACGGCCCCGGAGGCCTGTGGCCGGTCGACCCGGAAGGACGATCCCGGGCCGATCGCTGGATGGACTGGATGCTGACGACCCTCATGCCGGACCTGTCGGTCGTTTTCTGGCAAACGATCCGGACCCCGCCCGAACGTCGCGACATGAGCGCGGTTCACGCGGCGGCGGAGCGCCTCGGCCCGATCTGGGGCTTGCTCGACGACCACTTGGCCGATCGGCCCTTCGTCGCCGGGGCGGCACTGACCATGGGCGACATACCGGTCGGCTGTGCCTGGTGGCGCTACCGCAACCTGCCGACCGAGCGCCCCGAGCAACCCCATCTGGAGGCTTGGTTCGAGCGGCTGCGAGACCGTGCCGCCTACCGTACGCACGTCATGCTGCCCGTCACCTGATCGACCCGGGCGGCGCTCGTCCGCACACCGCCCCTGCGCGTCCGCACATCGCCCTCGCCCCGGGGTAGGACCGAGGCCATCGTGCACTTGGCGGCGCCCGGTAGCTCCTCTAACTGGCCGATGCGTCCGCATCGGAGCTCTCCACGGTGCCGAGACCCGCGCTCGTCTGCCTCGCGCTGCTGGCCGCCTTCGTGGTCGGCTCCACCGCCCAAGCACGCTCCGGGCGTGAGGCGACGCCGCGCCAACCGGCTCCCTCCAACGCCGGCCACGAGGCGGGACTGCGGGCGCTCCGTTCCGAGGAGGCGACGGAGGTCTGGTTCGGCTCGGATCGCGCGGACGTGCGGCGCACCGCCGCTCTGGCACTGCTGGCGCGCGAGCGGCGTCTCGATCCCCAGGCCGGAGCCGATACGGTCACCTTGGAGCAGGCATTCGCCGCGCAGGATCCCCCGTCGGCAGGACGCGCCGATCGACTGCTCGGCCGCGCCTGGCTCGGCTACCTGTCCCGCCGTCGGGCCGCATCGGCACCGATCGATCCAGGCGCCGTCCGGCGCGCGACTTCGGTCCTGGACCAAGGGATCGGGACGGGAGAGCTCTCGCTCGCCGCGCTCGAGCTCGCGATCGTCGAGGCGCTCGGCGGGTGGCGCCCGGTCGGATCGCGGCTGGAGGTGGAGATCGAGCCTGCGGCACTCGAGGCCGCGGATGCCGAGGGGAGCGAGCTCCCCACGCGCCGACGGATCGTCGCGGACAACCGCCAGCTCGCGCTCCGACTGATCCAGTCCCTCGATCTGTCCGCACGCTATCTTGGCGCTGATGTGCCGGACAGCGCGCTCAAGCAGGCCGTCAGGCGGTTCCAGGCACGTCACGCGCTCGCGGCCGACGGTGTCGCGGGGACGAGGACGCTCGCGGCGTTGAACGAGCCGATCGGCCAGCAGCTCGCTCGCTTGCGTCTCAACATCGCCCGCGCGGAGGGCCTGGAGCCTCGCTCCGAGCTCCGGCGGTACGTCGAGGTCAACATTCCGGCTTTCGAACTCCGGCTCGTCGAGAACGGCTCCGTCGTGCTCCGCTCGCGTGTGATCGTTGGCGACGACAAGACGCCGACCCCGGTGTTCGACGACGTCATCCGCCATGTCGAGCTCGACCCCTCCTGGTATGTGCCACCCAGCATCGTGAAGGAGGTATTGGAGCGCGCGGCGCGGGAGCCGGGCTATCTGGAGCGCGCCGGGTTCGTCTGGAGGACGACGGAAAGCGGCCGGACCCAGCTCGTTCAGCGTCCGGGCCCCGAGAACGCGCTCGGGCGGTTCAAGTTCGTCTTCCCGAACCACCACGCCGTCTACCTCCACGACACGGCCCAGCGGGGACTTTTCGGTCGGGCGGATCAGGCCCTGAGCCACGGGTGCGTGCGCGTGGAGAAACCAGCGGAGCTCGCCCTGGCGCTCCTGGCCGAGCAGGGCTGGGATGCGGCTCGCCTCGAGCAGGCCTTCGCGACGCGTCGAACGCGTCGGATCGAGCTGGTCGATCCCGTGCCGGTCTTCCTGGACTATCGGACGATGGACCTGGACCCCGATGGGCGGCTACGGCTCCTGCCCGACCTGTACGCACACGATCGCGCCGAGCGCACTGCTTTCACCGGCAAGCGAACCGCGAGCGTCCGACGCGACGACGCGTCCGCCCGCCTGACGAGCACAGGGCCTCTGGCGGCGAACACGCCGAAGGTGGCGATCGACTGAAACCCGACTGCGGGCCCGACCGGCTCAGCGATCGTTCCGAGTCTTGGCGATCGGCTGCGCGTAGCGGGGCTCCGTGTCCCAAGGGAACAGGATCCAGGTATCCTGGCTCACCTCGGTGATGAAGGTGTCGACGATCGGGCGTCCCGCGGGTTTCGCATAGACCGTCGCGAAGTGCGCCTGGGGCAGCATCTCCCGCACGATACGTCCGGTCGTGCCGGTATCCACGAGGTCGTCCACGATCAGGCAGCCGCGCCCGTTGCCGGCGACGGACTTGAGAACCACGGCGTCGCGTTGCGACGTCTCGTCGTAGGAGCTGATGCAGATCGTATCGATGATCCGAATATCGAGCTCGCGCGCGATGATGTGTGCCGGCACCAACCCGCCACGCGTCACCGCGATGATCCGCTCGAACGGGCCAAGGTCCGCCAGCCGCCAGGCGAGGGCCTTGGCGTCTCGGTGCAGCTGCTCCCAGGACACGGGAAAGTAGCGAATCGCCCGCTCGCTCACCGCGCCACGGCTCCGACCGGCTCCGGCGCGAGGTGCCAAGGTGCTCGCGGACTTGTCAAGTCCGGGGGCTTCCGGCTTGATCTCGAAGGCCCGACCGTCGGTGCCGAGCCGGTCTGAGGAGGACGGCGTGGAGGAGGAGCAGTCTCGCCCGAAGCAGGTCCCGACCCTGCCGCGGCCACTCGAGGGGCTGTCCGTGACCGACCTCGCCGAGTATCGGGAGGCGCTGCGCAGCGAGATCGCTCGCGTCGAGGCCGAACTCTCGCGGCGGGAGTCGGTCCGCAGCGCGGCCGAAGCGCTCTTCGGTCCGCGCCCCCGACGGCAAGAGTAGGGCGTGCCATGCGGTTCTGCGGCGCCTGCGGCGGCACGCTGGAGCTCCAGCGCCCCCCCGGGGACGATCGCGACCGCCACGTGTGCGGCACCTGCGGCGTCGTGCACTACCGCAATCCCAAGATCGTGGTCGGCGCCGTCTGCACCTGGGCCGACAGGCTGCTCCTGTGCCGTCGCGCCATCGAGCCGCGTGCCGGTTTCTGGACGATTCCGGCGGGCTTCCTGGAGCTCGGCGAGACGGCCGAGGAAGGAGCGCTCCGGGAGGCCTGGGAGGAAGCCGGGGCCCGGATCGCCATCGACGGCCTCCTCGCCGTGTACAGCGTGCCGCGAGTCGAGCAGGTCCAGCTCCTGTATCGGGCCAAACTGCTCGATCCGGACATCAAGGCCGGCGCGGAGAGCCTCGAAGTGCGGTTGGTGGAGTGGAGCGAGATACCCTGGGCCGATCTCGCCTTCCCGACCGTTCACTGGGTGCTCCGGCGAAGCCTCGAGCTCGCCGGACGATCGGAGCCGTTGGTGACCGTGTTCAATCCCTCGGCGGACCGTGCGGCCGAGATCACCCTCACGGCTTGACACGCGGCCGTCGACTGGTAGGGCGAGGGGCATGCTCGGGCGTCAGGAAGCGGCAGGCTTCGCGCGGGATCGACGACGGCGTCGAACCCCGACCCCCATGCCGACGCCCTGAGCCGAGCACTGTCGTCCAGTCGAGCTCGGCCTAGGGTGGCGGTCGACCCGCCCCCGATCCCACGGCCCAGCTCCCATGCTTCTGATCCGGAACGAACGGCCCAGTGACGCGGCTTCCGTCGAGGCCCTCCTCGACGCGGCGTTCGGGCCCGATCGACGGAGCAAGGTCTCCTATCGATATCGCAGGCAGGTGCCGCGCGTGGACGAGCTCTGCCTCGTGGCCGAGGAGGCAGGCCGGCTCGTCGGAACGATCCGCTACTGGCCGGTCCGCCTGGAGCACGAGCCCGCCCTCCTCTTGGGACCGGTCGCGACCGATCCCAGCCATGGCGACGAACGTATCGGACGCGCCCTCGTCTTCGAGAGCCTCGCTCGCGCGGCAGACCTGGGCTGGCATCTCGTCTTCCTGGTGGGCGACCGAGACTATTATCGCCGCTTCGGGTTCGAGGTCGTGCCGCCGACGATCGTCATGCCGGGTGAGCAACCGGCGCGTGTGCAGTGGCGCTACCTCGACGGACGACCGACACCTCTCCCGGCCGGCGAGATCCGCCGCCACGACGGCTCGCGGATCGAGGCGGTCGCGGAGCCGGCTCCGAATCGAGAGCCGGGCCGGGTGGGTTCGCAAGAGGTCCATGATGGCGGCCATCCGCGTTGAACGGGGCAGATCCGGAACAACCTGCTCGGCTGGAGGTTCGTCGGCACGCGGCCGAGCGGGATCGGGCGCCGCACCGGGCCGTGCCGCCAGCAACCGCCGCGCGACGAGGGCGGCGGCGCAAGTAGGGACCTATCGGAGCGACGGTCGGCCGATCCTCGCGCTGCCGGACCGGTGCCGCCGGGGCTCGGCCGCGCGATTGCAGGTCCCCGGGCGATCGCCTAGATCCTGGCACGCCGGGGCGTAGCTCAGCCTGGTAGAGCGCCAGCTTTGGGAGCTGGATGTCGCGTGTTCAAATCACGCCGCCCCGACCACCCGCCAGCCAAGCTCCTCGAGGTGATCGACCTCGCGACCGGCTATCCTTCCGGTCAGGTCCTGTTCGACGTGAGCCTGGAGGTGCGGCACGGCGAGGTCGTGGGCCTCCTGGGCCGCAACGGCATGGGCAAGACGACCACGCTCCTCACGATCATGGGCCGCCTGCGGACTTGGCGGGGCTCGATCCACTTCGACGGACGGCGAATCGACGGGGAGCAGCCAGCCCGGATCGCAGGCCTCGGGATCGGCCTGGTTCCGGAGGGACGGCAGGTCTTCGCCAACCTCTCGGTGCGCGAGAACCTGCTCGTGGCGGCGCGCCCGCCGCGCGATCGTGGAGCGGGGTGGGTGCTCGACGATGTGCTCGGGCTGTTTCCTCGACTGTCCGAGCGGTTCGGCCAAGCGGCCGATCGCCTTTCCGGCGGGGAGCAGCAGATGCTCGCGATCGGTCGGGCTCTGATGACAAATCCTCGATTGCTGATGCTGGACGAGGCCACCGAAGGGCTCGCGCCGCTGGTCCGCCGAGACATCTGGACCGTGTTGGGCGAGCTCAAGTCGAGGGGACAGTCCATCCTGATCGTCGACAAGAACGTGCGTGCCTTGGCGCCCCTGGCCGACCGCTTCTACATCCTCGAGAAGGGTCGGGTCGCGTGGGTCGGACCGCCTGCGGACCTGCTGGCGGACCAGGAATCGCTGCACGCCCGGCTGGGGGTCTAGCGGCGACGGCGGCGGGGCAGGGCGTCGGTCTCCGTTGCCCGCGCTTTCAGCTCGGCGCTCACCGCGCCGCGCGCCAGCACTTCGTCGGTATGCTCGGCGAACCGCGGCGGCACGTGGTCGAAGACCGCTTCGCTGCGGGAGGGCTTGATCGGCGTACCCATCGCCCGGTAGGGCCCGCGCTCGACCACCACGTTCCGATGCCGCGTGTGCGGATGCTCCACGGCGGCACGCAGGCCGAACAACGGACCCGCAGGAACGCCCGCGTCGATGAGCTTCTGCCAGAGTTGCGCTCCATCGTGGCGGGAGAGCGCATCCTCGAGCGCCACCTTGAGCTCGATCCGATTGACCACGCGTTCGGCGTTGGTCGCGAAGCGCGGGTCCGTGGCGAGCCCGGGCACGCCGACGATCTCGCAGAGCCGGCGGAAGGCGCGCTCGTTTCCGACCGCCAGGAACAGCGGAACCGTTGCGGTGCGATAGGTATCGTAGGGACTGATGTTCGGATGCGCGCTTCCGGTGAGCTTCGGCTCCACCCCCGACAGGAAATAGTTGGCCGCGTGGGGGTGCATCATCGCATGACCACAATCGAACAGGCTGACGTCCAGATGCTGGCCGCGGCCGGAGCGCTGCCGCTCGACGAGCGCCATCAGGATCGCGATCGCGGCGTAGAGCCCGGTTCCGATGTCGACCAAGGGGATGCCGATGCGCGTCGGGCCGCACTCCGGCGCCCCGTTGATCGAGAACATGCCGACGAGGCCCTGGATCACGGCGTCGTAGCCGGGACGGCCGCCCAGGGGTCCGTCCGGCCCGAAGCCGGTGATGCTGCAGTGGACGAGCCGCGGGAACCGCTCGTCGAGCATCGCACGGCCGAGGCCCCACCCGTCCAGGGTGCCGGGCTTCATGTTCTCGATGAGGACGTCCGCCGTCGACAGGAGGGAGAGGAGCAGCTCACGCCCGGCCGGCTTGGTCAGATCGATCCCGATCGATCGCTTGTTGCGATTGACCCCGATGAAATAGGAGGCATCTCCGTCGAGAAAGGGCGGGCCCCAATCGCGTACCTCGTCTCCCTGCGGCGGCTCGACCTTGATGACGTCCGCGCCGTGATCGCCCAGGATCTGGGTACAGAACGGCCCGCCCAACACTCGCGTCAGATCGATCACCGTGATGCCCGAGAGCATCCCGCCCGCATGTCCCGAACCGTCAGCCATGGACCACCCGTCGCCCGGAAGCCTCTGTCCGTCCGCGCAGGATCCTAGGCGGCGCAGCCGAGCTGCGCCACCTCGCCACTGGAGCCCTGGCATCGGGTCTGGCAAGCTCGGCGGCGCCAAGACGGTCGGCGCCATCCAGGGAGGTCTCGCCATGCGCCTTGCGACGGGGGTCGGTATCGGCGCGCTGCTCCTCGCCACGAGCGGTGCGGCTCAGGAGCTGCGCGTCGGGTTCATGGCCACGTTCACCGGCCCGGGTGCCAATCTCGGTCAGCATCTGCGCGACGGGTTCCTCCTCGGCATGGACCATGCCGGGGGAAAGCTCGGCGGCCTCGCGACCAGGATCGTCGTCAGCGACGATCAGCTCAAGCCGGATGTCGCCCGTCAGGAGGCCGACCGACTGCTCGAGAAGGAAAAGGTCCACTTCATTACGGGCATCGTATTCTCGAACATCCTGATGTCGATCTACAAGCCGGTGATCGAATCCGGTGCCTTTCTGATCTCGGCCAACGCCGGGCCTTCACCGGTTGCCGGTGCGCAATGCTCGGAGCGCTTCTTTTCGACTTCCTGGCAGAATGACCAGACCCACGCCGCGATCGGAAAGTTGGCGCAGGACAAAGGTTACAAGCGCGCCTTCCTCCTCGCCCCCAATTATCAAGCGGGCAAGGACGGGATCAATGGCTTCAAGAGTTACTATCGGGGTACCATCGTAGATGAGGTGTACACCCAACTTGGAGCGATCGACTTTTCGGCCGAGATCGCCAAGATCCAGGCGGCGAAGCCGGATGTCGTCTATGCCTTCATGCCCGGCGGACCGGGAATTGCCTTGATCAAGCAGTACGCCCAGGCAGGTTTGACCAAGCAGATCCCGCTCCTCTCCGCGTTCACCGTCGACGACACGTCGCTGCCGGCCGGGGGCGAGGCGGCGGATGGGCTGGTTTCCGCCTCGCAGTGGGCCGTCGACCTGGACAACCCCGCCAACCGGCGGTTCGTGGCCGATTTCCGGGCCAAGTACGGGTACGTGCCTTCCTACTTCGCCGCTCAGGCCTACGACGCGGCGCAGCTCATCGATGCGGCCGTTCGGTCGACCGGCGGTCGCCTCGACGACAAGGCGGCCGTCCGCGACGCGCTGCGTCGCGCCGAGTTCCCCTCCGTCCGCGGCAAATGGAAGCTGAACACCAATCACATCCCCATCAGCGATTTCTATCAGGTCAGCCCAGGAACGCTCCCGGACGGCACTCGCGCGATGCTGCATGGTGACGTCGTCCTCGCCCAGCACGGCGACCAGCACGCGAAGAACTGCCCGATGCGCTGGTGAGCCGAGAGCGGGCGGCGGTTTTGGACGTCATCCTGCTCTCCGTGCAGATCCTCAACGGGATCCAGCTCGGGATTCTCCTGTTCCTGGTGGCCGCCGGCCTGACCTTGGTGTTCGGCATCCTGGACGTGATCAACCTCGCGCACGGCGCCCTCTTCATGGTCGGTGCCTACGCGGGTGCGGTCGTGGCCGTGGCGTCGGGCTCGCTGGCCCTCACCATCCTGGTGGCTCCCGCCGCGGCGCTCGTCGTGGGTGTGCTCCTGGACCGCCTCGTGCTTCGGTTCCTCTACGATCGAGGTCACCTGGATCAGGTGCTCGCCACCTTCGGCTTGCTCCTCTTTCTCAACGAGGCGGTCCGGGTTACCTTCGGCTCGGCGGCGCGCCCCTTCCCGGTTCCCGAGCTCCTCGACTGGAGCGTCTCCCTGCCCGGTGGGGCCAGCTATCCCGCTTGGCGTATCGCGATCATCGCGGTGGGACTTGCCCTCGCGCTCGCGATGTTCCTGATCATCGCGGGCACCCGCGCCGGCATGCTGGTGCGGGCGGCGTCCACGAACGCCGGGATGCTGGAGCTGCTCGGCATCGACATCCACCGTCTCCTGCTCGGCACCTTCGGGATCGGGGCGGCCCTGGCCGGCTTCGCGGGTGCCATGGCCGGGCCGATCGCCGCGATCCAGCCGGGAATGGGTGACCATATCCTGATCCTCGCGTTCGTCGTGATCGTGATCGGTGGGACCGGCTCCGTCCAAGGCGCGCTTCTCGGATCGCTCCTGGTCGGCCTCTGCGACACGCTCGGGCGAGCGTTCCTCACCGACGGCATTCGTCTCCTCCTGCCGCCGGCGGCCGCCAACGAGATCGGGCCAGCGATCGCCTCGATGCTCATGTACCTGGTGATGGCCGTTGTTCTTCTGGTCAGACCGGAGGGACTCCTTCCGGCGCGGCGTCCTGGGCGGTGACGCGCGGCGGCGCCGATCCGTTGGCCGGGCGACCACCGGTGCCGTGGATCTGTCTCGTGCTGCTCGGCGGGACGGCGATCGCCCTGGTCCTGCTGGAGGCGGCCGAGCATCCCTATTACGTCAAGCTGCTCAATCGCGCCCTCATCCTCGCCTTGGCGGCACTGGCCCTCGATCTGGTGGTGGGCGTGGCAGGGCTGGTGAGCCTGGGGCACGCGGCGTTCCTGGGCGTGGGCGCCTATACCGTCGGGATCATGGCCGAGCACGGGCTCACGAGCGGGTTCCTCCAGTGGCCAGTCGCCTTGGTCGCGAGCGCAGCGGTCGCCGCCGTGATCGGATGGTTGAGCCTTCGAACCCGAGGCGCCCATTTCATCATGATCACGCTCGCCTTCGCGCAGATGTTGTTCTTCGTCGCGATTTCGCTCAGCCGCTACGGGGGCGACGACGGGCTGACGATCTGGACCCGAAGCGAGTTCGGCGCGCTCGTCTCGCTCTCGGACCGCCTCGGCTTGGCGTGGGTCTCGCTCGGGATCCTGACGCTCGCCTATCTCGGCCTTCGGCGCCTCGAGCGCTCGCGTTTCGGCCGCGTCCTGCGCGGCGCTCGCGACAACGAGCGTAGAGTCGCCACGCTGGGCTTCGCGGTCGAGCGATACAGGCTCGCGGCGTTCGTCCTGTCCGGCACCCTGACCGGCCTCGCGGGCGTGCTGCTCGCCAACCTGACCGAGTTCGTCTCTCCGGCGTACATGTCCTGGCAACGGTCGGGCGAGCTCCTCGCCATGGTGGTCCTCGGTGGGCTCGGAACGCTGCACGGCGCGATCCTCGGCGCATTCGCCTTCGTCCTGCTCGAGGAGGCCCTGTCCTCCCTCACCACACACTGGGCGCTTCTGTTCGGGCCGCTGCTCGTCCTGGTCGTGCTCGCCGGCCGTGGCGGTCTCGTCGGCCTCCTGGCGGGACGGTGGGGTCCGAAGTGAGCGAGCTGCTCGGGACCCGGGGGCTCTGCAAGAGTTTCGGCGCGGTGACCGCCGCCGCGGATCTGTCGATCGACATCCGCGATCGGGAGATCCATGCGGTGATCGGCCCGAACGGTGCGGGCAAGACCACGCTGCTCGGACTGTTGTCGGGAGAGCTGCGGCCCGACGCGGGTCGCATCCGGTTGCTGGGGCGGGACGTGACGGAGCTGCCGGTCCACGCCCGAGCCAAGCTCGGGCTCGGTCGCACCTTCCAGGTCTCGAGCCTGCTCCCGAGCTTCTCGGTGCTCGAGAACGTGGCCATCGGGGTCCAGGCGCGCTGCCGCGCGAGCGCCGGTGGGCTGCGGAACGCCGCGACGGACCCGGTCCTGAACGGGCCGGCTCGGGATATCCTCGACAGGCTTGAGATCGGCGCCCTGGCCCATCGCCCGGCGGGCGCGCTCGCCCATGGCGAGCGCCGCCTCGTCGAGCTCGCGATGGCGCTGGCGCCGCGCCCCAAGGTGCTCCTTCTCGACGAGCCTCTGGCGGGTCTCTCGCCGGCCGAGGCCGAGCGCGTCGTGAGCATCCTCGCGGCGCTGCGCCGCGAGGCCGCGATCCTCCTGGTCGAGCACGACATGGATGCGGTGTTCCGCCTAGCCGACCGAATCACCGTGCTCGTCTACGGACGCGCCGTCGCGAGCGGAACGCCCAAGGAGATCCGCGAGGACAGCGCCGTCAGACGCGCCTACCTCGGCGACGACTGAGCCGGGCGCCCTCCGCCGGGCGCCGCGCGTGGGCCGCGAGCCGACCGGCGGGCCCGATCAGTTGAGCACGATGGCCCGAGCCCCGTGGAGGCGATAGAGCAGGCCCGACGGGTCGTCCCGAAGGAGCTCGAACCGACCTTCCAGGATCAACGCATCGTAGGTGAAGCGGATCGGGGTGCTCGCGACCACCTCGACCATTTCCGTCGCCCCGCCGGGCAAACAGAACGGGCAGCTGGGCGGGTAGGCGGCCAGCAGGAATCGCTGGTGCGCCTCGGCAGCCTCGAGCGGGTAGATGAACCCCACCAGCTTGACCGACTTTCCATCGAGTTCGTGAAGGGCAGAGGTGAACTCCGTCCGAAAGCTGGTCATTCCCGGACCCTTGGTCTCGTAGGTGACATCGAGCTCGCGAAGGATGTCCCACGAGACCACCCCCGCCCGTTCCAGGACCTTGGGGTCGTGATCACGTTGTTGGATCACGGCCCTGGATTCGAGGTTGAACGCCGATGCCGCCGGCATCTGGGCCAGCAGCAGGGCCAGGGTCGCGACGATGCAGAGCGGTACGACCGTCATGATCCGTGCTCCTACCCCCGCGACAGCGTGCCGACAAGGTCCGAGCGGTACGCCCGGACCGCCGGTAGCGCCGTCGCCAGGAGTCCCAAGGCAAGGGCTGCGGGGATCAGCCAGAGCTCACCGCGCGCCAGGACTCTGCCCGTCAGTCCCACTGCATCGGCCTCGGGTACCAGGCGTCCGACCAGCTCGACGAGCCCATGGCCCATCACCATGCCGACCACCAGCCCGACGCACGTCAAGAGGAGCGCCTCGAGGACGAGCGAGCGCACCAGGAGACCCCGCGTCGCGCCGAGGACCCGCATCAGGGCGAGATCGGCCCGTCGATCGGTGAGCGCATGGGTCAACGCCACGAGCACCGACAGGGCCGCGGCTCCCATCAGCAGCGCGCCGAAGAGCCGCAGCGCGTCGAGCCCGACGCCCACGACCGCGAGCAGCCGGGCGGCTTCGAAGGCGGGCACCGCCGCCTGGAGCGAGGGCTGTGCATTCACGAAACGTGGCAACTGCACGGCCGCGAGTGGCGATTTGTAGCGCACCAGCAGTGCGGTGATCTGCCGATCCTCGTCGGCGTGCGCTTCGGCGCCGGCCCGGTGCCGAGGGTCCCCGCCTGCGGCCGCGTCGGGTCGATCGTGTACCTCCCAGACGCTCTCCACCGCGGTCAGGATCAAGCGGTCGAGAGCCGTCCCCGTGCGACCGGCGATCCCCACCACCGTGTAGGGATGATCGTCGTGCAGCAGGCCACCCGTGAGCCCGTGCGATCCGACGAAGGTCTGCCCCAGGGCGAGGCCGGTCGCCCGCGCCACCTCGCTGCCCAGTACGGCTTCCATGGGGGCTTCCCAGAGCCGCCCCTGCGCGATCGTGCCGCCGCGGTCGGCGAGCAGCTCGGGCTCGGTTCCGATCAGGCGAAATCCGAGCGCGCTGTCCCCCATGGCGATCGGGAACGAGCGCGCGACGAGGGGGTGCCGACGGATCTTCTCGACCTCGGCGAGCGGCACGTTCCCGCTCGGGACATCGACTTGGAACACCGCTGCCAGGAGGAGCTGGAGTGGGCTGCCCTTGGCACCCACGACCAGATCGATGCCCCGGATCTCCCCTTCGATCCGATTGCGGAGCTGATGGCCGAGCAGAAGGAGCACGACGATCGTGCACACCCCGAGCGCCAGGAGCGCGATGCTGAGGAGGGTCGTCGCGAGCCGGAGCCTCAGATAGGCGAGGCTGAGACGGATCAGGCTCATCCGTGCCCGCCCAGCACGAGCCGCTCCTCGAAGTGCGGCACGAGGCGCGAGTCGTGCGTGGCCACCACCAGCGCGGCGCCGCTCTCGGCCGCCGAGCCGACGAGCAGCCGGCGGATCGTGTCGGCCCGCTCGTCGTCGAGGGCCGAGGTCGGCTCATCCGCGAGGACGACACGGGGCGTGTTGACGAGGGCGCGAGCGATGGCGATCCGCTGCGCCTCTCCCTGGCTGAGTTCGTAGGTGCGCGCATCTGCACGATCGGCGAGTCCGACGCGCTCGAGCAGTTCGAGAAGGCGACGGTCGGCGACCTTGTTCCCGACGAGGAACGCCGCAAGGCGCAGATTGTCCAGGACGTTCAGGGCGCGAACCAGATGCAGGGTCTGGAAGACGAAGCCGATCGTCCGGCCGCGGAACACGTCGCGTCGTGCCTCGGGGAGCTCGTTGATGTCCTGTCCTCCGACGAGGACGCGTCCCGATGCAGGGCGCAGCAGTCCGGCGAGCATCTGAAGGAAGCTGGTCTTGCCGCTCCCTGACGGGCCGCTCACGAGAACGCGCCCGGACGCGGGCAGGGCCCAACGCTCGAGCTCCAGCAGCAGCCGGCCACCGACGGCGAGACGAACCCCTTCGAGCGTCACCGCCTCGACGTCGGTGGAGCCAGCCACCCGACGATACTCCGTCCTGTGGAGCGCCGGGGCGGCGCGTCGGCCGCCCCGTACACCCTTGTCGATGTCCCGGTGGGTGTCAGTCGATCGCGACCGGTGCACCCATCGAGCCGGTGGCTCCCACCACCGGGGCGGGGCTGTAGATGTAGGCGAAGGTCCACACCTTGTCCCGCACCAGCTCGTCGAGCCTGGCGTTCTCCTGGTTCACGATCCCGTGGCGGGTTTGCAGGTAGGTATGGACGCAGAAGGCGCAAGCCGGATCCGGATTGGGAACCGCCTCCCCGGCCCACGTATCGCTCACCGTCACCCCGGCCTTGACGGTCTCCGCCATCCAGCGAGCGACCGCCATGCCGTAGCCGGGCTCGCCGCTGTTGAACTTGGCGTTGTCCTTCTTCCAGAGCTTCGACCAACCCGTGTAGAAAGCTATGGCATCACCCTCGGCGAACTTGAAGTCCTTCATCCCCTGCTTCTCGAGGGCGAGGTTGACGTCGGCCATCGTGATCTCGTACCCGGCCTCGAGCATCTCGACACCCTTGGCGCCGGCGATGTCGAGGAGCACGCCACGAGCCACGATCGGGTGCAGCTTCTCGGCGCCGAGCTTCTTGAGGCCGTAGGCGTCGCCGATCTCGGCCTCGGTGAACCCATTGTAATAGTGCATCGCGGCCTTGTCGCCGGGCGCCCCCGCCTGGACGCCGATATGGCCGAGCCCGTCGAACTGGGTGCCGACCTGGCCGACCTCGGTGGCGAGGAACTCGTCGTGCCACACGATCTTGTTGGCGCCGAACGGGCCACCGGTCGGGGTACCCGGGATGCGCAGGCTGAAGCGGCGCGAGCCGAACAGGGGCATCTCGCTGTCGTAGGCCTGGCCGATCTTGTAGACCTTGCCCTTGTCGGCCTCCTTGAGGGCGCGCAGCACGACCTCCGGCTTGGTGTACCAGTTGGTCGATCCGGCTTGGTCGTCCGCGCCCCAGAGTGCGTTCGGCCACCACTTCTTTCCGAGCGGCGTCTCCATCACGTCGCCGTCGACCCAGGGCTTCCCCTTGCACGCCTTCCAGTCGTCCGGCGTGCAGGCCTGTGCAGGCCCGGCGGTCCAGGCCGCCAGCGCCAGCCCGACCGTCATGACCGCAGTCAACCTCGACATCTTCGCCTCCTCCATGGCTATCGCGTACCGAGCGGCTTTCCGAAGGTCACCAACTGCGGAGAGCGCGCCGCACGTTCACCGCAGTGTCGTCCGGCGTCACCAGATCGCCACCGGATTGCCGGGCGAGCCGGTCGCACCCACGAACTCGAGCGGGGCCCGGACGAACAGGAACTCGTCGTAGACGCCCTCCTCGAGGAGCGGTTCGACGTCGGGATTCCCGATGTTCCAGATGCCGCGTCGCGTCCGCATCTCGGTGTGGCAGGGCGCCGCCTCGCCGCGCTCGATCTCCTCCATGGGCAGAGCATCGTCGGTGCCCGTATCACCACGCGTGAACACGACCTTGTGGCGACGCCGGGGACTCGCAGGCGCTACGGCCGAACCCCGGCTCTCCCGAGGTGAAGATCGCCCGTCGCTTCGCCTTCTCCTCGACCGACGAACCCTTCAACGTGCCGTTCTTCGAGGGATCACCGTGCCCCGTGTAAAGGGGCACACAATCACCCCAGCAGCGGATCTCCTCGAGACCCCCTTTCTTCATCACCGTCTTCACGTCGTCGGAAGTGATGATCCCGGGGCTTTTCGTGTCGCGTGGAATCGGCAGCGGGTTGACACACCGGCGCCTTGGCCCGTCCGGCAGCACACCGCGGCAAGCATGGGCCTTCTCGGCGACGTGCTCGACGCTCGGGTCACCCATGCGCATGACCCGTGTCGTACCACCGCGCTGGGAGATCTCGTTGGCGTACCGGCCGTTGTGGAACATGCCGCACTTGCTGGTGCGGACGCCGATGTGGCCCGGTCCGCCGCGCTGCGTGCCGATCTGTCCGATCTCGGTCGTCGCCAGCTCGCCGTGATGGACGAGCATGTTGGAGCGGAACGGCCCGCCGGTCGGCGTGCCCTGGATCGACAGGAGGAACGCGCGCGTTCCGAAGGCGGGGATGTCGCTGGCGTAGAGCTTGCCGCGTGCGGCGGTCCTTCCCTGCTTGACGAGCTTCATCGCCTTCATGACGACCGCAGGCATGATCCTGGCGATCGCTCCGGCCTCGTCGTCGGGGCCCAACTCGGAGGGGAACGAATTTTCGGTCGGCAGCTTGTCGTTGAAGGTCGGCTTCTGGGCCTGGGCTCCGGCCGCGAGCAACCACGTCACGCCGGTCAAGGCGCTACCCAACCGCTCAGCATGGTGCCTCCCACCTTCTTGTTCTCGGACGGCCACCCTACAGTAAGCTGGCGATGGGCCCGGCGCAACGACGCCTTGCACGGAGGAGCGCAGATCTGCGATCTCGAAGTTACAGAGAAATGTTGTAACATTGTGCCAGGAGCTGAGACGACCATTTGAAGGTCTGGCGAGACCATGGCGAACCTCACCCTCCTGATCGGCGACCGGGCAACCTGCGCAGCCTCCCTGCAGGCTTGGTTGACGATGCGGTGCTCGGAGCTGTCGTTCGAGACGGTCCGCTCCCCGCTCGATGGGGGGCGCACCTAAAGATTCACACGCCTTCCCTGGCCGGCGGCCGAGCCACCGGTCCTCCTGGTCGACGAGGTGCCCATCTGGGGCTCCCTCGCGATCGGCGAGTTCCTGGCCGAGCACGTGCCGGGGCTCTGGCCGGCGGAGCCGCGCGCGCGTGCGCTCGCCCGATCGATCGTTGGCGAGCTCCACGGCGGCCTCGCCGACCTGCAGAGGTTCCTGCCGCTCGACCTGCTGAGCCGGTTCGGTCCGCCGGGACGTCTGCTGCGCGGAGTCGAACGCGATCTCGCCAGGATCACGGACCTGTGGGCCGAGTGTCGGGCGCGCCATGCGGCCGGCGGCCCGTTCCTGTTCGGTCGGTTCTCGCTGGCCGACGCGATGTCGGCACCGATAGCCGCGCGGCTGGCCGGACACTCGGTACCCCTGCCACCGGAGACGAGCGGCTATGTCGGGACGATCATGAGCCTTCCGGCGCTGCTCGAGTGGGCCGAGGCCGCCGCTGTCCAGGAGGGAAAGAAGGCCACGTCCGCAAGCACGACGTCCCTGCCTGCGGGCTCGGATCAGCTCCCGGAACCCCGGCGGCACTCCTCGGACCCCCGACCCGCGCAGCCGCGTTCGGACCCGGTCGGCCCCGCCTCCCCGCATCCGTCGGCGGTCAAGCCCATAGGGGCCGGAACTCGTCGACGACACTGAGATAGACCGCCCGCTTGAAGGGCACGACGAGATCGGCGAGCTCGCGTGGATCCACCCATCGCCAGGCGACGAACTCGGGATGTGGGCCGTTCAGGTCGATGTCCCGGTCCGCTCCGAGGAAGCGCAGCGCCACCCATTTCTGCGTCTGCCCCCGGTAGCGGCCGCCCCACATGCGCGCGGCAATGGCCGGCGGCAGATCGTAGGAGCGCCAAACCGCGCTCTCGAGGAGGGGCTCGGCCCGATCGGTGCCGGCTTCCTCCTGCAGCTCGCGGAGCGCCGCGGCGACGGCGGTCTCCCCTTCGTCGATGCCACCCTGCGGCATCTGCCACGCCTCAGGATGCGTGTCGCGGCGCTGACCGACGAACACCCTGCGGGAACCGTCGAGCAGGAAGATGCCGACGCCCAGCCGATAGCCGGGCTTTGGTGATGGGGACAGATCGCAGCCGACGGCCTCGCTCACCACCAAGGCTCCGTCCGTCAGGGTGGGGCGTCCAGCAGCGCGCCCACGCCCACGAGCTCGACGTCGCGGTCGGCGAGCGAGGCGCTCCAGCGGGCGATTCGATCGATCGTGATCGGGAGCGGGCGAGCGTAGGCCAGCGCCCATCCGGTTGCGCGGGCCCGGGCTTCCAGATCCGCGAGGGCCGCATCGATCGCCGGGCCGGTGGGCTCGGCGTCGATCGGCCCGGCGGCCGGCAGATAGGGCAGGCCGGCCGCACGCGCCGCCGGCTCGAGAACTCGCGTGCCCAGCTCGACCAGGGCGACGCCACGGGACGCGAGGGCCGCAGCGATCGGCGGCGAGTCCGCCGGACGATCGGCCAGCACCCCCGCCCGGACCCCCACGCCCAGATATCCCGAACCGCGCGCGAGCACGCGCTCGAGCCGGTCCTGGTCCGCCGGAACCGCCGCGATCGCCAGAGGCCCGGCATCGTCGAGCGGATAGCCCACCGGGCGGACCGGAAGTTCCATCAACGTCTCGTGCCCATGCCAACGCGCCACTCGGAACCACCGCGGCGCATCCTCGGCATAGGGTGAGACGGCGAGTGTCACGACCCCGGGCAGCTGCACGGCCGACGCCGCGGCGGACCGGTCGAGGCCGATGCCCACGAGCACGATCCCGGCACGCGCCCGCCCACTCGGCTCCGACCGCCGACGATGCAGCCCGCTGACGCGGCGCCCGTCGGGAGCGATCCGCGGCAAGCCGCCATGCGCGGTGGGCTCCAGGAGGGCCGCATCGAGGAACAGCGGTGGCCCTCCGACGGCAGCGCGCGAGCCCGGCGCCTCGAGATCGCCGGGCGCCACGCTCCGCAATTCGTCCGGCGCCCATGGCAGCGCCAGCGAGACTTCAGGAAGCTCTTCCCGAATGGGCTCGCGCGAGCCGACGAGGGCGACGAACGCAGTCCCGCCGCCCGACCCCACCAGCAGTGCAGCGGCGATGACCCAAGGCAGCCGCCGCGCCGCACCGGCTCTCAACTGGCGCGATCTCCGATCGGCGACACGTCACGCTGCCGCGGACCGGCCAAGCCAAAGCTCAACGCTGCGCCGTGTTTCGCCCCTCGTACAGGGCGATGCCCCGCAGCAGATCGATCGCCCGCGCGAGCTGATAGTCCTTGGCATCGAGGGTCGGGCCCGGCTTGCCGCGATCGGCAGCTCCCCCAGCGGTGGTCTCCTTGTCGTTGCTGAGGCGGCCCCGCAGGTCCGCTTCGCGCCGACCGGAGGTGTCGTCGGCCAGCTCGACCGTCGCCTCGTGGACCTCGATGTCCGGCGTGATTCCCTTGGCCTGGATCGACGACCCGGACGGCGTGTAGTACCGCGCCGTCGTAAGCCGCACGGCGCCCTGCCCGGCAATCGGCATGATCGTCTGAACCGATCCTTTGCCGAACGACGGCGTGCCCATCACGATCGCACGGCGATGATCCTGGAGCGCACCGGCGACGATTTCCGAGGCGGATGCGGAGCCACCGTTGATGAGGACGACGATGGGTAGACCGTCGGCGAGATCTCCCGGTCGGGCATTGAACCTCTGGATGCTGTCGGCTCGCCGGCCACGGGTCGAGACGATCTCGCCGCGATCCAGGAACGAGTCGGCGACCGCCACCGCCTGATCGAGCAGACCTCCCGGGTTGTTGCGCAGATCGAGGACGAATCCGCGGAGCTTTCCCGGTTGCTGACGCTTCAGCTCCTCGATCTTGTCGCGCATGGTTCCGGAGGTGTGCTCGTTGAACGTCGTGAGGCGGACGTAGCCGATGTCGCCTTCCAGTCTCGCGCGGACCGGGGAGATCTTGATGACCGCCCGCGTGAGCGTGACCTCCAGCGGTTCCTCGCGACCACGGCGCACCAAGCGCAACTGGATCTTGGTGTCGACCGGACCCCGCATCCTCTCCACCGCCTCGCCGAGGCTCAATCCCGCGACGGGCTCACCGTCGATGTGGCTGATGAAGTCCCCGGCCTGAACTCCCGCGCGGTGGGCAGGTGTATCGTCGATCGGCGAGACGACCTTCACGAGGCCGTTCTCCATCGTCACCTCGATCCCGAGGCCGCCGAACTCGCCCCGGGTCTGCACCTGCATGTCGCGATAACGATTGGAGTCGAGATAGCCGGAGTGCGGGTCCAAAGCCGCCAGCATTCCGTTGATCGCGGATTCGATCAGCGCCTGGTCGCTGACCTCCTCGACGTATTCGGCCCGTACCCTCTCGAAGACGTCGCCGAACAGCTTGAGGGCGCGGAACGTCTCACCCGAGGAGGACGCCGGAGCACCGGTCAGGACGGCCGGCGACAGCACCAAGCCGATCGCCGTACCAGCGATGGCCGCCACCCCGAGCTTCACCAGTGCGTTGCGCATCAACCACGGACCTCGCTCTCGCGCGCCGACAGCACCACCATGGGGTCTATGGGCTCGCCCGCGCGCCTGAGCTCCAGATACAGTTCGGCTTCGTCCGCTGCGCCACCCTCCAGCCACCCGACAACCTGGCCGTCGCGCACCGGGTCTCCGACCGTTACCTCGAGCCTGGACGCCCCTATCACAAGCGAATGATAGTCGGCCCCGTGGTCGATGATCAAGAGGAGCCCGAGCCCTCGGAACGGACCGGCATAGGCCACCGTTCCGCGGCCCGGCGCGAGCACCGGCTGCGGGTGGCCCGACAGGAGCATGCCACGCGAGCGCTGGCCGCCGTGTCGATCACCGAACCGACGCCGCACCTCGCCCTGCACGGGCAACCGGGTGATCCCGTCCGTCCCGGGGCCCTCGCGCGGACCATCCTCGTCCTCGGTGCTCGCCTCGGGCGGACCGACGGTCCAAGCGCGCGCAGCCCTCTCTCCCGCGGCCCTGTCGACGGGGGTCCTCGCGAGCGCCCGGGAGAGGGCCACCAGCCGGCGCTCCGCCTCGTCGAGCTGCAAACCCAGCTCGCGCAGCTCGCTTCGTCGGCTCACCAGAGCCTGCTGCAGGATGGCGGCTCGACCATCGAGCCAATCGAGCTCGGCCACCTCCGCCGCTGCGCTCTCGACCGCGCGCTCCAGCGCATTCCGCAGCGCACCGTCCGTCGGCGTTTCGCCGTGTTTCCTGCGCGTCAGTGCGATCGTCCTCACTTCGGCGAGCCCGAGCTCCCGATCGTCGGCGCTTCCCCTGAGCCGGCGCACGCCTCGCAGCACCGCCGCGGCGATCACTTCCCGCTTCGCCGACCCGATAGCGGCCGACCGGGCAAGGGCGCGTTCCAGTTCCCCGAGCTCGGCCGCCCGCTCCCCGAGGATCGCCCGCGAGGTGAGCTCGCGCGCGCGAAGATCGCGCAGACGATCGAGGGTGCCCTGCAGCCCCGCTGCTGCCTCGTTGAGGCGCTCGCGGAGCATCTCCGAGCGCCGCTGATGTTCCTCCAGCGGCGACGCGCGGGCAGGAAGACCGACCGGGCCCTCCGAGGCTCGTGGCTCGGTCGTCGACGCTGCCAGGAGAAGGATGGTCGCGCCTGTAGCGAGCGCGCCTCGGATCCGCACGCTCAGCCTCCCAGGAGCGACCGGCCGGTCATGGCCTCGGGCTGCGCTAGCCCGAGCAGATCGAGGATGGTCGGTGCGACATCGGCCAGCCGACCGCCGTGCAGCCGGGCCCCGGGGGGGCCGTCGACCAGTATGCAGGGCACGGGATTTGACGTGTGGGCCGTGTGTGGCTGACCGGTCAGTGGATCACGCATCAGCTCGCAATTGCCATGATCCGCGGTGACGAGCAGCGTCCCACCCGCCGAACGGGTCGCGGCGACCACGCGGGCGAGGCATTCGTCGACGACCTCGACCGCGCGAACGGCCGCTTCGAGCTGCCCGGTGTGGCCGACCATGTCGGGATTGGCGAAGTTGATCAGCACGAAGTCCGGCGCGCGCTGCCGCATCGCCTCGACGAACCGATCGGCGAGCGGTCGCGCCGACATTTCCGGCATGAGATCGTAGGTCGCCACTTTCGGCGATGGCACCAGGATCCGCTCCTCACCTTCGTAGGGACGCTCATCCCCACCATTGAAGAAGAACGTCACGTGCGGATACTTCTCGGTCTCGGCCATGCGCAATTGTCGCAGGCCGGCCTCGGCCAGGACGCCGCCGAGCAGGTGATCCATGGGTTGCGGAGGGAAGAGTTCCCGCAGAACGGCGCGCAACTCGTCCGAGTACCGGGTCATCCCGGCTGCCGCTGCGAACCGGACCCGGCGCCCTTGTGGCATCTCCGGCACGTTCGGCAGCAAGAGCGCGCTCAGGAGCTGGCGAACCCGATCCGCCCTGAAGTTGGCACAAAGCAGCACATCGCCGTCGCGCATGCCGGCGTAGTCGCCCAATACGAACGGCTCGACGAACTCGTCGGTCCGCCCGGCCGCATAGGACTGCTCGAGGGCTGCACGCCAGTCGGCCACTCGGTGGCCCTCGCCTTCGACCAGTGCTGCGACAGCCTTCGAGGTGCGCTCCCACCGCCGGTCGCGATCCATGGCCCAGTAGCGACCCGTCACCGTCGCGATCCGGGCGTCGGGAACTGCTGCGAGGCGCCCCTCGAGCTCGCAAAGATAGCCCTCCGCGGATCGAGGTGGCGTGTCTCGACCGTCGAGAAACGCGTGCACGTCCACGCCCAGGCCCCGGCTGCCCAGATGCTCGACCAGGGCGGCGACATGGGCTTGATGCGAGTGCACGCCGCCGGGTGAGATCAAGCCCAGGAGGTGCAGCCGTCCCCCGGACCGATCCGCAGCCTCGACGAGGTCGGCCAGCACCGGATTCCGGTCCAGCGATCCGTCGGCGATCGCACGGTCGATCCGCGGCAGGTCCTGCATCACGACCCGTCCGGCGCCGAGATTGAGATGGCCCACCTCCGAGTTGCCGAACTGCCCCTCGGGCAGGCCGACCTCGATCCCGTCCGCTCGCAGCAAAGCGTGCGGGCAGGACGCCCAAAGCTCCTCGAAGCAAGCAGGTTCGGCCAACGCGATCGCGTTGTCGGCAGCTTCCTCGCGCCAGCCCCAGCCGTCGAGGATCACGAGAACCACCGGTCGTCGACCCGTCCGCGGCCGCATCGTCACTGATGCCTCCGGATGCCCGCGCTCCGCGGCCGCGCTCGCGGCCGCCGCGGACAACTTGACCCCCTCATCGTGAACACCGAGTTAAGGCGTCACGGTATCCTCGTTCCAGGGTCGCCATCATCGGTGCGACCGCCAAGATGTTGCTCGCCGGTCGGCGGCAGGAACGGCTCGGCTGTAGCCGAGATGCCACCTTTCAGGCCCGCGGGTTGCGGAAGCGCCCCCGTCCCGCCGATCGACGAGCGTCGGAACGCCGTAGCCGTCGAAAGGTGGCCCTGTGCTCTCACACTCCCGACGGACCGACCGTCAACTCCACGTCCACGGGAAAGTAGAGTGTAGGCCCATCGTGGAACACGACATAGCCCATTCCCTGCACGTTCTCGCCGCCGACGGTCGCATGGGGACCGGTGACGCCCCGATCGGCGACCTCACTCGGGCTTTCCAGAACGACGTGCCGAGCCGTCCCGCCGATGCTCAGGACGATCTCCCCACTCGGATCGCTGACGAGATCGTCGAGACGGAGCACGAGGGTCGACCCCGCATCCTCCGCGCTCGACGGATCGGCGCCCGCCATGGGCTCGGCGGCGACCAGCATCGACTGCGCCAATGCCCGCAGGCCGTCGGATCGAGGCTCGCCCGCGACGCCACCGATCCCGGCCGAATCGAACGGTGAGCTCATTTCAGCAGATCCGCTCGCAGAGCAACCCTCTGCGCGGGATCCTGCCAACGAAGCCCTAACGGGCCATGAAGGCAATGCGCGGAACGACTACCGCCAGCGCATCTGGGTGCACCGAACCGGCAGGCACGTCCGGAACGAGTGGCCGAGCAAGCGCCCGAACGGGCGGGGCACGGCGGTGTCGTCGCGTCGGTCGGCGGCCGGCCCGGCGTCCCGCTCTCAGGGTTGCTTGGGCACGGACGCCCCCTGCCGGGGCATCGGCCGGTTCACGACATCCGCCGCGTCGGGCTCTGCGAGCGGCGGCTCGCCCCTTTCGGGACCGCGCAGCGTGCGCGCTTCCGCACGCGGATCGGTCAGCTGCTGCGACTTCTCGGTGATCACCACCGGGGTCTGCTGCCGCGCGGCCGAGCGGTGGATGTTGATGTGCTCCTTCGGACGGGCGACGTTCAGCGTGTCGAGCAGGCTGCCGACCACGCCCAGGATCTTGTAGACGGCGAAGCGTTCGGTGAACTCCGCCGTCAGCAGCTGCACCCGCGCCAGGAAGAGCTCGTTCTCCGCGTCGAGCACGTCGAGGAGATCGCGCTGCCCGAGCTCGAACTGGGTGGTGTACGCGTCCCGGGTGCGGCGCTGCGCCTCGACGCGTGCCCGCTGGGCCACCACCCGCGCCTTCGCCGTGTCGTAGGCGTTGACGGACTGGCGCGCGAGCTCCTCGGCCTTCAGACGCTGCTTGAGGAGCCCGGCGCGGGCTTCGTTCAGCCGGTGGAACGCCTCGCGCTCGCGAGCGACGTCCGCACCGCCGCGGAACAGGTTGTATCGGAGGACCAGCATCGCCGAGGCGGCCGAGTCGCGCCCCTCGGTTCCGTCGGCATTGCGCAGGCTCTCCGCCGTCAGCTCGGCGTCGAGCCGCGGGTAGTACCCGGCCCTCGACCCACGCAGCTCGGCGGCCGCCACGTCCACGTCCGCTGCCGCGATCAGTACCGTCGGGCTCTGCACCGAGGCCAGGGCCGCCGCGGCCTCGCGGTCCTTCGGCAGGCCGGCGACCGGCGGCGCCTCGAGGGTCAGGGCGTCGGGCTCACGGCCGACCACACGCTGGTACAGCGCCACCGCGTCGGCCAGGGCGCCCGTCGCCTGGGCGAGCGAAGCCTGCGCGTTGGCGAGGCGCGCCTGCGTCTGCTGCACGTCGGCGACATCGGCTCGGCCGGCCCGCTCCAGGCTCCGCACCTGGCGCAGGATGCGCTCGTGGGCGGCCACGTTCTCGCGGTTGAGAGCGACGATCTGCTGGTTCCGTAGGATGTCCAGATGTGCCTCGATCGCGTCGACGGCGATGAATTCAGCGGCCTCCTGCACCCGATAGGCCGCGCTGTCGACGCGTGATGTCTGGCGCTCAACCTCGGATTGGGTGGCGAACCCATCGAACAGCATCTGCGAAAGCTTGAGCTGCGCTTCGCTGCGGATCTGCTCGGTGCTGTTCGTCGAGCCGGGCCCGCGCCGGCGGGTGGCGGGCGTGTTGGCGACCTCCGCGCCGAAGCCACCGCGCAGGTCGAGCGAGGGAAGATAGCCGGCACGTGCCTGGCGGAGCTCCTGATCGACGGCGCGCCGGTCCGCCTTGACGACGCCGATCTCCGGGTTGGCGGACAGGGCCGCCCGCACGGTGTCGGTGAGGGATGCCGCCGCGCAAGGCTGGACGGCGAGCCCGAGGGCGACCGAGCCGAGCAGCAGGCCCAGCGCGGCGCGGCACCGAGTTGGAGTGCGAGGCGGCAGCCACATCGTTCTTTAACCCGGATGCTTGAGGTCCCACCGAAGCCTTTGTAGATGCTACGTTAACTTTTGGGCGTGATAGTGCGGGCCCGAGGATGCGTCAACGGCGAGGGCGCCGACCGGGGTCGCGCCGTCAACCCCTTGGTCGGACTGCAAGTGCTTGCCGGGGAAGCTCACGCGCGGGAGTTCACGGCCCGTTGGCGGGCGGAGACGAAGATGCGACGGTACGCTCGAGGGTGTGGTCTGTGCTCACAAAACCACATAACGTGCGACGGGACTCGTGCATCCTCGGCGGGCGTCGAGGTCGGGAAGGGTTGGAATGAGTGAAGGCGCCATCGCAGCCGTGGCCCGCCCGGCCCTCACCAACGAGGCCGTCGCCGGGCCGGCCGCGACCGTATCCCGTGACGGTGCGGTGACCGCCCCACTCGGCCCACCGGACTGGCAGATCCGACGGGCCGACGCATCCGTGGACGATCCCCTGCTGGGCAGCTTGGTGGCACTCACGCGCCTCCTGGGTCGCCCCCTTTCCGCGCAGGCCCTGACGGCCGGACTCCCGCTGGTCGACGGGCTCCTCACCCCGGATCTGTTCCCGCGGGCGGCCGAGCGCGCCGGCCTGAGCGCACGCCTGCTGCGGCGCTCCCTCTCGGCGATCGACCGGCTCGTCCTGCCGTGCGTCCTGCTGCTGCGCGATCGCCGGGCCGTCGTCCTCGTCCGGTTCGACGACGAGGACAACGCCGAGCTCCTGCTCTCCGACACCTCCGACGGATCGGTGACGGTCCCCCTGCGCGAGCTCGCCGAGCTCTACTCGGGCTACGCCTTCTTCGCGAAGCCGACCATCGGCTTCGCCCAACGTGAGCGCGAGCTCACGACCGAACGCAGCGGGCATTGGTTCTGGACGACCATTCTTCGCCAGTGGCCGATCTACGGCGAGGTCGTCATTGCCGCAGCGTTGATCAATTGCTTCGCCATCGCCACCTCGCTGTTCGCCATGAACGTCTACGATCGCGTCGTCCCGAACAACGCCATCGAGACACTTTGGGCCCTCACCGTCGGTATCATGATCGTACTCTTGTTTGATTTTTTGCTGAAGACACTGCGAGGATACTTCGTCGATGCTGCCGGAAAAATCGCGGACATCACGTTGGCCAGTCGCATCTTCGAGCACGTGATGAACATCCGGATGGCCGCGCGACCCAGGTCGGCTGGCGCCTTCGCGAACAATCTACGGGAGTTCGAGACGCTTCGTGACTTTTTCACATCTGCAACCATGACGAGTCTCGTCGATCTGCCGTTCCTGATCCTGTTCGTCGGTATCATCTGGATGATCGGTGGTGTCGTGGCCGTCGTACCGCTGCTCGGCATCCCGCTCGTGATCGGCGTCGGTCTCCTCCTGCAGATCCCTCTGAACCACGTGGTCCGACGCACCTTCAAGGAAGCATCGCTCAAGCACGGCGTTCTCGTCGAGGCGATCAACGGCCTCGAAACGATCAAGAGTGTCGGGGCCGAGGGCCGCATGCAGCGGGCCTGGGAGAGCTTCGTGGGAGCGACGGCGGAGTCCGCGAACCGGAGCCGGCTGCTGTCGGCCGTCACCGTGAACTTCGCCGGTCTGGTCAGCAATCTGGTCTACGTGGGCGTCATCGTCGTCGGCGTGTACGAGATCGCTGCCGGTCGCATGACCACGGGCGCGCTGATCGCGTGCAGCATTCTCGCGGGTCGCGCCATGGCTCCGCTGGGCCAGGTGGCGGCGGTTCTGACCCGCTATCACCAGGCCAGGACCGCGCTCGACACCCTGAACGGCATCATGCGGCTGCCGGTCGAACGGCCCGCGGAGCGCATCTTCGTGCACCGGCCGACGATCCGAGGCGCGATCGAGTTCAAGAACGTGAGCTTCTCCTACCCTGGTCAGAAGCTGCCGGCCCTGGCCGATGTGTCGTTCCGCATCGCCCCGGGCGAGCGGGTCGGCCTGATCGGTCGGATCGGCTCGGGCAAGTCGACCATCGAGAAGCTCGTCCTCGGACTGTTCGAGCCGGACTCGGGGTCCGTGCTCATCGACGGTACCGACATCAGACAGATCGATCCGGCCGATCTTCGCCGCAACATCGGCTGTGTTCCACAGGACGTGGTGCTGTTCCAAGGCTCGATCCGCGAGAACATCACGCTGGGCGCCCCCTTCGCGGACGATGCGGCCGTGCTGCGGGCGTCCGCGGTGGCCGGTGTGGAGGACTTCGTCGCCCGTCACCCCGCGGGCTACGATCTCAACGTCGGGGAGCGTGGCGAGTCGCTGTCCGGCGGTCAGCGCCAGTCCGTGGCGATCGCCCGGGCTCTGCTCCTCGATCCACCGATCCTCGTGCTCGACGAGCCGAGCAGCGCCATGGACAACGGCGCGGAGAGCCGCTTCATGCAACGGATCGCACGTGAGCTGACGGACCGAACCGTGCTCCTCGTGACGCACCGCGCATCGCTTCTGGCACTGGTCGACCGTCTGATCGTCATGGACGGGGGGCGCGTGGTCGCCGACGGCCCCAAGGACAAGGTGCTCAAGGCGCTGGCCTCCGGGCAGATCCGGGGAGACGCCTGATGGCCGTGGCGTTGCGCCGTCGGGGCGCCATCCGGCCGCTGGATCGCGAGCTGGCTGCGTTCGTCCGCGGCGCCGCGGCCGCGGAGCGGTTGCGCCCGAGCGGCTTGAGCCACGTGCTCCTGGTCACGGTGGTGGCCTTCTTCGTCGTCTTCCTCATCTGGTCCAACTGGGCCTTGCTCGACGAGGTCACGCGCGGCGAAGGCAAGGTGATACCGTCCCGCCAGATCCAGGTCGTACAGAACCTGGAGGGGGGCATCCTGGCCGGCATGTTGGTCAGGGAAGGTCAGGTGGTCGACGAGGGTCAGGTTCTCTTGCGCATCGACAACGTGCGAGCCGAAAGCGACTACCGGGAGAAGCGTGCCCGCTACATGGCCTTGTCGGCGGCGATCGCCCGCCTGCAGGCGGAGATCGACGATACGAAGATCGTGTTCCCGAGCGAGGTCATGGCCGAGGCACGCGAGGTGGCGGAAAAGGAACTCGCACTGTTCGCCACCCGACAGGAGAACCTGGACAACGAGGTTCAGATCCTCCGGAGCCAGGCGCAGCAGAGAGAGCAGGAACTGAGGGAACTCGAGACCAAGCTGGCGCAATATGAGCGATCGCTGGAGCTGGCGCGGGACGAGCTCCGATTGGCGGAACCGGCCGCGAGGCGCGGCGACATGTCGCAGTCGGTGTTCATCAAGCTCCAACGCGAGGTGAACGATCTGCGCGGCGCCGTCGAGGGCAGCCGAGCCTCCATCGTCCGGCTGCGGACCGCGATTCGCGAGGCGAACCAGAAGGTGGAGCGGGCCATCACCGGCTTCCGATCGCAAGCGCAGGAAGAGCTGAACCAGAAGTCCGCCGAACTCGCCGGCATCCGCGAGGTCGTCCAGGCAGGCGCCGATCGGGTCCGTCGCACCGAGGTTCGTTCCCCGGTTCGGGGAACGGTGAAACAAATCAAACTGAATACGATTGGCGGAGTTGTTCAGCCAGGTCAGGACATCCTCGAAATCGTCCCCCTTGAGGATACCCTTCTGATCGAGGCACATCTACGTCCCGCCGACATAGCTTTTCTGCGACCCGGCTTGCCGGCCACGGTGAAGATTACCGCGTACGACTATTCGATTTACGGAGATCTCAAGGGGCACGTGGAAGATATCAGCGCCGATACGATCGCCAACGAGCGGGGCGAGAGTTTCTATCGCGTTCGGATCCGAACCGAGCAGAGCCATCTCGGGTCGAGCGAGAAGCCGCTGTCGATCATCCCGGGGATGGTGGCGCAGGTCGACATCCTGACGGGCCGGAAGTCCGTTCTCCACTATCTCCTGAAGCCGATCATCAAGGCCCGGGATCGGGCGTTGACCGAGCGTTGAGCCTCCGTGCCGGACCAGCCGGCTCCGAACGTCCGCCGCCCATCCCTGCCTCCGCGGACGCACTGGGCCCCCGCCAGCGGCGTCGGCGCCCGTGCGTGGAGACCCCGGTCGGATATCGGGCGCTCGCAGCGGAGACCTGCAGTCCTGACGATCGGGAGAGAGGGCGCTGGACACGATCCGCCGAAGAGGGCGGCCTCGTTCGACGAATGCCTGCTCGTGCCCGCGGGGTGGCCTCGGGCCCGCGGGGAGCGTCGAGAGCAAGGTCGGGCAGGCCGGGCCGACCACCCCTTGCGATGCATGGTGATCGGATGGGGCGCGGTCGCGCCATTCGGACGCGAGGGGAGCCCGAAGCGCACGAGCCGTCACGGGAGCGGTTCGCCGCGCCTCTCCTTGCGGAACCGAGACCGTGCGATCCATAGGATCCCGCAATTCTCCCGAGAGCCGTACCGGGCCCTCCGTCCGGCCCCGGCACGTCGCCGCTGGCGGGTGCGAGGGCTGGCGATCGAAGGGGCCGCCGCCTACCTTGGGCGCATGAGCGAGCACGGACGCGGCTATTTCGGGGTCGGCGCCGAGGGCATCAGCAAGCCGGCGAATCTCGGGGCGCTGATGCGGACGGCGCACGCCTTCGGCGCGAGCTTCCTGTTTCTCGTCAACGCCTATTGGCGCGTACGGGAAGCGATCTCCGACACGTCGCGCGCCGAGCTCAGCCTGCCGCTCTTCGAGGTCGCCACGCCGGGCGGCCTGACGCTCCCCGAGCGATGCCGGCTGATAGGTGTCGAACTGACCGAGGAGGCGGTCGATCTGCCGAGCTTCCGCCATCCGCTGAACGCGGCCTACGTGTTCGGCCCGGAGCGCGGCGAACTCTCACCGGAGATGCTGCGGCGCTGCGACTGGGTGGTTCGGATCCCCACACGGTTCTGCATCAATCTCGGGGTCGCGGCCGGCATCGTCCTGTACGACCGGATGCTCTGCCATGGAAGGTTCGCGGCACGGCCGGTCCGATCCGGCGGTCCGGTGGAGCCCCGCCCCGCTCATGTCCACGGAAGCCCCGTGCTGGCGCGCGCGGCCGGCGGTGCCCGGCCGTGATCGGCGCGGCACCGGGGTCGGCGGCGACGACCTGATGAGGTCGTCGGTCCAGCGGACGTCCGCCGCCGGACGGCGCGCAGCTTGGCTCGCGGCGTTTCTGATCCTGAGCGCAACTCGGGAGGTTGCCGCCGGTTTCGTGGAGCGCTTCAGGGATTGGAGCCTCTACGTGCACGACGATCCGGCGGGCAAGGTGTGCTTCGTCACGTCGCTTCCCTCGAAGCAGGAGGGCACCTTCTCGCGGCGCGATCAGCCGCGCGTGTTCGTGACCCAGTTCGGAGGCGAACGGCCGCGCCAGGAGGTGTCGGTCGACCCGGGCTACACCTACCGCAAGGGCAGTTCGGTCGAGATCACGGTCGACGGCACCCGGTTCGAGCTGTTCACGGAGCGGGATCGTGCCTGGACCCGCAACAGCGAGGCGGACGAGCAGCTGATCGGTGCGATGCGACGGGGTGTGCAGATGACCGTCCGCGGGACATCGGTTCGCGAGACCTGGTCGCTCGACACCTACTCGCTCTCGGGTTTCAGCGCGGCGCTCCGCGCCATGATGGAGGCGTGCCGGCATGGTGGCGCACGCTGAGCCGCCGGCCGGAAGAGCCGCGCTCACGGGGCTCGATCGCTCCGGCCTCGCCACTTGGCTCGAGCGCGAAGGCGTGTCCGCCGCGATCAGCGGGATGCGGGCCCGCCAGCTGTTCCATTGGCTCTACGCGCGGGGCGCGAGCGAGCCGGGTGACATGACGACGCTGCCGAAGGACCTGCGTCTGCTCCTGCGGCAACGAGCCGATCTCGCCCGGCTGCGGGTGTCGGCCGAGCGGCTCTCGGAAGACGGAACGCGAAAGTGGCTGCTCCGCCTCGCAGATGGACGCGAGGTGGAGACGGTGTTCATCCCCGAGGAGGATCGCGGCGCCCTCTGCATCTCGACCCAGGTCGGCTGCACGCTGTCCTGCAGCTTCTGCCACACGGGGACGATGCCGCTCGTGCGCAACCTGGATGCAGGGGAGATCCTCGGGCAGATCCTGATCGCGCGCGACACCTTGGGTGACTGGCCGTCCGCCCGGCCGGGCCGACGGCTGACCAACGTCGTCGTGATGGGCATGGGTGAACCGCTGTTCAACTACGACAATCTGGTCCGGGCACTGCGGATCGCCCTCGATCCCGACGGGCTCGCCCTTTCGCGCAGGCGCGTGACCCTGTCGACGTCCGGAGTCGTGCCACGCATGCTCGATTGGGGCCGCGAGATGGGAACCGGTCTGGCGGTGTCCTTGCATGCCGTGCGTGACGAGCTGCGCGACAGACTCGTGCCCATCAATCGGAAATGGCCGATCGCCACCCTCCTGGATGCCTGTCGACGGTACCCGGCCCGACGACCGATCACGTTCGAATATGTGATGCTCGCGGGAATCAACGACAGCGACGCCGATGCCCGCGAGCTGGTCCGCCTGCTCCGCGGGATACCTTCGAAGGTCAACCTCATCCCCTTCAACCCCTGGCCCGGCGCTCCCTACGTCTGCTCGTCCGCGGCGCGCATCAAGGCGTTCGCCGGCATCGTCGAGGCCGCGGGCCATGCGAGCCCGGTGCGTACCCCCCGCGGCCGTGACATCCTGGCCGCGTGCGGCCAGCTCAAGACGGCGAGCGAGCGCGCTCGGACGAACACTCCAGCCCCCGTGATCGGATCGCTCGCGGCGGCCGGTGCGGCGCCCGTCGAGGCGCGATGACGCCCGCACTGACGCTCGTCATCGGCAACAAGAACTACTCGTCCTGGTCGCTGCGCCCCTGGCTCTCCCTGCGAATGGCCGGCCTCGCCTTCGAGGAGCTCCTGCTGCCCTTCGGACTGCCGGACTGGAAGGCACGGATCCGGTCCATCTCGCCGGCGGGGCAGGTGCCGATCCTGATCGATTCGAGCACCGGTGGGCGCTTCGTCGTCTGGGAAAGCCTCGCCATCTGTGACCACGTCGCGCGCCTGGCACCCGCCGCCGCACTCTGGCCCGACAGCCCCGAGGCACGGTCGTACTGCATGGCCATCGCCAGCGAGATGCATGCGGGCTTCGGTTCCCTGCGCCGCGCCATGCCGATGAACGTGCGCAAGTCGCTGCCGGGGCGGGGACGCGAGCCCGGAGCGCTCGCCGATATCGAGCGGATCACCGAGATCTGGCGCGAGGCGCGCACGCGGTTCGGGGCCGGAGGCCCGTTCCTTCTCGGCCGCTTCAGCATCGCCGATGCCATGTACGCGCCCGTGGCCTTCCGCTTCGCCACCTATGGCGTTCCGCTCGACCCGATGTCCGCCGCATGGCAGGAAGCGATCCTGGGTACGGGCCCCATGCGCGAGTGGGCGGCGGCGGCGCGGGCGGAACCGTGGATCGTATCCGAGTACGAGATCGACTGAGCGGAATCGTCGCGGACACGGAGCGAGCGGCATGCGGCGTCTCCTCGTGGGATTCCTGGCCACGGTCGGACTGATCGCGCTTCTCCTGGCGGCTGCGGCCGGTGGTCTCGGTTGGTGGATCGCGACGAGACTGCTCGACGAGGGGGATTTCCCCGACCGGATGGTGCTCCGGCTCGACCTCCGGGAGGCGGTCGGCGAAGCCCCGGGACCGCCTCGTCTGGATGTCGGCCGCCTGACTGCGCGGCCGACGGTCACCGATCTCGTGCTCGGTCTCGAGCGGGCCGCTCGTGATCCCCGCGTGGCGGGCCTCCTCGTGGAGCTCGGCGACGCTCGACAGGGCTTCGGGGTCGCGCGCGAGCTGCGCGAGACCCTGCTGCGGGTTCGAGGGGAGGGGCGGTTCGTCGTCGCCTGGGCCGACAGCATCGGCGAGCTCGGAGCCGGAACCGAGGGCTATTATCTCGCATCGGCAGCCGACGAGCTGGCGCTCCAGCCCGTCGGTCAGCTCGGCGTCACGGGCCTGGTCTTCGAGACCCCCTACGCTCGGGACCTCCTCGACCGGCTGGGCATCGAGCCGGTCGTGAGCCGGCGGTCCGCGTACAAGACGGCGCTCGAATCGGCCACCGAGCGCGCACCGACGCCGGCCGGGCGCGAGATGATGGAGTCGCTCGCCGGGAGCCTGATGCGGACGGTCGCCGGCGAGGTGGCGGCCAGCCGTCGTCTCGATCCCGAGCACCTCCTGCGCCTTCTCGGCGCGGGCCCCTACCCCGCCGAGGAGGCGGTGGCGCTCGGGCTCGCCGATCGGATCGCCTACCGGGACGAGATCGAGGCCTCGGTCCTCGCACGCGCGGGCGGTGGCGCGAGGATCGTGAAGGTCGAGCGTTACCTCCGGCAGCCGCCTGCGGCCGACGGGGAGGTCGCGCGGATTGGGTTCGTCCGGGCGGCGGGAGCGATCGTCCGGGGCGGCGACGAGCTCGCGACGACGATCGGCGCCGACGACCTCGCGGAAGCCCTGGCCCGGGCGATCGAGGCACCCAGGATCCGTGGGATCCTCCTGCGGCTGGACACGCCCGGCGGCTCGGCGGTGGCGAGCGAGACGGTCGCGCGGCAGGTCCGCCGCGCCGTCGAAGCGGGCAAGCCGGTGGTCGTCTCGATGGCCAACCAGGCGGCCTCGGGTGGATATTGGGTCGCCAAGGACGCGTCCCGCCTCGTCGCCCAACCGACGACGCTCACCGGCTCGATCGGCGTGCTCGCGGGAAAGCCGGTTCTGGCCGGGGCCTGGGAGCGGCTCGGCGTACGCTGGGACCAGATTGCCATCGGCGAGAATGCGAGCCTCTGGTCGATCAACCTGCCCGCCGACGAGCGTGCACGCGACACCCTGGACCGGATCGTCGACGGTCTCTACGAGAGGTTCAAGGCCGGCGTGGCTCGTGGCCGGGGCCTGTCGCCGGATCGCGTGGAGGCTGCTGCCGGCGGGCGTGTGTGGACCGGAGCGCAGGCCCTCGAGCTCGGCCTCGTCGATCGGCTGGGCGGACTGCCGGAAGCCCTCGACGAGATGCGCGCCCTCCTGGGCCTGCCCGAGGGCGCAGCGCTGCGCCTGGAGCCGATCCCCGAGGAGGAGCCGCTCTGGCGCCGCGTCACGAAACTGCTCGGCACGAGCTCCGCGGCACTCGCGTGGATTCATGACGCCCTCGGACGGGTCGCGGCACTCTCCAGCGGCGCGGCCTCACTGCCCAGCGTGCGCTGATCAGGGCGACGGCGCGAACTTGAGATCGAGGGCGTAGCCCTCGGCGCGAACGGTCCGCAGCAGATCCTGCTCGCCCCCGGCATTCAACGCACGACGGAGGCGTCGGATGGTGGCGTCGACGGTGCGGAGCTCGATGTCGAGCTCACCGCCCCAGACACGGTCGAGCAGCTGCGCCCGGCTGAACACCCGGCCCGGGTTCTCGAGGAAGTGTCGGAGGAGGCGGAACTCGGTGGGCGAGAGATGGATCTCGCGCATCCCGCGGAACACCCGGTGCGCAGTGAGGTCGAGGCGCAGGTCCTGGAACTGCAGCACCTGATCGGCGAAGGCCGGTCGCACGCGCCGCAGCACCGCCCGGATGCGCGCCACGAGCTCGGCCGGCGAGAACGGCTTGGTCACGTAGTCGTCGGCGCCGGTCTCGAGGCCGCGCAGCCGATCCGGCTCCTCGGCCCGGGCCGTCAACATCACGACCGGGAGATGCGCCTGCTCGGGCCGCCGACGGATGCGGCGCAGGAGTTCCAGGCCGGACAGCTGCGGGATCATCCAGTCGATCACGACGAGATCCGGCGTGCGTTCGGCCAGGAGCGTGAGTGCCTCCTCACCGTCGAAGGCCTGCGCGACCTCGAAGCCGGCGGCTTCGAGATTGTATGCCAGCAGCTTCTGCAGCGCCGCCTCGTCCTCGACGATCAGGATGAGGGGCTTCACCGTCGTCACTCCACCTTGTGTCTCGGCCGATTGATTTCGTCGCCATAGATGATGAACACGATCTTCTCAGCAATGTTGGTCGCGTGGTCCGCGATCCTCTCCAGATTCTTCGCTATGAACAGCAGATCGATGCAGGTGCTTATCGTGCGCGGATCTTCGAGCATATAGGTGATTAGCTCACGAAACAGACTCGTGTACAGCTCGTCGACCTCCCGATCACGGTTCCAGACGGCCGTCGCCTTGTCGGCATCGCGGTCGACATAGGCGTCGAGCACGTCCTTGACCATCGCGAGGCAGGACTGCCCGATCCTCCGGATCTGCTGGAGCGGCTTGAGCTCCGGCTGCTCCGTAAGCCGTTGCGATCTTTTGGCGATGCTGACCGCGTAGTCGCTCATGCGCTCGAGATCGTTGCTGATCTTGAGTGCCATCGCGATCATCCGCAGATCGATCGCCATCGGCTGGCGCAGCGCCAGGAGCCTCACGGCATCCTGGTCGATCTTCTCCTCCAGCTCGTCGACCTTTCGGTCCGTCTGGATCACGCTCGCGGCGAGCTCGACATCGCGTTCGACCAGGGCGCGCACGGCGTTCGCCACTTGGCGCTCCGCGAGACCCCCCATCTCGACCACGGCGCCGGTGAGGCGCCCGAGCTCCTCGTCGAAGGCGCGAACGATGTGCTCGTGCTTCAAGGCATCGGTCTGCCCGCCCATCGTTCCTCCTTCAGCCGAACCGGCCCGTCAGGTAGTCGCTCGTCCGCTGCTGACGCGGACGGGTGAACAGATCGTTGGTCGGCCCGTACTCGATGAGTTCGCCCAGATACATGAACGCGGTGTAGCTCGAGACCCGCGCCGCCTGCTGCATGTTGTGGGTCACGATCAGTACGGTGACGCTGCCGGCCATCGAGATGATGAGATCCTCGATGCTGGCGGTTGCGATCGGATCGAGCGCCGAGGTCGGCTCGTCGAACAGGACCATCTCCGGGTCCGTGGCCAGGGCACGGGCGATGCACAGCCGCTGCTGCTGACCGCCCGACAGCGCGGTGCCCGGCTCGTCGAGGCGGTCCTTGACCTCCTCCCACAGCGCGGCGCCACGAAGCGCCGCTTCGACTCTGCCGTCGAGCTCGCCACGGTTGCGGATGCCACGCACGCGGAGCCCGTAGGCGACGTTCTCGTAGATCGACTTGGGAAACGGGTTCGGCTTCTGGAACACCATCGAGATGCGCATCCGCACCTCGATCGGGTCGATGTCCGGGCTCACGATGTTGACGTCGTCCGGGTAGAGTAGGATCTCGCCCTCGTAACGCGTGTGCGGCGTCAGATCGTGCATGCGGTTGAAGCAGCGCAGCAGCGTCGACTTTCCACATCCCGAGGGCCCGATCAGCGCGGTGACCGTGTGCTCGTGAATGTCCAGATCGATCCCCTTGAGCGCCTGTGCGGGGCCGTAGAAAAAGCTCAAGCTACGGATGCTGCTCTTCACCCCGGAGCCCGGCGCGCGCAAGGGCGCTGGGGCGGGCGCTGCCAGTGCTCGGCTCACAGCTGTCCTCACCAGTTGATCCTCTTGCGGAGACGATAGCGTAACCAGATCGCGAACCCGTTCATCGCCAAGGTCAACACGACGATCACGATGCCCGCGGCCGCCGCGTTCGCGTGGAACGCGGTCCCGGGCCGAGACACCCAGTTGAACATCTGGATCGGCAGGACCGTGAACCCCGACCACAACCAGTTGAAGTTCACGAAGGGCGGCTCGCTGGTGATCGGCGGGTCCGGAAGGTAGGCGATGAAGGTCAGGGCACCGATCGTGATCAACGGCGCCGTCTCACCGATGGCACGCGCGAGGCCGATGATCACGCCCGTGGCGATGCCCGGCACCGAGTAGGGGAGTAGGTGGTCGCGAATCATCTGCCAGCGCGTGGCGCCCAGGGAGTAGGCGGCTTCGCGGATGGTGTGCGGTACGGCCCGCACCGCCTCGCGGGTCGCCACGACGATGACCGGCAAGATCATCAGCGCCAGGGTGAGCCCTGCCGTGAGGATGCTCTGGCCGGACCCGAGGGCGTAGACGAAAAGACCCAGCGCCAGCAGGCCGTAGACGATGGAGGGCACCGCCGCGAGGTTGCTGACATTGATCTCGAGCAGCATCGTGATCCAATTCCTCGGGGCGTATTCCTCGAGATAGATACCCGCCGACACCGCGAGTGGCACGCCGATGATCGCCGTCACCAGCATGACGAGGCAGGTCCCGACCCAGGCGGAAAGGATGCCGGCCTCGTGAGCACGACGCGACGGGAAGCTCAGGAAGAAATCCGGTGTGAGGCGGGCATAGCCGTCGATCAGGAGATCGACGAACAGCGCCAGGAGCGTGATCACGCCGATCGAGGTCGCAATCAAGCCGACGGCCGCGAACATCACGTCCCGACGGCGGCGACGAGCGACGTTCGTGCGTACGTCCTCCACCTGGATCGGCGCGCTGGTCGTCGTAACCGGTGCCGGCACGCTCGCCATCAATAGGCCTCCCGGAAGCGGAGTCGGAGCAGCTGGGCGAGGATGTTGAACAAGAGCGTGATGCAGAGCAGCACGAGGCCCGCCGCGAAGATCGACTGGTAGCCGATCGACCCGTGCGGCAGATCGCCGAGCGCCACCTGGACGATGAAGGCGGTGATCGTCGCTGCCGGCTGCGTCGGATCGAGCGTGAGGTTGGGTTGCTGACCCGCGGCGATCGCCACCACCATGGTCTCGCCGGTGGCCCGCGCGACGCCCAGTGCGAACGCCGCGGCGATGCCCGAGGTCGCCGCCGGCACGACGACCCGCAGCGCGGTCTGCAGCCGCGTCGCGCCGCATGCATAGGACGCCTCGCGCAGCGCGTTCGGAACCGCGCGCATCGCATCCTCGCTCACCGATCCCACATACGGCACGATCATGATGCCGATGACGATGCCGGGGCTCAACACGTTGAACGCCGGCAAGCCCGGTATCACATTCTGGAGAAGAGGTGTGACGAACAGAAGCGCGAAATAGCCGTAGACGACGGTTGGTACCCCCTCCAGGAGCTCGAGAAACGGCTTGATCGTCTCGCGCACCCGGGCCGATGCGAATTCACTCAGATACAGGGCGACCATCAAGCCGAGCGGCACGGCGACGAGGAGCGCCACCCCGGCCGCCAGCAAGGTACCGCACAACAGCGGCAGGATCCCGTAGCGCGCATCGGCGAAGAGCGGCGTCCACATCGTGTCGGTCAGGAAATCCACGATGGAGACGTGCGAGAAGAAGCCGGCCGACTCGACCAGCAGAACGAAGACGATCGCGGTGGTCACTAGGACGGCAGAGGCAGCCGAAGCGAACAGGAGGGCCTCGATCAGCCGCTCCTTGACATCACGGTGGTTCACTCTCGGTCTGATCAACGAGCGCTGCGGCGCGGCCATCGATCTACCTCGCACGCCGGCCGGGCGTGCGCCCGGCCGGCCTCGGAAGCGAAAGGACCGTCGAGGCGGTCACCGATCAGGACTTCAACTCGCGGGCGAGGAGATCCATGATCTTCATGCCGACCTCGGGACGGCCGCCGAAGGCCGTCCCGATCTTCCGGCTGGCGAAGCGGTCCATCGCGATCTTGTAGGCCTCGGCCGGCAGCGGCGTGTAGCCCACCTCCTGGGCGAGCTCGGCGCCCTTGTCGAGGTAGAACTGGACGAACTCCTTGACCTCCGGACGGTCGGCCGCCTTCCGGTTGACGTAGATGAAGATCGGCCTGGAGAGCGGCTGGTAGGTCCCGTCGAGGACCGTCTCCATGCTCGGCGCGACGGCCTTGCCGGTCTTCGGATCGACGACCTTCAGCGGCTTGAGCTTCCCGGGGTTCTCGTGGACGTAGGCGAACGGCACGTAGCCCAGCGCCTGCTGGTCACCCGAGATGCCCTGCACGAGCACGTTGTCGTCCTCGCTCGCGGTGTAGTCGCCGCGGCTGGCCTTCGCCTTGCCGACCACCGCCTCCGTGAAGTAGTCGAACGTGCCCGAGTCGGAACCCGCCCCGTACAGATTGAGCTTCATGTCGGGGAACGTCGAGCGGATCTGGTTCCAGTTGGTGATCTTGCCCTGGGCCGCGGGCTCCCAGACCTTCTTGAGCTCGTCCACCGAGATCTCGGTGAGCAGGGTGTTCTTGGGGCTGACGGCGACCGTGAGCGCGTCGAAGGCGACCGGCAGCTCGACATAGTCGATCCCGGCCTTCTTGCACACCTCCATCTCCTCGGCGAGGATCGGCCGCGAGGCGTTGGAGATGTCGGTCTCGCCGCGGCAGAACTTCTTGAAGCCACCGCCGGTCCCGGAGATGCCGACGGTGACCCGAACGGCCCCCTTCTTGGCCTTCTGGAACTCCTCGGCCACCGCCTCGGTGACCGGATAGACGGTGCTCGAACCGTCGATCTTCACCTCGGGCGCGGCCGCCTGGGCGAGCTGCGCAACGAGCAGCGCGCCGGCCGCGACGCCGGCGAACAGAGCGGGCTTCATCGTGGTGCCTCCATCGACAACCGAACCGGCGCGAGCGATGACCGCTCCCCGTGCCGCTTCTATGACGGGGTCGTGACGGAACCGTGACGGTCGCCGTCGGGCAGCGGCAGCAACACGGAGAACCGGCTGCCCCGACCGATCTCGCTCGCGATCCGCAGATGGCCCTGGTGCCGCCGGACGATGTGCTTGACGATGGCGAGCCCCAGGCCCGTTCCACCGACCTTCCGCGAGCGTGCCTTGTCGACGCGGTAGAACCGTTCGGTCAGCCGCGGCAGATGCTCGGCCGCGATGCCTTCGCCCTGGTCGACCACCGCGATCTCGACGGCGGGCCGACCCGCGACCGGCCCGGCGGTCGGCGGGGCCGCGTCGAGCTGTCGCACCTCGAGCCTGACCTCCTTGTCCGGTCCACCGTACTTGATCGCGTTGTCGATCAGGTTGGCGAGCAGCTGATGCAGCTGATCGGCATCCGCCACGAGCTCGGGGAGGGAGGGCGGTGCATCGAGGACGAGCCGAACCCGCTCGGCGGCAGCGATCGGTCGCATGCGGGCGAGGGCGCCCCCGAGCACGTCGGCGAGCGCCACCGAGGTCGCCGGTGGCCGGCGTGCCGCGAGCTCGATCTGCGAGAGCGAGAGCAGATCGTCGACGAGCCGCTGCATGCGCCGCGCCTCCTCCGCCATCGTGGCGAGGAACATCGCGCGCGCAGCCGGGTCGTCGCGGGCCGGGCCGCGCAGCGTCTCGATGATCCCGACGATCGCCGCGAGCGGCGTCTTGATCTCGTGGCTGGCGTTGGCGACGAAATCCGAGCGCATCCGCTCGATGAGCAGTTGCTCGCTCTGCTCGCGCAGGGCCAGGATCACGCCTCGGCCGCCCTCGGCCGGCTCGAGCGGCTGGATCCGCGCCGCGAACAGCTTGAGCCGGTCGTCGACCGGACTGAACAAGACCGTGCTGGCCGCACCCGTCTCCAGGGCTGCCGTGAGGGCGGCGAGCACCCCCGGATCGCGCGTCGCCCGCGCCAGTGGCACGCCCACGCGCTCGAGGCCGAACGTGCGCAGCGCGGCGCGATTGGCCCGCGCGATCGTGCCGCGGCGATCGACCAGCAGCACGGCGTCCGGAAGCGCCTCGAGGAAAGTCTCGAGCAGGAGCCGCTGGGCGGTCGCCTGGCGCTCGGCGCGGCGTGCCTGGCGGGCGAGATCGACGACGGGCCACACGATCCATTCGAGGGCGGAGCCGAGAACGATCGCGGGGCGCTCGCCCTCTCGACCACCGCCGAGGCCCTCGATCCAACCTGCGAGGTCCCGAGCCTGGCCGATCCACAGCCGCGCGAGGAGCAGGGCCACGAGCCCGCCGGCCGCGAGCCCCCCGAGGAGACCGGCCGCGCCGTCGTCGGCGAGGACCGTCACCCCGATCGCGGCGACGGCCGGAGTGACGGCCACGAGCGCGTCGCGCACGAGGCTGACGCCGACGGGCGGGCCCCTGAGCCGCCGCCGGGTGGTGGCCAAGCCTCAGTCCCGCAGCTCGGGCAGGTCCCGGAACAGGGCGAGCGCCTGCGGGTTGGCGAGCGCGTCGACGTTGGCCACGCTCCGCCCGTGGATGACGTCGCGCACGGCGAGCTCGGTGATCTTGCCGCTCATGGTGCGAGGGATGTCCGCCACCTGCAGGATCTTGGCAGGCACGTGCCGCGGCGTCGTGTTGGTCCGGATCTGCCTGCGGATCCGCTCGCGCAGCGCGTCGTCGAGGACGAGCCCTTCGCGGAGCCGGACGAACAGCACGATGCGGACGTCGCCCTGCCAGTCCTGACCGACGCAGACCGCCTCCAGGACCTCGTCGATCTGCTCGACCTGCCGGTAGATCTCCGCGGTGCCGATCCGCACGCCACCCGGATTGAGCACGGTATCGGACCGGCCGTAGATGATCACCCCGTCGTGCGCCGTCAGCTCGGCGAAGTCACCGTGGCACCAGATGCCCGGGAACCGGTCGAAATAGCTCTTCCGGTAGCGGGAGCCATCCGGATCGTTCCAGAACCCCACCGGCATCGACGGGAAGGGTTTGGTGCAGACGAGCTCGCCGCGCTCGCCGCGCACGGGGCGGCCGCTCGCGTCGACGATGTCGACCGCCATGCCGAGCCCGCGCATCTGGATCTCACCACGCCACACGGGGCCCGCGGGATTCCCCAGCACGAAGCAGGAAACGATGTCCGTCCCACCCGAGATCGACGCCAGATGCACGTCGGCCTTGATGTCCTGGTAGACGTAGTCGAACGATTCGGCGAGCAGCGGCGAGCCCGTCGACAGGATCGCCCGCAGCGCCGACAGGTCGTGGCTGCGCGCCGGAGCGGCCCCCGCCTTCTTGAGGGCATCGATGTACTTGGCCGAGGTGCCGAAGACCGCGACACCTTCGCGCTGGGCCAGATCCCACAGCACCGACGGACCGGGATGGAAGGGAGAGCCGTCGTAGAGAACCAGCGTCGCCTCGCTCGCGAGCGCGGAGGCCAGCCAGTTCCACATCATCCAGCCGCAGGTCGTGTAGTAGAAGAGCCGGTCTCCGGGCCGCAGATCGGTGTGCAGGCGGTGCTCCTTGAGATGCTGGAGCAGGGTTCCGCCCTGGCCGTGGACGATCGCCTTGGGCATCCCGGTGGTACCCGAGGAGTAGAGCACGTAGAGCGGATAGTCGAACGGCAGCTGCTCGAAGGCGGGCGGCGTGGCCGGTCCGGCACAGTAGGCGTCCAGCGTCACGGCCGAGCGGATCGCGCCGAGCTCGGGCTCCTCGCCGAGGAACGGCACCACCACGACCCGCCGCAGGCTCGGCAGGCCGGCCACGATCTCGGCGAGCTTGGACCCGATGTCGAGGCGCTTGCCACCGTACAGATAGCCGTCGACCGTGACGAGCGCCTTGGGCTCGATCTGCCCGAACCGGTCGAGCACCCCGCGGGTCCCGAAGTCCGGCGAGCAGGACGACCAGATGGCGCCGATCGACGAGGTCGCGAGCATCGCCACGATCGTCTCGGGGATGTTGGGGAGATAGCCGGCCACCCGATCGTCGAGCCCGATTCCATCCCGCCGCAGCGCTGCGGCGAGGGCGCCGACGCGGTCCCAGAGGTCGGCCCACGACAGCTCGCGGCGGCGGCCATCCTCGCCCACGAAGATGATGGCCGGCGTCGCGTCGCGGCGCCGCAGCAGGTTCTGGGCGAAGTTCAGGCGGGCATCGGGGAACCAGCGTGCGCCGGGCATCGCGTCCGGCCGCTCCAGCACGCGGCTCGCCTCCTGGCTCGCCATCACACCACACGTCCGCCAGAGGTCGAGCCAGAACCGCTCCGGGTGCTCGACCGACCAGCGCCAGAGATCGGCCACCGCCTGCGGGCCGGTGCAGCCGTGCTCCGCTGCGAAGGTGGTGATCTGCGCCCGTGCCACCCGGTCGGCATCCGGTCGCCAGATCGGCTCTGCCATGCTCTCCTCCCGAGCGCTCGCCGCAGCTAGTCTGCCGGCGTCATTGTTGGGAGCCGTGCGGCAAATGCAACCGATGGACAGGCCCTGGCGACGTCGCGCTCTCCTGGCCCTCGCGGCCGGGAGCTCGGCCGTAGCCGGATCGGCCCGCGCCGCCGTCGACCCGAAGCTCGTGGCGCTCGGCTGGCAGGAGCTCGCCTTCCGCGACAAGCCCGGCAACAGCTACGCGCTCGAGCCGGACGGCAGCATCCGGATCGAGAGCCGTGCTTCCGTCTCGGTGATCTGGCTCGACCTTCCCGCGGACCTGCGGGCCACGCCGATCCTCGGCTGGCGCTGGCGGATCGACGAGGCGGTGCCACCCACCGACCTCGGCCGCAAGGGCGGCGACGATCGCTCGCTGGCCGTCTATGTCGCCTTCGCCTACGTACCCGAGCGGGCGAGCCTTCTCGAGCGGAGCGTGCGGGCGATCCTGGGCTCGTTCACCGAGCGCGAGCTGCCCGGGCGCATGTTGAGCTATGTCTGGGGCGGCGACGGGCGGTCGAGCGGCTGGTTCGACAATCCCTACCTGCCGACCGGCAGCCGCATCCGTGTCCTGCGCGGGCTCGGCGCGCCGATGGGCACCTGGCTCGAGGAGCGGGTCGACATCGGCTCGGACTTCCGCGAGGCGTTCGGCGAGGAACCGACCTCGGTCGTCCAGATCGGCGTGGGTGCCGACAGCGACGACACGCTCGGCACGGCGCGCGCCCGGGTCGGAGCCTTCACCTGGCTGCCGCGCGGCTGAGCCGACCCCGGCCACGTCCCTTCAACCGGAGGCCCCGGTCGAACCGGCCGGGCCGCGCGGCCGATCGAACAGGAACTCGCGCCCGACCTTGACCCGCGACACGCCGTCATAGTCGATCACGTCGGCGGTGGCGTAGGTCTCGCTCCAGCGCTCCGGCAGGTAGGAGCCCGTGCCGATGACGTCGATCGGCGCCCGCACGCTCGCCATCAGCTTGCACTTCTGCGGCGAGAAGCCGGAGCTCGCGATGATCTTGACCTTGGGGAAGCCGGCCGCATCGAGGCGTTCCCGCACGTGGAAGATGGCCGCTGCGGTGACACCCGTCCCGGTGAGCCAGGCGAGCTCCTCGGGTGTCCGGTAGGTCCGGATCGCCTGCGGCGCGTGCCGCTCCAGCACCGCGTAGGAGGCAGCCACGTCCAGGCCCTCGAGGAACCGCCCGCCATGGGTGTCGAGCCGTACCCCCAGCCGGCCTTCCCGAGCGAGTTCGGGAAAGCGCTGGCAGACCTCGAGCGCATCCGTGACCTCGCGGCCGAAATAGTCGACCAGCACATAGAGCGGATCGTCGGGGAAGGTTTCGTGGAACATCTCGGCGGCGCGGACCGTGGAACCGGCGTAGCCGATCAGGGCGTGCGGCATCGTGCCGAGACCACGGGTGCGACCGAAGAAGTGCGCGGTGGCATCGGTCGCGTTGCCGATGAAGCCCACCGCATCGGTCTCGGTGCGCGCCCGCATCGAGCCGACGCTCGCCGCATAGGCCATCATCTCGGCCATCTCGAGCCCGGCGCAGTGGCGGGCGTCCATGGCGAGGAAGCCGACATAGGGCAGGTCGATGCACATCGAGTAGGCGTTGAACGCGGCGACGCAGGCCGGACCGATCTTCTGCAGGAGATTGGTCTCCAGGTCGACCAGATGCCGGAACGAACCGCGTACGTAGAGCAGCGGCTCGCCGGCGCCGACCCAATCGCCTTCCGCGAACAGCCGTTCCACCTCGAAGCGGGTGCCGCGCTCGCGCTCGACCCGGGCGAGCCACTCGAGTGCCAGGCGCGGGGCCGCCACCACCGGCCGGCGCATGAAGACGGCGTAGGTCACCCGGCAGTCGCCGAACCGCTCGACGATCGCCCGGGTCTTGCGGAAATAGGTGTCGGCGTGCCGACCGATCTCGGGCCCGAGCGGGCTGCTCGCCACGACCGGAGGATCGGCGGTGGAAGCAGCCACCTGGGCCGAGGGTCCCGGGTCCGGCTCGCCGCGGTCGCTCACGAGGCCGCCGCCACCCGCTGCGCCTGACGCTCCTCCTTGAGCGCCTGCGCCATGGTGAAGGCGAGCTCGAGGCTCTGCTGGGCGTTCAGCCGCGGATCGCACTGGGTATGGTAGCGCGACGCGAGGCAGGCCTCGGTCACCGCCTGGGCACCGCCCAGGCACTCGGTGACGTCGTCACCCGTCATCTCCAGATGGATGCCGCCGGCGTGGGTGCCCTCCGCCTTGTGCACCGCGAAGAAGCTCTCCACCTCGGCGCGGATCCGGTCGAAGGGCCGGGTCTTGTAGCCGTTCGAGGTGATGGTGTTGCCGTGCATCGGGTCGCACGCCCAGACGACCGCGCGCCCCTCGCGGCGCAGGGCCCGGATCAGCGGCACGAGGAGCCGCTCGACCTTGTCGTGCCCCATCCGGCTGATGACCGTGAGCCGGCCGGGCTCGTTGCGCGGATCGAGGACGTCGCACAGGCGCAGCAGCTCGTCGGCGGTCATGGACGGACCGGCCTTGACGCCGAGCGGATTGGCAATGCCGCGCAGGAACTCGACATGCGCCCCGTCGAGCTGACGGGTCCGGTCGCCTACCCAGAGGAAGTGGGCCGAGGTGTCGTAGATGCGCCCCGTGGTCGAATCGGTCCGCGTCAGGGCCTGCTCGAAGCCGAGCAGGAGGGCCTCGTGCGAGGTGTAGAGCGTCGTCCGCGCGATCTCCGGGGTCGTGGAGTCGGAGATGCCGCAGGCGCGCATGAAATCGAGTGTCTCGGTGATCCGGTCGGCGAGGTCGCGGTAGCGCTGGCCCCAGGGCGAGCGCGCGACATTGTCGACCATCCAGGAGTGCACCCGGGTGAGCGAGGCGTAGCCACCCTCGCTGAAGGCGCGCAGCAGGTTCAGCGTCGCCGCGGCCTGGGTGTACGCGCGCAGTTGCCGCGTCGGGTCGGCGCGACGGGCGGCATCGGTGAACTCCATGGCGTTGACGATGTCGCCGCGATAGGCGGGCAGCTCGACCTCGCCCTGGCGCTCGACCGGCGCCGATCGCGGCTTGGCGAACTGGCCGGCGATCCGCCCCACCTTCACGACCGGCAGCCCGGCACCGAAGGTCAGCACCACGGCCATCTGCAGGAACACGCGCAGCCAGTCGCGGATCTTGTTGGCGTTGAAGTCGGCGAACGCCTCGGCGCAGTCGCCGCCCTGGAGGAGGAACGCCCGACCGGCGGCGACCTCGGCGAGCTTGTCCTGAAGCGTGCGGGCCTCGCCCGCGAACACCAGGGGCGGATATGACGCGAGCTCGCGCTCGACCTCGGCCAGCGCCGCCTCGTCCTCGTAGACCGGCATCTGCCGGCACGGCTTCGCCCGCCAGCCGTCCGGCGTCCAGTTCCCGCTCATCGGCGCCTTCCTCTCGGGCCGGTCAGCGTGCGACCGGCCGCCACATCGTGACGAGCTCCTCGGCGGCGGTCGGGTGCAGCGCCACCGTGGCGTCGAATTGCGCCTTGGTCGCCCCGCAGGTCAAGGCCACGGCGAATCCCTGCACGATCTCGGCCGCCTCGCCGCCCACGAGGTGGCAGCCCAGGACCCGGTCGTCGGAGGCGTCGACGACGAGCTTCATGAAGATCCGCTCCTCGCCGCCGCCGAGGGTCTCGAGCATCGGCCGGAAGCGGGTCTGATAGATCGTCACGGCGTGGCCCAGCGCCCGCGCCCGCTCCTCGCTCAATCCGACCGAGGCCGCCTGCGGCAGGCTGAAGACCGCGGTCGGCACGGTCGCGTAGGCGACCGTCCGCGGGTTGGCGTTGAACAGCCGCTCGGCCACCGCTCGGCCTTCGGCGATCGCCACGGGCGTCAGGTCGTGCTGCGCCGCGTCGAGCCCGTTGCCGGCATGGTCGGAGCAGTCGCCGACCGCCAACAACCCCGCGACCGCCGTCTCGTAGTGCGCGTCGACCGGCACCGAGCCGTCCGCGCCGAGCCGTACGCCGAGCTCCTCGAGGCCGAGGCCCGCGGTGTTGGCGATCGGCCGCCGGCCGGTCGCGAGCAGCACGAGATCGGCCTCGACCGGCCCCGAGCTGGTGTCGAGCACCTTGGCCGCGCCGACGGCGCGGATGCCGTCCGGCCGCGTGCCGGGCACGAGCTGGACGCCCGACCGCGAAAGCGCGCCCGCCAGTTCCCGCCGCAGGTCGCCGTCGAAGCCGCGCAGCGGCTCGTCGCCCCGGAAGACCAGGCGCACCTCGCTGCCGAGATGGGCGAAGATGCTCGCGAGCTCCACGCCGATGTAGCCGGCTCCGACCACGGCCAGCCGGCGCGGGAGGGGGTAGACCCCCTCCAGCAGCTGGTCCGAGGTCGAGGCGTGCTCGACGCCCGGAAGCGGCGGCAGGCTGGGTCGGGCACCGACCGCCACCACGACCCGCTCGGCGAGGAGCTCCTCGCCGTCGACCGCCACCCGGAAGCCGGCCGCCTCCCGCCCGAGGAGCCTGGCCCGGCCCACGAGGAGCCGCACGCCGGCGCTCTCCAGCATGCCGAGATAGACGCGGTTGAGGCGGGCGATCTCGGCGTTGCGTGCCTCGAGGAGGGCCTGGAAGTCGAGCAGCGGCTCGCCCCGACGCCAGCCATAGCCGCCGGCTGCGCGGAACAGGTCGCGGAAATGCGCGCCCAGATGCATGAGCTTCTTGGGCACGCACCCGCGGATCACGCAGGTGCCACCGACCCGGCCCGATTCGGCGATCGCCACGCGCGCGCCGTGGTGGGCGGCGCGGCGGGCGCAGGCCACGCCGCCCGAGCCGGCGCCGATGACGAGCAGATCGACGTCCGCCACGGCGGCGCTCAGGAGATGCCGCCCAGGCTCACATACTTGACCTCGAGATACTCGTCGACGCCGTAGCGCGAGCCCTCGCGGCCGATGCCGCTCTCCTTGACGCCACCGAAGGGTGCGACCTCGGTCGCGATCACCCCGTCGTTGACCCCGACCAGGCCGACCTCGAGCGCCTCGGCCACGCGGAACACGCGACCCAGATCGCGCGCGTAGAAGTAGCCGGCGAGGCCGACATCGCTGGCGTTGGCGAGCGCGATGACCTCGTCCTCGGTCCTGAAGCGGAAGAGCGGCGCCACCGGGCCGAAGGTCTCCTCCTGCGCGATCAGCATCGAGGCGTTGCAGTTGGCGAGCACGGTCGGCTCGAAGAACTGGCCGCCGAGCGCGTGCCGCTTGCCGCCGATCGTGATCCGGGCACCCTTGGCGGTGGCATCCGCCACGTGCTGCTCGACCTTGGCCACCGCGGCACCATCGATCAGCGGCCCGATCACCACGCCCGGCTCGGTGCCCGGGCCGACCTTGAGCTCGGCCACGGCCTCGGCGAGCTTGCGCGAGAACGCATCGAACACGCCGTCCTGGACGTAGATCCGGTTGGTGCAGACGCAGGTCTGGCCGCAGTTGCGGAACTTGCAGGCGATAGCTCCCTGCACCGCCGCCTCGATGTCGGCGTCGTCGAAGACGATGAAGGGAGCGTGGCCACCGAGCTCCATGCTGACCCGCTTGACGGTGTCGGCGGCCTGCTTGAGCAGGATCTTGCCGACCGCGGTCGAGCCCGTGAACGAGAGCTTGCGGATCGTCTTGTTGGTGGCGAGCTCGGTACCGACCGTGGTGGCCGCACCGCTCACCACGTTGAACACGCCCTTGGGGACCCCGGCGCGCTCGGCGAGCTCGGCGAGCGCCAGCGCCGAGAAGGGCGTGGCCGAGGCCGGCCGGACCACCATCGTGCAGCCGACCGCCAGCCCGGGCGCGCACTTGCGCGTGATCATCGCGTTCGGGAAGTTCCAGGGCGTGATCGCCGCGCAGACCCCGACCGGCTGCTTGAGCACGAGGATCCGCCGCGAGCCCACGGTCTGCGGGATCACGTCGCCGTAGACGCGCTTGGCCTCCTCCGCGAACCACTCCACGAACGAGGCGCCGTAGGCGACCTCTCCCTTGGCCTCCGCCAACGGCTTGCCCTGCTCGCGGGTCATCAGATGGGCGAGATCGTCGGCGTTCGCCATGATGAGATCGAACCAGCGACGGAGGATCGCCGCCCGCTCCTTGGCGGTGCGTGCCCGCCAGGCCGGCAGCGCCGCCTCGGCCGCACGGATCGCCCGGCGCGTCTCCTCGATGCCGAGCATCGGCACGCTGCCGATCGTCTCGCCCGTGGCCGGATCGCCGACCGCCAGCGTGCGGCCGCTGTCGGCCGCGATCCATTGCCCGTCGACGTAGCAGCGCTCGCGGAACAGCTTCGGATCGGCGAGCTGGATGCGGGTGTCCTTGAGCGCGGTGGCCATGTCACGTCCTCCCCGGCCCGACCGGGCCGCTGATCCTTCTGCCGGAGCGCGCCCCGCCGGTACAGGCGGCGTCACGTCCCCTCAGTCCTCCGGCGTGCGGTCCTCCTCGAGCAGCGACATGCCGCCGCCGACCCCGGCGCGCGACCGGATCATCCGCTCGAGCTCGGCCGCCGCCTCGGGATGCTCCTTGAGCCAGGCCTTGGCGTTCTCCCGCCCCTGGCCGATGCGCTGGCTGTTCCACGAGAACCAGGAGCCCGACTTCTCCACGAGCCCGGCCCGCATGCCGAGGTCGATCAGCTCACCGGTCTTCGAGATGCCCTCGCCGTACATGATGTCGAAATCGACCACCCGGAACGGCGGCGCCACCTTGTTCTTGACCACCTTCACCCGGGTCTGGTTGCCGATCGCCTCCTCCTTCTCCTTGATGGAGCCGATCCGGCGCACGTCGAGGCGGACGCTCGCGTAGAACTTGAGGGCGTTGCCGCCGGTCGTGGTCTCGGGGTTGCCGAACATGACCCCGATCTTGCTGCGGATCTGGTTGGTGAAGATCAGCATGCACTTCGAGCGGTTGATCGACGCGGTGAGCTTGCGGAGCGCCTGGCTCATCAGCCGGGCCTGCAGGCCGGGCAGGGAATCGCCCATCTCGCCCTCGAGCTCGGCCTTGGGCACGAGCGCCGCCACGCTGTCGACCACGATCACGTCGATCGCCCCGGAGCGGACCAGCGTGTCGGCGATCTCGAGCGCCTGCTCGCCGGTGTCGGGCTGGGAGATCAACAGGCCTTCGAGGTCGACGCCGAGCTTCCTGGCATAGCCCGGATCGAGCGCGTGCTCGGCGTCGATGAAGGCGCAGGTGCCGCCGGCCTTCTGCGCCTCGGCGATGACGTGCAGCGTCAGGGTCGTCTTGCCGGAGCTCTCCGGCCCGAAGATCTCGACGACGCGGCCGCGCGGCAGGCCGCCGACACCGAGGGCGATGTCGAGGCCCAACGAGCCGGTCGAGATGGTCTCGATCTCGGCCGGCCGCTCCGACTGGCCGAGCCGCATCAGCGAGCCCTTGCCGAAGGCGCGTTCGATCTGCGCGATCGCAGCGTCGAGCGCGCGCTGGCGGTCGCTGCCCTCGCGGCGGCTGACGACGGCTTCGGCCATGTCCCGTCCCCGGTCCGATCGGTGTGGTGTCCGGACCGTTATAGAGGAGGGCCGGGCGGCGGCAAACGCCCGCGTGGCCCCTGGCTCAACCGCGACGTGCGGCCACCGCGCGCGGCAGGAGGACGAGCCCGATCGCCGCGAGCACCAGCACGAGTGCCGCGATCTCGCGCAGGCCGACGCTCTCGCCCAGGAGCCAGGCCGAGCTCGCCACCCCCACGACCGGGATGGCGAGGGTGCTGAGCGACGCCGCGATCGCCGGCAGGAGCCGGACGATGCGCAGGAACGTCGTGAAGCAGAAGACGAGCGCCACGAACACGACGTAGAGCAGCGCCAGGATCCCCTCGAGGCTCAGGCGCGCCGGGTCGGGCGGGGCGCCGAGCCAGAACCACACCAGGAGGATCGGCACCCCACCCGCCAGGAGCTGCCAGGCGGAGAGCGCCATGGTGCCGATCCGCCAGTCATAGGCCTTGGTGGCGACGGTCTGGATCGCCCAGACGATGGCGGCGAGGAGGATCAGGAGCGCGCCCAGCGGCGCCTCGCCCACCCGGGCCAGGTCCGGACCGATCAGCACCGCCAGGCCCGCCATCCCGAGCGCCAGCGCCAAGCCCATGGCCGGCGTCGGTCGCTCCCCGAGGAAGAGGATCGACAACAGCGTCGCCCAGACCGGCATGGTGAAGGCGATGATGGCCGCCCGACCGCCGCCGATGAACATCAGGCCGTAGGCGGTCAGCATGTGCCAGAGGGTGACCCCGGCGAGGGAGATCGCGAGGTGCGGCAGGACCAGCCGGCGCTCCATCCGGATCGGCTCGCCGGTGATCCGGGCGAGCAGGAGGAGCGTCAGGCCGGCACCGAGCACGGTCACCACCCTGAAGGTCCAGGGCTCGAGCTCCAGGACCGCGATCTTCATCGCCGGCCAGTTGGCGCCCCAGAGGATCGTCACGGCGACGATCAGCGCCGACAGCGACGCCCGGCTGGTGGCAGGGGTCTCGGGAGCCTGCGGGGCCGCGGCGGTGGTCCGCATGGATCGGCAGGTCTCCAGTGAGCACAGCAGGACACGGCGCGGCCCCTGGGCGCATCGCCGGCTCCCCTGCCATACCAGGGCCGACGCGCGCGGAGCAGCGGCGATCGCGCAGGGGCCTCAGAAGTCGCTGCAGCGCCCGCCCTTCTCCCAGTCGCCGTAGCGGGTCGGCTCGGGGCCCGGCGGCCCTCCGATCTCGCCCGGCGGCTGCTCCGTCGGCGGGCACCGGCCCGGCTGCGGTGCGGATGCCGGCGTCGCGGCGGGCACCGGCGGCGTCGCCCCCGGGCTCACTCCTTCATGATCTGCTCGCGGGCGATCTTCTCGCATTCCTCGAGGTGCTTCCTCAGCTGGTGGTCGGACAGGTTCCTGCCGGCCTTGCCCAAATCCGCCTTGACCTTGGTGAAGATGTCGTCGTCACCCGGCAGGTCGAAGTCGGCCATCACCACGTCCTTGGCGTAGGAAAGGGCCGCGTCGCCCGCGAGCCCGAGATGCTCCTGGGCGAGCCAGAGACCGAACAGCTTGTTGCGCCGATTGCGGACCTTGAAGGCCAGCTCCTGGTCGTGCTTGAACTTGGCTTCCTCGGTCCGCTCGCGCTCGTTGAAGGTGGTCATCGCCGGCCGCCCCTCGATCGTCTCCGCACGGGCATCATATAGGAGGGATGATACCCGACCGCCACCGTGCCGCGCCGAACCGACGCCGCGATCCGCGGGCCGGGTCGCGGGGCGAGCCGGGCCGCCGACCTCCGTGGACCGGCGCAGGGCCGGAACGATGTGCACGCTGATCCTGCTCAACCGTCCGGGCCATCGCTGGCCCTTGCTCGTCGCCGCCAACCGCGACGAGCTGGCCTCGCGTCCGGCCCGGCCCCCGGCCCGCCACTGGCCGGACCGCCGCGAGGTCCGCGCCGGCCTCGACTGCCTCGCCGGCGGCAGCTGGCTCGGCCTCAACGACTGGGGCGTGGTCGCGGCGGTGCTCAACCGGGTCGGCACGCTCGGACCCGCCGAGGGCCGCCGCTCACGTGGCGAACTCGTGCTCGAGGCGCTCGACCATGCCGATGCGGCAGCCGCCGCGGCGGCGCTGTCCGATCTGGATCCGCGGGCCTTCCGCCCGTTCAACCTGATCGTGGCGGATGCACGCGACGCCTTCCATCTGCGCCATGCCGACGACGGCGAGCTCCGGGTGCGACGCCTCGCCCCGGGTCTCACCATGGTCACGGCGCGGGAGCCGGACGATCCGGCCTGCCCGCGCATCCGCCGCTACCGTCCGCTGTTCCTCGAGGCCGACGCGCCCGACCCGGATCGGGGCGACTGGTCGGGCTGGGAACTCCTCCTGGCGAGCCGGTCGAGCGCCAGCGGCGATCCGCGCGACGCGCTCTGCATCGTCTCCGACGGTGACTACGGCACCCTCGCCGCGAGCCTGATCGCCCTTCCGGCCGATCCCGGCACGCTGCCGGTGTTCCTGCACGCCCAGGGCCGCCCCGGCGCGGTCCCGTTCGAGCCGGTGCCCTACTGAGCGCGCCTCAGGGGCGGAGCAGGATCTTGCCGATGTGCGCGCTCGTCTCCATGAGCGCGTGCGCCGCCGCCGCCTCGGCGAGGGGAAAGGTGCGGTATACCGGCACCTCGAGGCGTCCGGCCGCGAACAGCGGCCAGACCCGCTCCTCGAGCGCCCGGGCGATCGCCCCCTTCTGCTCGACCGAGCGCGGGCGCAGCGTCGAGCCGGTCCAGGTCAGCCGCTTGGTCATGAGCTTGGTCATGTCGGCGGAGATCCGCGCGCCCTCGAGCCAGGCGATCTGCACGATCCGCCCCTCGACCGCTGCCGCCTCCAGATTGCGCGCCACGTAGCTGCCACCGACCATGTCGAGGATGAGATCGACCCCGCGGCCATCGGTCAGGCGGCGCACGGCCTCGACGAAGTCCTCGCGCCGGTACTCGATCGCGGCCTCGGCGCCGAGCCGGCGGCAGGCCTCCGCCTTCTCCGGGCTGCCGACCGTGGTCAGGGCGCGCGCGCCGAGCGCCCGGGCGAGCTGGATGGCGGTCGTGCCGATGCCCGAGCTGCCACCGTGCACGAGGAACGTCTCGCCCGCCTGCAGCCGGCCCCGCTCGACGACGTTGGTCCAAACCGTGAACCAGGTCTCCGGAACCCCACCGGCGACCTCGATCGGAACCCCCGGCGGGAGGGGCAGCGCCTGCGGTTCCGGGACCGGGCAGTATTCGGCGTAGCCACCGCCGGCGACGAGCGCGCAGACCCGGTCGCCGACCGCGAACCGCTCGGTCCCGGGTCCGACCGCCACGACCCGCCCGGCCACCTCGAGGCCGGGAATGTCGGTCACGCCGGGCGGCGGCGGATAGCCGCCCCGACGCTGCAGCACGTCCGGGCGGTTGACCCCGGCGCTCGCCACCTCGACCAGGATCTCGCCGCGGCCCGGGCGCGGCACCGGCACCCGCACCGGCCGCAGTACCTCGGGCGGGCCGTATCCCTCGCAGCGGATCGCGGTCATCTCGTCCGGAAGCCGGCTCGCCATCGCTCCTCCGCCGTCGGTCCGCCCCCGATGGGGCTCAGCCCCACAGGCAGTGGAGGCCGTAGCACCGTCCGAGGAGGACCGTCACCACCAGATACAGGACGAGGTCCAACAGTGCGAGCAGGCCCACCACCGGCAGCCCCAGATAGACGAGGGCGTAGATCAGCGCCCATCGGGTGGGGCGTGGCGGGGGAATGAGGTGGCCGCGGATTCGGCGCTGCGTTGCCATGCCGGCTCTGGCGCTCACCGGTTGGAGTCGCTATCGGTCGGGCAAATTCAACCATAGAGCGAAGAACCCGACAACCGTGTCCCTCGAGCTCGACTGGGACGGCCTGCCCGCACCTTCCTGGCAGGCCCATCTGGCGGCGGCGCCGCGCTCCGGCCTGCAGCAGGACTGGGGGTACGGGCGCACCGTGGCCGCGGCCGGCCACACGGTTCGCCGCGTCGCGGTACGCCGGCGCGGCAGCGTGGTGGCGCTCGCCCAGCTGGTCGAGCGGCAGCTCCTCGGCCTGGTCCGCATCGTCCTCCTCATGCGCGGGCCGGTCTGGCTGGTCCCGGAGCTGCGCGACGCGCTGGAGCCCGAGCTGATCGCCCGGCTGCGCGCCGGGCTGGGCCGAGCCGTGCTGCTCTGGACGCCGGAACGCGGCCATGTCGGCGAGCGGCTCTGCGGGCTGCGCCGCGTGATGACCGGCTACAGTACCGTCTGGCTCGACCTGTCGGCGGATCCGGGCCAGCTCCGTGCCAAGCTGCACGGCAAGTGGCGCAACCGGCTGGTGCGCGCCGAGGAGGCGGGGCTCGAGGTGCGCATCGTCCGCCAGGGCCCCCTGCTCGAGTGGCTCCTCCTGGCGAGCGAGGCGCACCGGGCGCGGGTGGGGTTCCGGGCGCCACCGCCTGCCTTCGTGCGGAGCCTGGCCGAGCCCTGGCCCGGTGCGCCGCGGGCGCAGTCGACGCTCGTGGCGCTCGAGCGGGGCGAGCCCGTCGCCGGCATCCTCGTGCAGCGGCACGGCGGCTGCGCCACCTACCTGGTCGCGGCCACGACCCCCCGCGGGCGGGAGCTTCGCGCCCACCACCTCCTGCTCTGGCGGGCGGTGACCCTGCTCAGGGACGAGGGTGTGCGGGCGCTCGATCTGGGTGGGATCGACACGGTCGGCGCTCCGGGCCTCGCCCGTTTCAAGCTCGGCCTCGGCGGCACCGTCCTGACCATGGCCGGTACCTTCCTCGGCACGCCCACGGGGCTCGGCAGGCCGGCGGCCGGCTTCGCCGGCTGACGCGCCGATCGCCCGCTCCGAAAGCAAGAGGGCCGCGGTCGCCCGCGGCCCTCCCGTTCGACACCAGCGATCAGGCAAAAGATCAGAAGTCCATGTCGCCCATGCCGCCGCCCGCGCCGCCGGCCGGAGCCGCCGGCTTCTTCTCGGGCTTCTCGGCGACCATGGCCTCGGTCGTGATCAGGAGGCCCGCCACCGAGGCGGCATCCTGGAGCGCGGTGCGCACGACCTTGGTCGGGTCGATGATGCCGCGGCCGACGAGATCGCAGTACTCGTTGGCCTGGGCGTCGTAGCCCCAGTTGGCGTCCTTGCTCTCGAGCAGCTTGCCGACCACCACCGAGCCGTCGACGCCGGCGTTCTCGACGATCTGCCAGGCCGGCGTCTGGATCGCCTTGCGCACGATCTTGATGCCGTGCGCCTGGTCGTCGTTGGCCGGCTTGAGGCCGTCGAGCGCGCGGATGGCGTGCAGCAGGGCGACACCGCCGCCCGCCACGATGCCCTCCTCGACCGCCGCACGGGTCGCGTTCATCGCGTCGTCGACGCGGTCCTTGCGCTCCTTGACCTCGACCTCGGTGGCGCCGCCGACGCGGATCACCGCCACGCCGCCGGCCAGCTTGGCGAGCCGCTCCTGCAGCTTCTCGCGGTCGTAGTCCGAGGTCGTCTCCTCGATCTGCGCCCGGATCTGGTTGCAGCGGCCCTGGATCTCCTCCTTCGAGCCGGCACCGTCGACGATGGTGGTGTTCTCCTTCTCGATCACCACCCGCTTGGCGCGGCCGAGCATGTCGAGGCCGACGTTCTCGAGCTTGATGCCGAGGTCCTCGCTGATCACCTGGCCGGCGGTCAGGATCGCGATGTCCTCGAGCATCGCCTTGCGCCGGTCACCGAAGCCCGGGGCCTTGACGGCCGCGACCTTGAGGCCGCCGCGCAGCTTGTTGACGACGAGGGTGGCGAGCGCCTCGCCCTCGACGTCCTCGGCGATGATCAGGAGCGGCTTGCCGCTCTGGACGACCGACTCCAGCACCGGGAGCAGCGGCTGCAGCGAGGAGAGCTTCTTCTCGTGGATGAGGAGATAGGGCTCCTCGAGCACGCAGCGCATCTTCTCGCTGTCGGTGATGAAGTAGGGCGAGATGTAGCCCCGGTCGAACTGCATGCCCTCGACGATGTCGAGCTCGGTCTCCAGGCTCTTCGCCTCCTCGACCGTGATCACGCCCTCGTTGCCGACCTTCTGCATCGCCTCGGCGAGCATCTTGCCGATCTCGGTGTCACCGTTGGCCGAGATGGTGCCGACCTGCGCGATCTCGTCGGAGGTGGTGACCTTCTTGGAGCGCTTCTTGAGGTCCTCGACGATGGCCTCGACGGCGAGGTCGACGCCGCGCTTGAGGTCCATCGGGTTCATGCCGGCCGCCACCGCCTTGGCGCCCTCGCGGACGATCGCCGCGGCGAGCACGGTCGCGGTCGTGGTGCCGTCGCCGGCGACGTCGTTGGTCTTCGACGCCACCTCGCGCACCATCTGCGCGCCCATGTTCTCGAACTTGTCGGCCAGCTCGATCTCCTTGGCGACGGTCACGCCGTCCTTGGTGATCCGCGGCGCGCCGAAGCTCTTCTCGAGCACGACGTTGCGGCCCTTGGGGCCGAGAGTCACCTTGACCGCGTCGGCCAGGGTCTGCACGCCGCGCAGCATCTTGCTGCGGGCGTCCGTGGCGAACTTCAGTTCCTTGGCTGCCATCTTCCCACCTCTGTCAGATCTGTGCCGGGACGGCTCAAGCGGCCTTGGCGGCGGCCACGGCATTCCCCTCGAGGATGCCCATGATGTCGGACTCCTTCATGATCAGGAGCTCCTCGCCGTCCAGCTTCACCTCGGTGCCGGACCACTTGCCGAACAGCACCCGGTCACCGACCTTGACACCCATCGGAATGAGGTCGCCCTTCTCGTTGCGGGCGCCGGGTCCGACCGCCAGCACCTCGCCCTGCATGGGCTTCTCCTTGGCGGTGTCGGGGATGATGATGCCACCCTTGGTCTTCTGCTCCTCCTCGACCCGCTTGACCACGACGCGATCGTGCAACGGCCTGAACTTCATGCCACTCGGCTCCCCGTTCGCTGACCTGCCGGCTGTTAGCACTCACCGGCAGCGAGTGCCAAACCGGCGCCGGATGTAGAGACCGCCCCCCCTGCCTTCAAGGGGGGCCGCGCGGATTCTGTCAGCAGACCCGCGGGTCGGCTGCTAACCCATTGAGTTTCATACCGAAGTAATGCTCGGAGCGCTTGACGGAAGCGGCTCGCGCGGCATCATTCTCGGGTCGGGTGCGACCAGCGGAGGAAACCACCGCATGCCCGGACGTCACGACGACCTCGCCCGCCAGCTCGACGGCTACCGGCTCGCCACCGCCGAGATCGTCTACCACATGCCGGACCATCCGGGCCTTCTCCAGACATTCATCTGGCAGCATCTCGACCTCGCTCCCGACTATCCCGAGCTGCGCCGCTTCCTCGATTTCTGGTGCAAGAACATCGAGGGCAAGCTCCACTCGGTGACGGTCGGGCGCACCACGATCCTGACCCCGCCGCGCTACCGCCGCGCCGCCGGCCTGTTCCACCTGCACTGAGCCCGGCGCGCAGCCCTGCCCGCCACCGCGGCGCGTTCCGCTCCGCCCGGCCGCCGCCTAGCCTCGCCGGTACGGGCGCCGAGGGGAGGCCGGGGACGATGGAGGTCGAGTGGCGGCGGCTGCGTGCCGAGGAACTCCGTGCACGGGCGGGGCGGGATGCGCTCGCCATCCTGCCGCTCGCGGCGCTCGAGCAGCACGGGCCGCACCTTCCGGTCGAGGTCGACTGCGTGCTCGCCGAGGCGGTCGCCCGGCGTACCGCGCTGGCCCTCGCCGGGTCCACGAAGGTGGCCGTGCTGCCGGTCGTGTGGACCGGCATCTCCGAGCACCACGTGGGCTTCGGTGGCACCGTGACGCTCGGCTTCCCGGCCTATGCCGGGCTCGTCGAGGGGATCTGCCGCTCGATCGTGCGCGCGGGCTTCGGCCGCATCGCGCTGCTCAACGGCCACGGCGGCAACGACACCGCCTTGAAGCTCCTCGTCGACGAGCTCCAGCCGCGCCTCGATGCGGTGCTCGTGCACACGACCTACTGGCACGCCGCCGCCGAGGCGATCGCGCCGCTGCTCGAGGCGCAGGACCGGCTCCTGCACGCCTGCGAGGCCGAGACCTCGATGATGCTGGCGCTGCGCCCGGAGCTCGTCGACAGGGCGCGCATCCCGGCCGGTCAGCAGGGCCCGGCGACCGAGGCCGAGCGCGCGGGCGGCGGCCTGCACCGCTGGCGGACGATCGCCGCCCGCTCGGCCACGGGCGTGATCGGCGTGCCGTCGGCGGCCTCGGCCGAGAAGGGTGGGCGGCTTCTGGAGGCGATCGCCGCGGCGCTCGCCGCCCGCCTCGGCCGGGCGGACTTCTGGCAACTCCCGACCCGCGCGGCGGACGAGGCCTGAGCCGGCCGGCAGGCGTGCACCGGCGCTGCCGCAACGCCCTGCCCTGTGCTAGAAGCCGGCCCGGATGTGGGGTCGCGTGGAGGAGACGCACGTGCCGGAGACGATCGCGATCGCCGCGGACCATGCGGGCTGCACCCTCAAGGAGAAGCTCGCCGCGGCACTGCGCGAGCGCGGCCTCGAGGTGCTCGATCTCGGGACCGAGCCGGGCCGGGCGGTCGACTACCCCGATCAGGCCGATGCGCTCGCCGCGGCACTGCGCGACGGCCGGGCGCGGCGCGGCGTGCTCGTCTGCGGCTCCGGCATCGGGATCGCGATCGCCGCCAACCGCCATCGCCATCTGCGGGCCGCGCTCTGCCACGACGTGACCACGGCGCGGCTGGCCCGCGAGCACAACGACGCCAACGTGCTGGTGCTGGGCGAGCGGATCGTCGGCGAGGCGATCGCCCGCGATTGCCTGGCGGCCTTCCTCGACACGCCCTTCGCCGGCGGCCGCCATGCCCCACGGGTGGCCAAGCTCGGCTGAGCCGCGCTTTGCCGGCCGGGCCGGCTGGGCTAGAGCTGCAGGCGAGCCCGCCCTCCCCCGAGAGCCCGCATGCGCTGCCCGTTCTGCGGTTCCGACGACACGCAGGTCAAGGATTCGCGGCCCGTCGAGGACGCCTCGGTGATCCGCCGCCGGCGCCAGTGCCCGGCCTGCGGCGCCCGCTTCACCACCCTCGAGCGGGTCCAGCTGCGCGAGCTCGTGGTCGTCAAGAAGGACGGCCGGCGGGTCCCGTTCGACCGTGACAAACTGGCCCGCTCGCTGCGCATCGCCACCCGCAAGCGCGGCATCGACGAGGAGCAGATCGAGCGGATCGTCAACCGGATCGTGCGCGAACTCGAACGCAGCGGCGAGGGCGAGGTCCCCTCGACCCGGATCGGCGAGCTGGCGATGGCCCAACTGGCCCGCCTGGACCACGTCGCCTATGTCCGCTTCGCGAGCGTCTACAAGGACTTCGCCACGGCCCGCGACTTCGAGGAGTTCATCCGCGACCTGCCGGAGCGGGAGCCCGCCTCCGGCCCAGCGGCATGAGCGGGGACGACGAGCGCTTCATGCGCATGGCGCTGGCGCTCGGCGAGCGGTCGCTCGGTCGGGCCTGGCCCAACCCGGCGGTCGGTTGCGTGCTCGTGGCCGGCGGCCGGGTCGTCGGTCGGGGCTGGACCGGCGCCAGCGGCCGCCCGCACGCCGAGACCGAGGCCCTGGCCCGCGCCGGGCCCGCGGCCCGCGGCGCCACCGCCTACGCCACCCTCGAGCCCTGCGCGCACCACGGCCGCACGCCACCCTGCAGCGCCGCCCTGGTCGAGGCGGGCGTGGCACGCGTCGTCGTGGCCATGCTCGACCCCGACCCGCGGGTCGACGGCCGTGGCGTCGCGGCGCTGCGCGCAGCCGGGGTCGCCGTCGAGGTCGGATGCCTCGCGGCCGAGGCGCGCCGCGCCCATGCGGGCTTCCTCCTCCGCGTCGCGGCGCGCCGCCCGCTGGTCGTGCTCAAGGCCGCCACCAGCCTCGATGGACGGATCGCCGCGGCGGGCGGGGCGGCGCGCTGGGTCACCGGCGAGCGCGCCCGCGCCTG
>JBBIIE010000005.1:0-66674 GCA_037446605.1 Geminicoccaceae bacterium | reverse complement strand
CGCCGGCCCCTGGCGCGGCGCCGGCCCCCGGCGAGGCGCCGGCCCCTGGCGAGGCGCCGGCGAGGAGCGCGCTGCGCTCGGCCGACTGGCGGGCGCGCAGTTCGAGGAGCTCCTTGGCGAAGCGGTCCTCGAGCGCGCGCAGTTCGGCCAGGTGCCGGTCCTCGAGGGCGCGCAGCCGGGCGCGGCCCTGCTCGTCGAGCACCACCGAGGGGCCGACCGTGAAGGGCAGCAGCCCCCAGTTGCCGACATCGGTGCCGGCCGCGGGCGGGGGCCCGGGCGGGCCGTTGCCGGCCGGCTGGGCGGCCGCCGGCAGGGTGGTGGCGAGCAGCAGGGCGGCGGGCAGGAGGACGCGGCGCATGGTGGGTCTCCTCAGGCGCGGGCCGCTTCGTGCGCCGGCTCGGGGCCGGGATCGTCGCCCAGCCGCAGCAGCCAGTGTCCGGCCCCGTAGGCGAAGCAGAAGATGCCGAAGCCGGCCGGGATCAGCATCCACTCGGTGGTCGAGGGCCAGTAGTCGACATAGTCCGCCCAGTAGCCCTTGAAGAGCGGCACCACCTGGCCGACGATCAGGAGGTTGAGCCGGGCGAGGAAGATGCCGGCCATGGCTAGGCTCGCCGCGGCGAAGCGGACCAGCGCGCTGCGCCGCAGCGCGTTGGTCGAAAGGAGGGCGATCGGCAGGACGAGGCCGAAGAGGAGCTCGAAGCGGAAGGCGTCGCTGCGCAGGACGTGCCAGTTGGCCTCCATGCCCTCGACGTTCGACCAGAGGGTGGTGAGGATCTGGCCGAAGCGCATGCCGGCCACGGCCAGGAGGGCCAGGAAGAAGAGCCGCGGCAGGACGACCTCGTGCAGGTGGCGGAGCGCCGGCGGGGTCGAGGCCTCGGGCTCGAAGGCGGTGAAGAAGGTGATGAACGCCATGGCGCTCATGAAGCCCGAGAGGATGAAGTACATGGGCATGACCGGGCTGTACCAGGCCGGGCGCATGGCCATCATGCCGAAGACGAGCCCGAGCGTGCCGGGCGCCAGGATGCAGACCACGAAGGATGCGATCGAGACCAGGTGCATGAACCGGCTGTGCCAGTCAGCGACGTGCATGCGCCAGAACTTGACGATCAGGAGGAGCAGATCGAGCGAGTAGAAGACGCCCATCCACCACATCGGCGAGTGCCATTGCAGGCCGAAGGGCAGCGCCCAGAGCATGCGGAACGGGTGGCCGATCTCGAGCGCCAGGATGGTGAAGCCGGAGACCAGCGTGACGATCGCCAGGAACACGCAGCGCTTGGCGATCGGGTGGAAGACGTTCACGCCGAACACGCTGTCGGCCGAGGCGATGATGGAGGGCCCGGAGGAGCTCGGGAGGAAGAACAGGTAGAAGGCGATCGGCGCGCCCCAGGCGACGTCCGAGGAGGTGTTGAAGGCGGCGTGGCCGAAGCGCCAGAGGTCGTGGAACACCCAGGCGAGGCCGATCGCCGCGGCGATGCCGCCGAACAGCATCATGCCGATCGCGAGCGCGTCGGGCCGCCGGTCGATGTCGAGGTAGCGGCGCAGGAGCCCGTTGGAGACCAGGGCAATGGCCATCTCACGCCTCCCCGTCGCGGCTGCGACGGACGCTTCGGGTCTCGGGGATCGCCGGCTGCGCGCCGGCCAGATAGTAGACCCGCGGGCGGTTGCCGGTGTGGTCGAGGAGCCGCGTGCCGCGCTTCTCGGCGATCAGCCGGCGCACCTCGCTCGTCGGATCGTCCAGATCGCCGAAATGGCGCGCACCGGGTGCGCAGGTCGCCACGCAGGCCGGGGTGAACTCGCGCAGGGCCGGATCGCTCGGGTCCAGGTCCTTGGTGCCGGCCGGCGCCTTGCTGATCCGGTGGTAGCAGAAGGTGCACTTGGAGACGACGTTCTTCGGCTGGATGCCGACCCCGATCCTGTTGTCCTGGACGTGGTCCGGCATGCGCCAGGGCGGGCTCCACACCTTCTCGCCCGTGGGATCGGGGAAGACCTCGCGGATGTCGGGCTGAGTCTTCTGCTTCTCCTCGGCGTAGAAGCGCACGCCGTAGGGGCAGGCGATCATGCAGTACTTGCAGCCGATGCAGCGGTCCCAGTCGATCAGCACCACCCCGTCCGCGGTCTTGTAGGTCGCCCCGGTCGGGCAGACCGCCATGCAGGAGGGCTTCTCGCAGTGCATGCAGGGCCGCGGCAGCCAGGTCAGCTAGCCAGAGGGATAGGTCCCCTCGTTGTAGAACAGCACGTCCTGCCAGTTCTCGTTCGGCAGCCGGCTGTTCTCCATCCGGCAGGCGGTCGTGCAGGCCTGGCAGCCGGTGCACTTCTCGAGGTCGATGACCATGCCCCAGCGGGTCATGTTCGAGGCTCCTCTCGTGTTGCGCGGTCAGGCCTTCTCGACCCGGACGAGGACCGAGTAGTTGGCGGTGAGGCCGCTGATCGGATCCGACACGTTCGGGATCACGGCCGAGCTGTTGCCGGTCCGCGAACTCCTCGCCCAGCGGCCGTGCGCCCAGTGGCCGAGGCCGAAGGGCAGGACCACGACGTCGGGGCGGGCCGCCGGGTACAGCCGGGCGCGGGTCTCGATCGAGCCCAGCGGGCTCGTGATGCGCACCCGGTCGCCGTTGCGGATGCCGCGCTTCCTGGCGGTCTCGGGATGGATCTCGAGGAAGGTGTCGTTGCGGCCGCCGGCCACCGGCTGGTAGAGCGAGATGGCCTGCGGCAGGTTGGCCGTCCGTCCCTCGCCGTGGATCGGCGTCTTCGGCGCGACCAGGAACAGGTCACCCTCGCCGTGATGCCTGGGCGGCACCCACTGCGGGAAGCCGACCCGCTCCTTCTCGATGCCCAGCTTTTCGCTGATGAACTCGGCATAGTGCTCGAGGTAGGACGACTTGAGCTCGAACCGGCCGGACTCGGTCTTGAACAGCCTCTTCTTGACATCCTCGGCGCTCATCGGCTTGCGCCAGTCCTCACCGTCCCACTCGTAGAACTCACCGTCGACCTGGCGCCAGAGATAGGGCTTCCTGTACCAGACGCCCTTCTCGACCCACTTCTCGAAGCTGTCGACGCCGTTGTCGCCGGGGTTCTTCTCGAAGCCCTTGGCGATCAGCCGGAGCACGTCCTCCACCCCGTCGAGCTTCCGGTAGTCCTCGCTCATCGGCCCGTCGATGCGCTTGCCGATCTCGATCAGCGTGTCGCCGAACGCCTTGGTGTCGTGGATCGGCTTGATGGCGGGCGAGCGCAGCCCGGTCATGGGCCAGCCCTGGAACGGGTAGGTGGGGGCGTCCTGCCAGCGCTCGAGATAGGTGTGGTCGGGCAGGACGAGATCGGCGTACCAGGAGGTCTCCGAGGGGAACGGCGAGGTCTCGATCACGAACAGCTCGGCGAGCGCCTTCTCCCACACCGTGCAGTCCGGTGTGCTGAACATCGGGTTGGTGAGGTAGAACATCACCGTGTCGAGCCTGTAGGGCTTGCCGGCCAGATGATTGACGGGGATCTCCTGGATCATGTTGGAGGCCATCGGCCAGTCGGGCGTCTTGACCTTGTCGATCCGCGGCAGCTTCCTGCTGGCGGCGGCCTTGGCGGTGTCGTCCATGATGACGGGGGCGATGGCGAGCGCGAGCGCCCCGTCGGTGCCGGGCCCGACGAGCAGCAGATGGTCGGCCGCCGCCCCGGCCGTGGTGGTCCGCACGTCGACCACGGTGACCCTGGTCTTGGGCTCCTTGGTGCGGATGTAGCCCCACACCTGCATGTTGTTGTTGAACGGGCGACAGGCCTCGAGGAACGCCGCGCCGAAGATCATGAGATAGTTGGTGTGCCGGTAGTCGTAGGCGTTGTAGGAATAGTTGCCGTCGAGCGCCTGCTTGGCCTTCTTGCTGCCGTCCGAGCACATCGAGGAATGGCCGGGCACCGCGTTCGGCGTGCCGAGGAGCATGCCGAAATCGTCGAGCAGGCGGGCATCGGACGTGCCCCAGCCGCGGCCGTGCAGGATCGCGAAGCGGTGCGCCTCGCCGCGCTTGCGCAGATCGTTCAGCCGGCCGGCGACGATGCCCAGCGCCTGGTCCCAGGAGATGCGCTCGAAGCGCGGATCCTCGCCGCGTCCCTTCTTGGGGTTGGTCCGCCGCATCGGCCCCGGGAAGCGGTCCGGATCGTAGAGGATGTACTGGCCGAAGTGGCCCTTGGGGCAGAGCTTGCCGTTCGAGATCGGGCGGTCGAGCGTCCCGTAGATGGCGTGCACCCGCCCGTCGGTGACGCGGACGTCGATGCCGCAACGGGCCGGGCACTGGTGGCAGACGCTCCTGGTGATCCGGGTGGGCGAGGCGGCCGCGGCCGGCTTCGCCGGGGCCGGACCACCGGCGACCAGCCCGGCGCCGAGCGCCGTGGCACCGGCCGCGGCACCGGCCCCGAGGAAGCTGCGGCGATCGGTGTCGAGGCTCACGTCCGTTCTCCTTCCTCGCTTCCCGGCCGCACGGCCGCGCTCGAATCGCGGTCGCCGGCTCGGAAAAGGCTCAGATCCTCGCTGCAGGCGGCGCAGAGCGTCTCGCCCGGGGCGCCGACGAAGGGTTCGAGGCAGTGCTCGCAGACCGCCGGCTCGTGCGCGGAGAGCGGCCGAACCCCTTCCCCCGCCTCGCCGCGCGGGACGAGCCGGATCGCCCGTTCCGGGCAGTGCTCGGCGCAGCGTCCGCAGCCCGTGCAGGCCTCGACGCGGAGGGCCACACCGCGCCGGCCGTCGAGCTCGAAGCCGGTCAGCGCCCGCTCCGGGCAGAGCGCGACGCACAGCCGGTGGTCGCGGCAGGCGGGCCCGATGCGCGGCACCCGCGCGGTCTCCGCTTCGCTGCGCCGCAGCAGGGTGCGACCGCGAAGGAGCGCTGTGGAATCGGGCGTGTGCATCGCTCGTGCGTCCGCTTTTCGCGGCGCACAAATCACGGTTCGCGGTCGCTGTCCTCGCGTTGGATCAAACCCGTGAACGCGCCGCGGCCCGGCTCAGCGGGTGTAGACGAGCCTGGGCAGCCAGAGCGCGATCTGCGGGAACAGCCCGACGATCAAAAGGGTCACGAGCATGATCGCGACGAAGGGGGCGACCGAGCGGTAGATGTCGGTGAGGCGGATCTCGGGCGGGGCCATCGCCCGCATCAGGAAGAGGTTGTAGCCGAAGGGTGGCGTCAGATAGGCGATCTGGCAGGTGATCGTGTAGAGGACCCCGTACCAGATCGGGTCGAAGCCGAGCTTGCGCACCAGCGGGATGTAGAGGGGTGCCACGATCACCAGCATCGCCGTGTCGTCGAGGAAGGTCCCGAGGATCAAGAAGGAAAGTTGCATCAAGACGAGCACTTGCCAGGGCTCGAGATGCATCTGGCCGATCACGAACCGCTCGACGGCCTTGACCGCGCCCAGCCCGTCGAAGACCGCACCGAAGGCGAGTGCTGCCGTGATGATCCAGAGGAACATGCAGGAGACGGCGAGCGTCTTCCTGGCGCAGTCCTCGAGGAAGGCGAGCGTGAGCCGCCCCTTGAGGCCGGTGACGACGAGCGCGGCGAGCGCCCCCACGGCGGCGCTCTCGACGAGGCTCGTCACACCCTTGACGAAGAGGCCGATCATGAGGGCGAAGATCGCCAAGGGCCACAAGCCCGCGCGCAGCAGGACCAGCTTCTCGCGGCGCGGGATCGCGGCGCGCTCCTCGGCCGGCAAGGGCGGTCCCAGATGCGGCTGCAGCCTGCAGCGGAGCAGGACGTAGAGGACGAAGAGCGTGGCCATGAGCAGGCCGGGCAGGATGCCGGCGAGCCAGAGATGGCCCACGGGCTGCCGCGCGATCATGCCGTAGAGGACGAGGACGACGCTGGGCGGGATCAGGATGCCGAGCGTCGATCCGGCCTGGATCACGCCCGTGACCATGAGCTTGTCGTAGCCGCGCTGGAGCATGGCCGGCAGCGCGATCGTGGCGCCGATCGCGAGCCCCGCGACCGACAGGCCGTTGATCGCCGAGACCAGGACCATGAGGACGATCGTGCCGATCGCGAGGCCGCCGCGGAGCCCGCCCGACCAGACGTGGACCATGCGGTAGAGGTCGTCGGCGAGGCCCGAACCCGCGAGCACGTAGCCCATGAGCACGAAGAGCGGCAGGGTGACGAGGGCGTACCAGTTCATCACCGTGATCGCGGCGTTGAACGGGATCTCGACCCCGCCCGTGCCCCAGAGGGCCAGGGTCGCGACCGAGGCCACGAAGCCGATCGCGGCGAAGACACGCTGCCCGGTCAACAGCATGAGCATCATGCCGGAGAACAGCAGCAGGGCGATCGCCTCGTGGCTCAAGGCGCCGGCGGCTCCGGCAGGCGCCAGCCGCGCAGGCGGCCGAGGTCGCGCAGGAAGATCGCGATCGCCTGCAGCAGCATCAGCACGAGGCCCACGACCATGACGATCTTGATCGGCGCGAGCGGCGGCGCCCAGGCGGAGTAGTTGCGTTGGTCGAAGCTCAAGGCGTAGTGCGTGCTGCCGACGCCGCCGACCAGCATGACGGCGAGGTAGACGAGGAGGCAGAGTGCGGTGATCGAATCGGCGAAGGCCCGCCCGCGTCCACCCCAGCGGGCCCACAGCAGGTCCATCCGCACGTGCGCGTCGGCCAGGAGCGACCAGCCGCCGCCCAGCAGGAAGTAGGCCACGAGCAGGAACTGGGCGAGCTCGACGCTCCAGACGAGTGGCGCATCGAGGGCGGTGCGCGCGATCGAGGCCCAGAGCAGGAGGCCCATCAGGAGGAAGATCGACCAGACCAGCACCCGGCCGACCGCGCGGTTGACGGTCTCGACCACGACCAGGTAGCGGCGCAGCGCCGGTGGCACGCTTCGCTCCCTCGCCCGCTGTCGACGGACGCCTCAGACGGGCAGCGTGTAGGCGGTCTTGACGGTGGTGTAGAACTCGGCCGCGTAGCGGCCCTGCTCGCGCGGCCCGTAGGAGCTGCCCTTCCGGCCGCCGAAGGGCACGTGGTAGTCGACCCCGGCGGTCGGCAGGTTGACCATCACGAGCCCGGCCTGGGCGTGCCGGTGGAAGTGCTGCGCGTGCTTCAGGGAGGTCGTGCAGATGCCCGAGGACAGCCCGTAGGGCGTGTCGTTGGCGACCGCCAGGGCCTCCTCGTAGTCCTCGACGCGGATCACCGAGGCGACCGGGCCGAACACCTCCTCACGGTTGATGCGCATCTCGGGCGTCGTCTCGGTGAAGAGCGCCGGCTCGATGTAGAAGCCGGGCGTGGCGCGGGTCAGCCGCTCGCCACCGCACACCTTGCGGCCGCCCTCCTGGCCGGCGATCTCGACGTACATCAGGTCCTGGTCGAGCTGGCGCTGGTCGACCGCCGGACCGATCTGCGTGCCGGGCTTGAGGGCGTCGTCGACCACGAGCTTGACCATCGCCTCGACCATGGCGCTCACGAAGCGGTCGTGGATCTTCTCGGTGACGACGAGCCGCGAGGAAGCGGTGCAGCGCTGGCCGGTCTGGTAGAAGGCGCCCTGGATCGCGCAATTCACGGCGGTCGGCAGATCGGCGTCGTCGAGCACGACGAGCGGGTTCTTGCCGCCCATCTCGAGCTGGACCTTCTTGAGGTTCTGGCCGCAGACCAGGGCGATCCGCCGTCCGACCTCGACCGAGCCCGTGAAGCTCACGGCATCGAGGTGCGGCGAGCCGACGATCGCCTCGCCCACGACCGAGCCCCGCCCCATGACGAGGTTGACCACACCCTTGGGCAGGTGGCGGGAGAGGATCTCGCAGAGTGCCCAGGCCGAGCCCGGGACCAGATCGGCCGGCTTGAAGACGACCGTGTTGCCGTAGGCGAGCGCGGGGGCGATCTTCCAGGCCGGGATCGCGATCGGGAAGTTCCAGGGCGTGATCAGTCCCACGACGCCGAGGGGTTCGCGCGTCACCTCGACCTGGATGCCGGGCCGTGTCGAGGGGATCGTCTCACCCGAGAGGCGCAGGCACTCGGCCGCGAAGAACTTGAAGATGCGGCCGGCACGGACGACCTCGCCGACGCCTTCGGGCAGCGTCTTGCCCTCCTCGCGCGAGAGCAGCCGGCCGAGCTCGTCCTTGCGGGCCAGGATCTCGGTGCCGACCGCATCGAGCATGTCGGCGCGCAGCTCGGGGTTGGTCGCCGACCAGCCGGCGAAGGCGGCCCTGGCCTCGGCGATCGCCGCCTCGACCTGGGCGCGGTCGGCCTGGGCGTACTCGCCGATGACGTCGTCGGTGTTGGAGGGGTTGAGGTTGCGGCTGGCCGACACCCCCTCGACCCAGGTTCCGCCGATCAGGTTCCGGTGCAGCATCGAGGACCCCTCCCCACGCCCGCCGCCACGATAGCGGACGAGCCCGGGCCCGCAAGACGCCGCTCAACCCTCCGGCCGCAGGAACTCGCCGTCGAGGGCACCCTTGGCGGTGCGCCAGGCGAGGGCGCCGATCACCGCGACGAGGAGCGCGTAGAGCGCCCAGGCGAGCGCCAGGAGGAGCGGCTGGTGAAGGGTCTCGCCGGCCACCGAGGTGGCGATCGTGAGCGCCGCGAGCGGGAAGGACCAGGCCCAGAAGCTCAACGCCCAGGGCAGCCGGACGAGCCGCGGCGCCTGCACCGCCACGAGCAGCGCGAAGAGGAGGGCGGCGGCGAAGAGCAGCCGGCCGAAGGCGCCGGGCTCGCCCACCAGCCTCACCCAGGCGAGGAAGGAGACCGCGGGCGGGGCCACGAGGATGGCGAGCGTGGGCAGCAGGCGGGCCGGCAGCGGGTGGTGGAAGACCAGGCGATTGAAGACGATCGTCAGGAGCACCAGCCAGAAGAGCAGCCCCACCCCGAGGAAGAACCAGGACAGCTCGACCCAGCCCAAGGGCACGCCCGCGATCGGCACGAGCACGTTGCCCACGGCCGGGATGAACCAGGCCGGGTTCAGGTGCGGTGGCTCGAACTGCGTGCCCGCGATCCAGGTGGTCACCACCGCGAGCATGGCCAGGAGATGGGCGAGCGCGCCGACCAGCCAGAGCGGCTCGGCGAGCCGCGGCGCGTGCGGGGCGAGCGTGGTGGCGATCAGCAGCAGGCCGATCGTGACCGCCGGGAAGAAGGCGATCCGGACCGGGTGGTGCCATTCGGCGCGGACCGCCGCGGGGTGGCGCACCGCCTTGAGGCCGTAGAGGGCGAGCAGGGCGAGGTAGAGGAGGACCGTGGCGCCGAGCAGCAGCGTGGCGAGCGGGGCCAGGGCCGGAGCGCCGTGCGCCATCCGCGCCGTGGCGAGCTGCAGCCCGGCCATCCCCATGACCGTGGCGAAGATTCCGATCGGCAGATGCGCGAGCCCGGCGTCCGGGCCGCTCGACGGCACAGCACCGCCCGTACTCATCGAGGTCTCCCCATGCTTGCGCGGAGCCGTGCGCGTGCTACTTCGGAAAGAGCGAACGGGCGAGGGCCCAGTCGCCTCGCCCACCGGTCCGCACGGGCCGGCGCGTCGCCGTCGCGTCGCCGGACGGTCGGGGCTGCGTCGGTCGGGGAAGGAGCCGGCGGAACGAACGTCGGTGTGATCGAGCCGCGACCCCGCCTCGTGGACGCGTGGCCCGGCTCCGGGGAGTTTGCCCATGCTCCAGGATCGACGAGTACGGATCGCCCTGGCGGTCGTCGTGGTGGTCCTCCTGCTCGCCTGGTTCGGCGGCTTCTTTGGTGGAGGCGAGCCGCCGCCCGCTCCGGCGGCGCCGACGGGTGGGGCTCCCGCACCGACCGGCCAGACCCGGTAGCGGCCCCGGCCGGGCGGCTTCCGGCGGCGCCCGCCGCGCGCTACGACGCTGCGCGTGGCCAGGGGGAGCGTCGATGAGCGTGCTGCGTTGCCTTTCGCCGATCGACGGGGGGGTGGTCGTGGAGCGGCCCTTGGCCGATCGGGCCGCGGTCGAGGCGGCGGTGCGGCGCGCCCGGAGCGCCTTGCCGGGCTGGCGCGCGCGGCCGGTCGCGGAGCGGGTGGCGCTCCTCGGGCGGGCGATCGACCACATGGTCGCCCGGCGCGGGGAGATCGCGCGCGAGCTCACCCTCCAGATGGGTCGGCCGATCGCCCAGAGCCCGGGCGAGCTGGGCGGTCTCGAGGAGCGCGCCCGCCACATGCTGGCGATCGCGCCCGAGGCGCTGGGTGAGGTGTCGGTGCCGCCCAGGCCCGGCTTCACCCGCTTCATGCGCCGCGAGCCGCTCGGCCTCGTGCTCGTCGTGGCGCCCTGGAACTATCCCTACCTCACCACCGTCAACGCCGTCGTGCCGGCGCTCGCCGCCGGCAACTGCGTGCTCCTCAAGCATTCCCACCAGACGCCGCTGTGCGCCGAGCGGTTCCAGGAGGCGATGGACGCGGCGGGGCTGCCGGAGGGCGTGTTCCAGCACCTGCACATGGACCATGCGCTCACCGCGGCGCTGCTCGCCGAGGGGCGGGTCGACCACGCGGTCTTCACCGGGTCGGTGGCGGGCGGGCACGCCATGCAGCGCGCGGCGGGCGGCAGCTTCACCGGCCTCGCGCTCGAGCTCGGCGGCAAGGATCCGGCCTATGTCCGCGCCGATGCCGATCTCGCGCACGCGGTCGAGAACCTGGTCGACGGGGCCTGCTTCAACTCCGGCCAGTCCTGCTGCGGCATCGAACGGATCTACGTGCACGAGAAGCTGCACGACGACTTCGTCGCGGGCTATGTCGAGCTCGCCTCGCGCTACGTGCTCGACGATCCGCTGCAGCCCGCGACCACGCTCGGGCCGATGGTCCGCGCCCAGGCGGCGGACTTCGCCCGCGCCCAGGTGGCGGAAGCGGTGGCGGCCGGGGCGAAGGCGCTGATCGACCCGAAGCGCTTCCCGCGCGAGGCGCCCGGCTCGCCCTACATGGCCCCGCAGTGCCTGGTGGAGGTCGACCATTCGATGCGGGTCGTGCGCGAGGAGAGCTTCGCCCCGATCGTCGGGATCGTGAAGGTCCGCTCCGACGAGGAGGCCGTCGCCCTCATGAACGACAGCGCCTACGGCCTCACCGCGGCGGTGTGGACGCGCGACCTCGACGCGGCCGTGGCGATCGGCGAGCGGCTGGAGACCGGCACGGTGTTCATGAACCGTTGCGACTATCTCGACCCGGCGCTGGCCTGGGTGGGGGTCAAGGACAGTGGCCGGGGGGTGGCCCTCTCGCGCCTCGCCTTCGAGCATCTGACCCGGCCGAAGAGCTTCCATCTGCGCCACCCGGGGTGAGCCGGACCGGCCGGCTCGCGTTGACAGCCCCGGGTCACCTGCCTATCTGCAGTCGGCTGCAGCAGCGCCCACCCGGCGGCTGAGCCGGCACAGTCGCGAGGTCGCGCCCGAGCATGTTCGCATCCCTGGCCCGGCGGGTGTTCGGCTCCGCCAACGACCGGATCGTCAAGGGTCACCGCAGGACGGTCGAGCGGATCAACGCCCTGGAGCCGGAGCTCGCGCGGCTCTCCGATGCCGAGCTCCGGGCGCGCACCGACCTGTTCCGCGAGCGGCTGGAGAAGGGCGAGACGCTCGACGACCTCCTGGTCGAGGCCTTCGCCACGGTCCGCGAGGCCGCCAAGCGCACCCTCGGCCAGCGCCATTTCGACGTCCAGCTGATCGGCGGCATGGTCCTGCACAGGGGCGGCATCGCCGAGATGAAGACCGGCGAGGGCAAGACGCTGGTCGCCACGCTGCCCGCCTATCTGAACGCGCTCGCCGGCAAGGGCGTGCACATCGTCACCGTCAACGACTACCTGGCCCGCCGCGACGCCGCCTGGATGGGCCAGATCTACGACTTCCTCGGGCTGTCGGTCGGGGTGATCGTGCCGCAGCTCGACGAGGAGGCGCGGCGTCGCGCCTATGCCTGCGACATCACCTACGGCACCAACAACGAGCTCGGCTTCGACTATCTGCGCGACAACATGCGCCACAGCCTGGAGCAGATGGTCCAGCGTGGCCACCACTACGCGATCGTCGACGAGGTCGACAGCATCCTGATCGACGAGGCGCGCACGCCCTTGATCATCAGCGGCCCGACCGAGGACAGCTCGCAGCTCTACCGCGCCGTGGACGCGCTGATCCCCACGCTCTCCGCCGACGACTGGGAGAAGGACGAGAAGCAGCGCACGGTGACCCTCACCGAGAAGGGCACCGAGCACGTCCAGGCCAAGCTGGCCGAGCTCGGACTCCTCAAGTCGCCGGACCTCTACGACATCGAGAACGTGACGGTGGTGCACCACGTCAATCAGGCGTTGCGGGCGCACCACCTGTTCCGCCGCGACGTCGACTACATCGTCAAGGACGGCCAGGTCGTCATCATCGACGAGTTCACCGGCCGGATGATGCACGGGCGGCGCTACTCGGACGGTCTGCACCAGGCGCTCGAGGCCAAGGAGCAGGTCGCCATCCAGGCCGAGAACCAGACGCTGGCCACGGTCACCTTCCAGAACTACTTCCGCTTGTACGACAAGCTCGCCGGCATGACCGGCACGGCGGCGACCGAGGCGGCCGAGTTCGCGGAGATCTACAAGCTCGAGGTGGTCGAGATCCCGACCCACCTCGCCATGATCCGCAAGGACGAGGACGACGAGGTCTACCGGACCGGCAAGGAGAAGTACGAGGCGATCTGCGAGGAGATCGCGGACGCGCACCGGCGCGGGCAGCCGGTCCTGGTCGGCACGGTGTCGATCGAGAAGTCCGAGCTGCTCTCCGAGATGCTCAAGAAGCGCGGCATCGCGCATCAGGTGCTGAACGCCCGCTACCACGAGCAGGAGGCGATGATCATCGCCCAGGCCGGGCGGCTCGGGGCGGTGACGATCGCCACCAACATGGCCGGCCGCGGCACCGACATCCAGCTCGGCGGCAACGCCGACATGCGCATCCGCCAGGAGCTCGGGCCCGACACGCCCCGGGACGATCCGCGGGCGCAGGCGATCCGTGCCGAGGTCGAGGCGGAGCGGGAGAAGGTCAAGGCCGCGGGCGGGCTCTACGTGATCGGCACCGAGCGGCACGAGAGCCGGCGGATCGACAACCAGCTGCGCGGCCGCTCCGGCCGCCAGGGCGATCCCGGCCGCTCCAAGTTCTTCCTCTCCCTCGAAGACGATCTGATGCGCATCTTCGGGTCCGAGCGCATGGACGGCATGCTCCAGAAGCTCGGCCTCAAGGAGGGCGAGGCGATCGTCCACCGCTGGATCAACAAGGCGCTCGAGAAGGCGCAGCAGAAGGTCGAGGCGCGCAACTTCGACATCCGCAAGAACCTGCTGCGCTTCGACGACGTCATGAACGACCAGCGCAAGGTGGTGTACGAGCAGCGCATGGAGCTGATCACCGCCGAGGACGTGGCGGAGACCGTGGCCGACATGCGCCACCAGGTGATCGAGGAGCTGGTCGCCAAGCACATCCCGGAGAAGGCCTATCCCGAGCAGTGGGACGTGGCGGGGCTCGCGGCCGACGTCCGGCGCTACCTGGCGCTCGAGGTCCCGGTCGAGGACTGGGCCAAGGAGGAGGGGATCGCCGACGAGGAGATCCGCCGCCGGCTGGTCGACGCCTCGGACGCCAAGATGGCGCAGAAGGTGGTGACCTACGGCGAGCCCGTGCTGCGCATGGCCGAGAAGAGCCTCCTTCTCCAGATCCTCGACCATCTGTGGAAGGAGCATCTGCTGCACCTCGACCATCTGCGGCAGGGCATCCATCTGCGCGGCTACGGTCAGCGCGACCCGCTGAACGAGTACAAGCGCGAGGCGTTCGCGCTGTTCGAGGGCATGCTGCACCAGCTCCGCCTGACCACGACGCAGGTGCTCTCCCACCTCGAGATCCGCATCGCCCAGCCCGAGCCCGAGCCGCAGGTGGCGGCACCGACCCCGACGCGCGTGCGCGCGATGGCCATGGCCGACGGCGGCGATGCCGTCGACCCCGCCGACCCGCGCACCTGGGGCAAGGTCTCGCGCAACGCGCCCTGCCCCTGCGGCTCGGGCAGGAAGTACAAGCAGTGCCACGGCCGGTTGCAGTGAGGCCGGCCCGAGCGGACGCCTAGGGCCGCCCGTCCGGCTCATGGCGGCCATCCCGGCCGGACGCTTGCCCGCTCGCCGCCGCGCCCGCATGCTCCGGGCCGAGACGGTCGTTCGGGGAGGTGGCCGTTGTACGGCTTCGACAAGACCCGGTTGGACCTCGCCCGCGAGTTCAAGGCGCGCCCGCACGGCGAGCACAGTCCGGACCTGCAGTACCTCCTGCACCTGATGCGCCGGCCGAGCCCGGACCGGCCGTTCCACTGCCTCGTGATCGACCGGGACGACGAGCGCTGGACGCTCGCCCTGATCGAGCCCGGCGCGCGCAAGCCGCCGGCCCTGACCAACCGGGTGTTCACCGACCTCGCGGAGGCCGAGTGGCACGTCTTCAAGCTGCGCTGGCGCGAGCTGGCCGGCGAGGAGCTGCCGATCGACTGAGCCCCGAGGCCCCTGTCGGAGTGCCTCCGTGACCGTCCTCATGGGCTATTGCGACCGCTGGAGCGCGCGGCCGGGCGACACCGTCCGCTTCATGGTCTCCTGCCGGGGCGCCGAGCGCTACACGGCGCGGATCGTCCGCCTGCGCCAGCCCTCGGCCGGGCCGCTCGCCACGGCCTTCGCGCCCGAGCCGGTCGAGGCGGCCTGCAACGGCACGAGGCCGGCACGCTGGCAGGCGATCCCGATCGGCTCGTTCGTGGCGGTGCCGGGCCATCCGGCGATCGCCGCGCTCACGAGCTTCACGCTCGCCGTGCAGGTCTGGCCGACCACCCCGCAGAAGGGCCGTCAGGCGCTGCTCGGGACCTGGTGCGAGGCCGGGCGGACCGGCTTCGGCCTGTTCCTCGACGCGGCCGGCTGCCTCGAGCTGCGCTTCGGCGACGGCCGGAGCGTGGTCGAGGCGAGCACGGGCGTGCCCCTGCGGGCGCGGCGCTGGTACCGCGCGAGCGCCGGCTTCGATGCCGCGACGGGACGGCTCTGGGTTCGCCAGGAGCCGCTCGAGCGGCACGGCTTCGACCTCGACCGGCCGGCCGAGGCCGAGCTCGTCACCGCCGTCCGGCCGCGCCCGGGCCCGGGGCCGCTGCTGATGGCCGCGGCCCAGGCCGGGCCCGCGGACGGGCCCTCATCCTGGGGCGGCATCCGCACCGCCCACCACTTCAACGGCCGGCTCGACGGCCCGCGGCTGGCGGCGGGATCCCTGGCGCCCGAGGCGGTGGCGGCGCTGTTCGCCGGAAGCTGGCCCGCCGGGCTCGCCGAGCGGGTGGTCGCGGCCTGGGATCTCTCGATCGGCATCGCCTCCGAGGAGGTCCGCGACCGCGGCCCGAACCGGCTCGACGGGGTGGCCGTCAACCTGCCGACCCGGGCCGTGCCGGGCGCCCGCTGGGACGGCACGGTGTTCGACTGGACCCGCGATCCGAGCCACTACGCCGCCATCCACTTCCACGACGACGACCTGGTCGATGCCCGATGGGAGCCGGACTTCGCCTTCAGCGTGCCGCCCGACCTGCGTTCGGGGGTCTACGCCGCGCATCTGGTCGCGGGCGAGGCCGAGTTCTGGGTGCCCTTCTTCGTCTGCCCGCCCAGGGGCACGGCGCGGTCGCCCGTGGCGTTCCTCGCCTCGACCGCCACCTACATCGTCTACCTCAACAACCGCGGCCGTTTCGCCTCGCTCGCCACCGAGCTCTACCAGGGCCGCCTGTTGACCCTCGACCGTACCGACATGCTCCTGCTCGAGCACCCCGAGATGGGGCTCTCGACCTACGACCGGCACGGCGATGGCAGCGGTGTCGCCTGTTCGAGCCGGCACCGGCCGGTGATCAACTTCCGCCCGACCGGGCGACACTGGAACTTCAACCTCGATCTCTTCATCATCGACTGGCTGGAACACCTGGGCGGTGACTACGACGTCATCACCGAGGAGCAGCTCCACGAGGAGGGGCTGGAGCTCCTCCGCCCCTACCGCTGCGTGATCACCGGCTCGCACCCGGAATACGACTCGACCGAGATGCTCGACGCCTTCGAGGCCTATCTGCGCCGCGGCGGCCGGCTCATGTACATGGGCGGCAACGGCTTCTACTGGCGGATCGCGCACCATCCGACCCGACCGGGGGTGATCGAGGTGCGCCGTGCCGAGGGCGGGGTGCGCGCCTGGGACGCCGAGCCGGGCGAGGCGCATCACAGCTTCACGGGCGAATATGGCGGGCTGTGGCGCCGCAACGCCCGGGCACCGCAGCGGCTCGTGGGCGTGGGCTTCATCAGCCAGGGCTTCGACGCCTGCTCCTACTACCGGCGCACCGCGGCCGCCTCCGATCCGCGGGTGGCCTGGATGTTCGAGGGGATCGAGGAGGAGATCCTGGGCGATTTCGGCATCCTGCAGGGGGGCACGGCCGGGCTCGAGATCGACGCCGTCGACCCGAAGCTCGGCACGCCGCCGCACGCTCTCGTCGTGGCGCGCTCGGAGAACCACTCGAACACCTACGAGCTCGTCGCCGAGGAGGTGCTGATCCCGCACGGCTCGACGGATGCCACGATCAACCGCGACATCCACGCCGACATCACCTTCTTCGAGACGCCCGAGGGAGGAGCGGTCTGGTCGACCGGCTCGATCGCCTATGCCGGCTCGCTGTCCTGGAACGGCTTCGACAACAACATCTGCCGGCTGACGACCAACGTGCTGCGGCGCTTCGCCGACCCGGCCCCGTTCCGGCTGCCGCCCGGCTGAGCCGGCGCACGGCAAGGATTCGTTAACCCTTCCCTGGCAGGATCGCACCGGGACGCGGATCGGCCGCGGCCCGCCAGGAGGAGGCTCGCGCATGCGGGCGCTCGTCGCCATCCCACACTATTTCCGCCCGCGCGGCGACGATTCACGGCACGACTCGCTGCGTCCGGCGGCGCGGCGCGAGCGGGCGCGCGTGCTCGCCACGACCATCCTGCGCCTGCACGAGCTGTTCGGTGCCGACCACCTGGCGGCGCGCCACCAGCTCGGCGCCGCGACCCCGGCCGTCAACCCCGAGCGGATGCACCTCGACGTCGTGCTCTGCATCCAGGAGGACGCCCACCTCCTCGACGAACTACCCTGCCCCGCCGGGCTCTACCACCGCCAGCTCGCCAGCGGCGACCCGGAGCTCCTCGGCTTCGCCGCGCACCGCGTGCTGGCATCCCAACGCGGCCGCTACGACTGGTACGCCTACCTGGAGGACGACATCGTCGTCGAGGATCCGCTCTTCTTCCGCAAGCTCGCCTTCTTCAACACCGCCTTCCCGACCCCGCTCGACCCGCCGCCGCTCCTGCAGCCGAGCCGCTACGACAGCCCGGCGGACGGCGACCCGGCGCGGTTGCTCGGCGCCGAGCGGCTCTATCCGGACCTCGAGGCGAGCCCCACGCCACTCCGGCCGGGCCCGACGGTGCGGCTCGAGCTGCTCGGCCGACGCTTCACGCTCGAACCCTGCCGCCACCCGCACGCCGGCTGCTTCTTCCTGGATGCGGGGCAGATGGAGCGGCTCGCGGCCTCGCCCGCCTTCCTCGACCTCGGCCGGCACTGGGTGACCTGGCTCGACACCGCGGCCTCGCTCGCCATCGCGCACACCTTCACGATCTACAAGCCGGCGGCCGACTCGTTGAGCTTCCTCGAGGTGCGGCACGCCCGGCCGGTGATGCTCAACCAGCTCCGCCCGCTCGACGGTGGAGCGCGGACCTGGCAGCCGGCCGGCCCGACCCTGGCGGGTGCGGCCTGAGCGGTCGGCCGCGCGGCCGCTTGACAACAGGCCTATCCATAGGTAGAAAAGCTCCTGCGCGGCGGACGGGTTCGGTGGGTCTGGGCATGCGACGTGGGCCGTCCGCCGCGCACCCCTGCCGATCCGGGAGGGCTCCCGCTCAGGCCGGCGGGCGGCGCGCCTCGCCGGCGTGGCGCTGGTCCTGGGCGATCTCCTCGCGCAGGGCCGAGGCCATCGCCCGCTCCGCGGCGGCACCGGCCTCGAGCGGCGAGCCGCGCCCGCTCGCCCGGGCCGCATCGGCGCGCGCGAACTCGTCGAGCTCGGCGGACAACGACTCGAGCTCCTTGCCGCCGGCCATCATGTTGAGGAGCGTCTCGCGCTCGATCTCGCCCTTGGCGTAGGTGCCCAGCGTCCGGCCGCGGTTGAGGACCGTGAAGCGGTCGCCGACCGCCCAGGCGTGGTGGACGTTGTGGGTGATGAAGATCACCCCGAGGTTGCGGGCGCGCGCCTGGGCGACGTAGCGCAGCACCATGGATGCCTGCTTGACGCCGAGCGCCGAGGTCGGCTCGTCGAGGATCAGCACCTTGGCGCCGAAATAGACCGCCCGGGCGATCGCCACGCACTGCCGCTCGCCGCCCGAGAGGGTGCCCACGGCCTGGGTCGGGTCGCGCACGTCGATCCCGATCTTGGCCATCTCCTCGCGCGCCACGGCGTTGGCGCGGCCGACGTCGAACCGGCGGAAGGGGCCGATCCCGGTGGTGATCTCGCGGCCCATGAAGAAGTTGCGGGCGATCGACATCAAGGGGATCATCGCCAGGTCCTGGTAGACCGTGGCGATGCCGTGATCGAGCGCGTCGCGCGGGCTCCTGAACAGCACCGGCCGCCCCTCGACCAGGATCCGACCCTCGGTCGGCTGGTGCACGCCCGAGAGGGTCTTGATGAGGGTAGACTTGCCGGCGCCGTTGTCGCCCAACAGGCAGTGCACCTCGCCCGCCTGGACGGTCATCGACACGCCGGAGAGCGCGATCACCGACCCGAAGGTCTTGGTGATCCCCTGGACGTCGATCAGTGCCGTCGCCATTCAGCGACCCTCCGTCGCCTTGCGCCGGACATAGGTGTTGAAGAGCACCGCCACGAGCAGCATGGCGCCCAGGAACACCTTGAACCAGTCGGTGTTGACGCCGGTGTAGAAGATCCCCTGCTGCACCGTGCCGAAGATCAGCGCCCCGAAGCTGGCGCCGATCGCCGAGCCGTAGCCGCCGGTCAACAGGCAGCCGCCGATCACCGAGGCGATGATCGCCTCGAACTCCTTGAGCTCGCCGCGCAGCACGTCGGCCGAGCCGACCGAGAGGGTCTGCACGCAGGCGAAGATCGTGGCGCAGACCGCGGTCGTGACGAAGAGGCCGATCTTCACCTGGCGAACCGGCACGCCGACGTTGCGCGCGGCGTTGGCGTCGCCGCCGGCGGCGAAGATCCAGTTGCCGGTCCGCGTGCGCAGGAGGATCCAGGTGGCGACGGCGGAGAGCACCAGCCACCACACGATCGACATCGGCAGACCCTGCACCTGCGGCAGGCCGTCCGGCCGCTTGAGGATCCACCCGGCATCGGCCAGCCACTGGAACAGTCCGGTGCCGACCCGGCCGGCGAACAGCCAGGCGAGCGGGTCCTCGGCCACCAGATCGCGCAGGCCGCCGACCTGCGTGCGGCCGGTGACCAGCCTGGTGAGGCCGATCGTCAGGCCGCGCAGGATGAACAGGCCCGCGAGGGTGACGATGAAGGAGGGCAGGCCCGTACGCGTGACGACGAGGCCGTTCAGCCAGCCGACCGCGACGGCGGCCGCGAAGGCCAGGCAGATGCACAGCCAGAGCGGCCAGCCCCAGGTCGCCGCCGGCACCGCGATCAGGACGCCGGCGAAGCCGATCATCGAGCCGACCGAGAGGTCGAACTCGCCGCCGATCATGAGCAGCGCCGCGGCCACGGCGACGATGCCGAGCTGCGCCGACACCTCGAGGAAGGTGACCACGCCCAGCGCCGAGAACATGCCGGTGCCGCGGGCGACCACCGCGAAGAACAGGAAGACCAGGATGCAGCCGGCCACGGCGCCGAGCTCGGGCCGGCCCATCAGCCGCCGCGCCAGCGGCACGCGCCGCACCCGCTCGTCTCCCGGCGCGACGCCGATCGCAGCCATCCTCCCCTCCCCGTCGCAGCGCGACCGGGCCGGCCCCGGCCGGCCCGGTCGGGTCGCTCAGCGGATCCCCTTCTTCGAGAGGTCGATCACCTGGGCGGCGTTGGCCTTCTCGACGAAGCCCGGGCCGGTCATCACCACCCCGGCCGGCAGCAGGCCGTAGCGGGCATTGAGCGCCAGCATGGCGACCGAGAGGTAGCCCTGGAGGTACTGCTGCTGGTCGATGGCGAAGGCCATCTTGCCGTCGCGCACGGCGGCCAGAACGGTGGGCGAGAGGTCGAAGGTGCCGAGCTGGATCTTGCCGATCAGCCCCGCCTCCTCGAGCGCCGCGAGCGCCGGCTCGGCGGCCGAGGGACCGAGCGTGAGCACGCCCTGCAGGTCGGGGGTGCGGGCGAGCTGGGCCTTGACCGCGGCCTTGATCTCGGTCGGGTCCATCTTGACCGCGACCACCTCGACCTGGCCGCCGAGGCCCTTCTTGAAGCCGTCGCAGCGCAGGTCGAGCGCGACGTTGCCGACCTCCTGGTTGACGCAGATGGCCTTCTTGACGCCGAGCGCGGCCATCCGCTTGCCGCCGCCGAGGCCGGCCTCGAACTCGGTCTGCCCGACATGGGCGCGCACACCCAGCTTCTCGTAGACGTCCGAGCCCGAGTTCATCGAGACGACCGGGATCCCCGACTTGACCGCGTTCTGGATCGACGGGCCGAGCGCCGTGGCATCCGGGATCGACACGACGAGGCCCTGCGGCGCGCTCGCCACCGCGGCGTCGATGAGCTGGCCCATCTTGACCATGTCGAAGGTGTCGGGGGCGCGGTACTCGACCCTGACCGCATAGTCCTTCTGGGCCGCGTCGACCCCGTTCTTGACGACCGACCAGAACGGGTCGGAGGCCTGGCCGTGGCTGACCACGACGATGCGGATGTCCTGGGCCTGGGCCGCCGCGACACCCAGGGCAGCGGCCAGCGCGGCCGCCGCGAGCGTGAACTTGGGCATGGAGCCTCCCTGCTTTGGGCAGACCAGCTATGCGGCCGCGCGCGCCCCTTGGCAAGCGCCCGACGGCGGCCGGCTCAGCCGTTGACGACGCCACCGTCGACGTTGAGCACCTGGCCCGTGATGTAGGTCGACCCGTCGCCGCACAGGAAGTCGATCACGCTCGCCACCTCGCGCGGATGGCCGCGCCGCCTGAGCGGGATCTCCGAGAGCATGCGCTCGCCGCGCGTCCGGTCGGCCCAGATGTGCGCCGGCATGCCGGTCTCGATGTGGCCGGGCGCCAGCCCGTTGACGAGCACGTGCGGGGCGAGCTTGCGGGCGAGCGCGCGCACCAGGCCCACGATCCCGCCCTTGGCGGCACTGTAGCTCACATGGTCGAACGAGCCGCGCCGGAAGGCGAGCGAGCTCACCAGCACGATCCGGCAGACCGCCTCGTCGTCGAGCCGCCGGCTGACCGCCACGCACATGTCGAAGGCGTTGGTGAGGTTGGCCGCCTGGACGCGGTCGAAGACCGCGCGCGCGTCGCCCGCGAAGTCCTCCGGCTCGAACAGCCCGGCCAGGTGGACGAGCGCGTAGACCGGCCCGTCGACGGCATCGAGCGCCTGCTCGCAGGCGGCCGGCGAGGTGAGGTCGGAGACCACGGCCGTGGTCCGTCGGCTGGCGTCGAGCTCGACCTCGAGCGCCGCGAGCGCCCGGGCGTCGCGGTCGACGAGCAGGCAGCGGGCGCCCTTGCCGAGCAGCAGCCGGACGGTCTCGCGGCCGATGCCACCGGCCGCACCGGTGACGACGAACAGGCGACCTTCGTAGGACATGAACCGGCTCCGACGGTACCGAGGCGAGGTTTCGGGCCGGCCACCGCACTGTCAAGGCGACCCTTCGCGCCACGCCCCTGCCCCGTCGCCGCGCGCGAGCGATCAACCGCTCGTTAACCGTCGGCTGCTAGAGGGAGGAGGCGGCCCGGGGGCCGCGGAACGGAACGCGACCGGGAGAGGGCGTGACGATGACCCGAGCGACCGAGAGGCTGCGCGCGGCCCTGGGCCTGGGCGATCCGTTCGCCGAGCCGCCGCTCGAGCTCCTGCGCGAGGATCTGCAGGGCTGGGCCGGCACGGATCCGCTGTTGCGCGGCGCGATCGAGACCGTCCGGCCGCGGCTCGTGATCGAGGTGGGGACCTGGAAGGGACAGTCGGCCGTCTTCATGGCGGAAGCGTGCCGAGGGCTCGGCCTGGATGCGGCCATCCTCTGCATCGATACCTGGCTCGGCAGTCTGGAGCACCTCCTGGACGACGGGTTCCGCCCGTTGCTCGGGATGCGCCGCGGCCGCCCGACGATCTACGAGCAGTTCATGGCGAACGTCCGCGCCCGCGGTCTCCAGGACTACCTCACCCCACTGCCCCAGACCTCGACGACCGCGGCGCGCTTCCTTCGACAGCGCGGCATTTCCGCCGATCTCGTCTATCTCGACGCCTCGCACGAGGAGCAGGACGTGCTCGCCGATCTGGAAGCCTATTGGCCGTTGTTGCGGCCGGGCGGTCTCCTGATCGGCGATGACTGCATCGCCGTCTTCCCCGGCGTCGCGCGGGCCTGTGCCGCCTTCGCACGCCGGCACGGCCTGGAGCCCCGGCTCCGAGGCGTGAAGTTCGTCCTGCGGAAGCCGGAAACCACGGCCGACGGCACCGTTGCGGTCACGTCGATCCCGGCTGCCGCCTGAGCGGGGCTCGTCGCGCTCGACCGGTGCCCGGCCCCGCGGCGCCGCGGACTCCCCTCGCTCCCGCGGCGCCCGGCCGGCGCAGGGCTCGGTCCCTCCGGGACGGAGGGGTGGTCTCCCGCGGGAGGGCCGGCTAGCTTCACGGCCGTCCCTTGACGGGGTCCCGACGGGCCGTCGCATGCCGCTTCCGCTCCCGAGGCCATCCGAGCCGCAGGATCACCTTGCCGGGCTCAACCCCGAGCAACTGGCCGCCGTGACCGCGCCGGACGGCCCGCTCCTGGTGCTCGCCGGCGCGGGTACCGGCAAGACCCGGGTTCTGACCTGCCGGCTGGCGCATCTGCTGATCGAGGGGCGGGTGCGCGCCGGCGAGGTGCTCGCCGTCACCTTCACCAACAAGGCGGCGCGCGAGATGGCCGAGCGGGTCGAGCGGCTGATCGGACGCAGCGTCCAGGGCCTTTGGCTCGGCACGTTCCACGCCATGGGCGTGCGGATGCTGCGCGCGCACGCCGAACTGGTCGGCCTGGAGCCCTCCTTCACCATCCTCGACACCGACGACCAGCTCCGCCTCCTCAAGCAGGTGCTCCTGGCGGCCGGGCTCGACGAGCGGCGCTGGCCGGCGCGCGGCCTGGCGGCCCTGATCCAGCGCTGGAAGGACAAGGGCTGGCGCCCCGAGCAGGTGCCGGCGGCGGAGCTGTCCGACTTCGCCCTCGGCCGCGGCCGCGAGCTCTACGCCGCCTACCAGGAGCGGCTCGCGACGGTGAACGCGTGTGACTTCGGCGACCTGCTGCTGCACGGGCTCACCCTGCTCCAGGGCCATCCCGAGCTGCTCGAGCGCTACCAGCGACGCTTCCGGGCGATCCTCGTCGACGAGTACCAGGACACCAACGTCGCCCAGTATCTCTGGCTGCGGCTCCTCGCCCAGCGGCACCGGAACATCACCTGCGTCGGCGACGACGACCAGTCGATCTACTCCTGGCGGGGTGCGGAGGTCGGCAACATCCTGCGCTTCGAGCAGGACTTTCCGGGTGCCACGGTGGTCCGCCTGGAGCGCAACTACCGCTCGACCGGCCACATCCTGGGGGCTGCGGGCGGTCTCATCGCCCGCAACCGGGCGCGCCACGGCAAGACGCTCTGGACCGAGGGCGAGGCCGGCGAGCCGGTGCGCATCGCCGGGCTCTGGGACGAGAGCGAGGAGGCGCGCTGGATCGGGCAGGAGATCGAGGCGCTGCAGCGGCGGGGCGAGCCGCTCGCCTCGATCGCCGTCCTGGTGCGCGCCGGCTTCCAGACCCGGCCGATCGAGGAGCGCTTCATCCAGATGGGCCTGCCCTATCGGGTGATCGGCGGGCCACGCTTCTACGAGCGCCAGGAGATCCGCGACGCCGTCGCCTATCTCCGCCTCGTGGCCTCGCCGGACGACGACCTGGCCTTCGAGCGGATCGTCAACCTGCCGCGCCGCGGCATCGGCGAGGCGGCGATGCGCACCCTGCACGCCGCCGCGCGGCGGGCCGGCACGAGCCTCGTGCGCGCCGGCCGCACGCTCGCGACCACCGACGAGCTCCCGGCGCGGGCGCGCGGCGCGCTCGACCGCTTCCTCGCCCAGCTCGACCGCTGGCGTGGGCTCCTCGCCGAGCGCTCGCCGCGCGATCTGGCCGAGCAGGTCCTCGAGGACTCGGGCTATGTCGAGATGTGGCAGGCCGAGCGGACCCCCGACGCGCAGGGCCGGCTCGACAATCTCAAGGAGCTCGCCAAGGCGCTCGACGGCTTCGAGACGCTCGGCGCCTTCCTCGAGCACGTGGCCCTCGTGGTCGACGGCACGAGCGATGCCGCCGGCGACATGGTGAGCGTCATGACGCTGCACGGCGCCAAGGGGCTCGAGTTCGAGAGCGTGTTCCTGGCCGGCTGGGAGGAAGGCCTGTTCCCGAGCCAGCGCGCGATCGACGAGGGTGGCGCCCGGGCGCTCGAGGAGGAGCGCCGGCTCGCCTATGTCGGGCTCACCCGGGCACGCCGCCGCTGCGCGGTGAGCTTCGCCGCCAACCGCCGGGTCTACGGCCAGTGGACCAGCGCCGTGCCCTCGCGCTTCGTCGAGGAGCTGCCGGCCGAGCATGTCGAGCATCTGCACCGCAGCCCCGCCGCCCGTCCGGACTGGGAGACCCTGGGCGATCCGGGCTTCACGGCGCAGCCGGCGCGCTTCCGCTCGCGCCGCGCCGAGCTCGGCCGGTTGCTCGAGGGGCGGGCCGAGATCCTGGCCTCGCGACCGCCCGCCGGCAGCCGGACCTTCCGGGTGGGCGAGCGGATCTTCCACGACAAGTTCGGCTACGGGCGGATCGAGGCGATCGACGGCGACAAGCTCGAGATCGCCTTCGAGAAGGCCGGGCGGAAGAAGGTCGTGGACAGCTTCGTGGAGCCGGTGTGAGCGGGCCGTCGGGCGGGGAGGGCCCCCGCCTCGCCCGCGTCCGGCTCGTGGCACCGGCTCGCGCCATGCCCGGCCTGCTGGATGCGCTCGAGCCCCTGGCCGATGCCGTCTCGGTGTTCGAGCAGGAGGTCGACGCCGATGCCGAGCCGGTCTCCTTCGCCGTCGATCTCTGGCTCACCCGGCGCCCCGATCCGGAGGCACTCGCCCGTGACCTGGCGCAGGTCTGCGCCCGCTTCGACTTCACCCCGCCCGACCGGCTCGAGGTCGAGGAGCAGCTCCCCGAGACCTGGCTCGAAGTGGCGGCGACCCGCGGGCCGCCGACCACCGTCGGTCGCTTCTTCGTGCATCCCGACCCCGCCGACCCGGTGCCGGCGGGTGCGGTGCCCATCCTCCTCGAGGCCGGCCTCGCCTTCGGCTCCGGCGAGCACGCCACCACGCGCCTCTGCCTCTCGGCCCTCGGGCGGCTGGCGCGCCACCTGCGCCGGGCGCGCGTGCTCGACCTGGGCTGTGGCTCGGGCATCCTGGCGATCGCCGCCGCCAAGCTGGCCGATTGCCGGGTCTGGGCGGCCGACAACGACCCGATCGCGGTGCGCGTGACCCAGGAGAACGTCCGCCGCAACGGCGTCGCCGGCCGAGTCCACGTGCTGGCGAGCGACGGGCTCGCGCGGCCCGAGCTGCGCGCGGCCGGCCGCTTCGATCTGATCCTCGCCAACATCCTGGCCGATCCGCTCGTCGAGCTGGCACCGGGGCTCGCCCGCGCGCTGGCGCCGGGCGGCCACCTCGTCCTCTCGGGCTTCCTCGAGCGCCAGGTGCCGGCCGTGGCCGCGGCCCATGCTGCGCACGGGCTCCTGCGGGTGGCCGCACTCGCCGCGCCGCCCTGGGCGGCCCTCGTCCTGCGCCGACGACGGTCGCGCCTCGGGCATCGGCTCCTTTGCGCATCGTCGCGGGGGTGCTATGCGCCCGTCATCGATCAGGGAGGTCCCCGATGCGCCGATTGATGGCCGCCGCGCTGCTCGGCCTGTTCGCCACCACCGCGCAGGCCGCGCCCGAGAAGCCCGAATGCCTCGCCGGGGCCAAGCCGGGCGGCGGCTTCGATCTCACCTGCCAGCTGCTGCGCCTGTCCCTGCAGAACGCCAAGCTGCTGCCGGTGCCGATGGCCGTCACATACATGGAGGGCGGCGTCGGGGCGGTGGCCTACAACCACGTCGTGGGCACCCGCCCGGCCGATCCCAACCTCGTCGTGGCGGCATCCTCGGGCTCGGCGCTGCTGTTGGCCCAGCGCAAGTTCGGCGCCCACGACGAGACCGCGGTGCGCTGGCTCGCGGCGCTGGGCGCCGACTACGGCGTCCTGGCGGTGAGCGGCAGCTCGCCGATCAAGTCGCTCAAGGAGCTGGCCGATGCCTTCAAGGCCAACCCTGCGGCCTTCCCCGTCGGTGGTGGCGGTGCGGTCGGCTCGCAGGACTGGATGAAGGCCGCGATCTTCGCCAAGGCCGTGGGCGTGGACCCGAAGACGATGCGCTACGCCGCCCTCGAGGGTGGCGGCGCCGTGACCACGGCGCTCCAGGGTGGGCACATCAAGATCGGCTCGGGCGACGCGGCCGAGATGGGCGCCCTGCACAAGGCCGGCAAGGTCCGCATCCTGGCGGTCATGAGCCGCGAGCGGCTGACCGGCGATCTGGCCGAGGTGCCGACCGCGCGCGAGCAGGGGCTCGACCTCGACTGGACGATCTGGCGCGGCATCTACATGGGGCCCAAGGTCTCGGACGCGGACTACGGCTGGTGGACCGAGACCCTGGGCAAGCTCGTGGCGAGCCCGGAGTTCGCGGCCGAGCGCACCGCCCGCGGCCTGTTCCCCTTCAGCAAGATCGGCAAGGAGTTCGAGGCGCAGGTGCTCGCCGACACGGCGCGCTTCCGCGAGCTCGCCAAGGAGGCCGGACTCTAGCCGGCGGCCGCGGCGGTGGGCTCGGCCGGGGGCGGTTGGGGGGCTCGCGTCCCGGCGCTGGTGCTGCTGGTCCTGGCGACCCTCTACGGGCTCGCCGCCAGTCGCATCGAGTACGCCTTCAGCTCCGACCCGCTCGGTCCGCGCGCCTTCCCGCTCCTGCTCGCGGGCTTGCTCGGCCTGCTCGCGGTCGCCTGGATCGTCCGGCCCGGCGATGCCGAGCCCTGGCCGCGCGGCCCGCTGCTGCTGCAGAGCGTGGGCCTCGTGGCGCTCGCCTTCCTGGGCGCCTGGCTCTACGATCGCGCCGGCTTCCTGGTGGCCACCCTGCTCGTGTGCAGCGGCGTGGCCCTGCTCTTCCGTGCGCGGCCCTGGCAGGCGCTCCTGTGCGGCGTCGGCAACGCCGCGCTCTGGTGGGTGCTGTTCGTGTACGGCCTCAAGATCCCGCTGCCACGCGGCGCTTGGCTCGGCGGGCCCTGAGCCGTGTCGCTCGACTATCTTTGGACCGGGTTCGGGGTGGCCCTCCAGTGGCACAATCTGCTCCTGGGGCTGCTCGGCTGCTTCCTCGGCACGGTCGTGGGCGCCCTGCCGGCGATCGGGCCGATCAACGGGATCGCGCTGCTGCTGCCGCTCGCCTACACGCTGGGCGTGCCGGCCGAGAGCACCATGATCCTCCTGGCCGGCGTCTACTACGGCGCCGAGTACGGCGGTCGGATCTCCTCGATCCTCCTCAACGTGCCGGGCGACGCCGGTGCGGTGATGACGGCGCTCGACGGCAACCCCATGGCCCGCCAGGGACGCGGCGCCGAGGCGCTGGCGCTCTCCGGCATCGCCTCCTTCGTCGGCGGACTGCTGTCGGTCCTGGGCCTGACCTTCTTCGCGCCGCTGCTGGGCCAGCTCGCGATCGGCTTCGGTCCGGCCGAGTACTTCGTGCTCATGGTGTTCGCCTTCGCCACCTTGACCTCGATGGTCGGCGACCAGCCGATCAAGACGATGATCGGTGCGGCGATCGGCCTCGCCCTGACCACGATCGGGCTCGATCCCACCTCGGGCGCCTACCGGTTCACCTTCGACGAGCCGGAGCTGCACGACGGCATCGAGTTCATCATCCTGGTGATCGGTCTGTTCTCGATCAGCGAGGTGCTGCTGCTGCTCGAGCACCAGCACCACGGCCGCCTGCAGGCGATCGCGATCGGCCGCGGCTTCCCGAGCTGGGCCACGCTCAGGAGCTGTGTCGGCTCGGTGCTGCGCGCCTCGGGCATCGGCTTCGTGATCGGCGTCCTGCCGGGGACCGGGGCGTCGGTCGCGAGTGCCGTCTCCTACACCACCGAGAAGCGCCTGCTCGACCGCGGCACCTTCGGCAAGGGCGACCCGCGCGGGCTGGCGGCGCCGGAGGCGGCCAACAACGCCGCCGCCGGTGGCGCCTTCGTGCCGATGCTGACCCTGGGCGTACCGGGCAGCGGCACCACCGCGGTCATGCTCGGCGCCCTCCTCCTCTACAACATCCAGCCGGGGCCGCAGCTCTTCACCGAGCGGCCGGAGATCGCGGGCGGCCTGATCGCCTCGATGTACATCGGCAACCTGCTCCTGCTCCTCATGAACCTGCCGATGGTGCAGATCTTCGTGCGCATGCTGCTGCTGCCCAACTGGATCCTCCTGCCGGGCATCCTGACGCTCGCGTTCCTGGGCGTGTACAGCACCTATGCGAGCACCCTCTCGATCATGCTGATGCTGGGGATCGGGGTGGTAGGCTACCTGGCGCGCAAGCTCGGCTTCGACCTCGCCCCGATCATCCTGGGCTTCGTCCTCGGCAAGGTCATGGAGACCAACCTCCGGAACGCGCTCGCGATCAGCGGTGGCGAGCTCGGCATCCTCTTCGAGAGCACGATCTCGCTCACGCTCTGGGCGATGGCGGTGCTCGTGGTGGTGGCGCCGGCGCTGCTGCGACGGGCGGCCGCCGATCCTTGAGCGCGCCCGCGCCGCCTGTTGCCGAGGTCCGGAGCCTCTGCTAAGAGCGCCGGGCCTTCGCGCGGGCGCCGGCCGGCCCCCGCGCCCGCGATCGGAGTTGCCACCCCATGCCGAAGATGAAGAGCAAGCGGAGCGCCGCCAAGCGCTTCTCGTTCACCGGCACCGGCAAGGTGAAGCGGGCGCAGGCGTTCCATCGGCACAACTTCACCGGCAAGCCCAAGTCCGCGAAGCTCCGGCACCGCAAGACCGCCTACCTCGAGCCCGGCGACGCCGCGCTCGTCCGGCTGATGCTGCCGCACGGCTGAACCCAGGATCCAGACGGGGCTCGACGCAGATGGCTCGTGTCAAGCGCGGCACCACCACCCACGCCCGGCACAAGAAGGTGCTGGCCCAGGTCAAGGGGCATCGCGGGCGCCGCTCGACCTGCATCAAGACGGCGATGCAGTCGATGGAGAAGGCGCTGCAGTACGCCTACCGCGACCGCCGCCAGCGCAAGCGCGACTTCCGGTCGCTGTGGATCCAGCGGATCAACGCGGCGGTGCGCGAGGCCGGGATGACCTACTCCCGCTTCATGCACGGGCTGGAGCGCGCCGGGATCGAGGTCGACCGCAAGATGCTGGCCGATCTGGCGGTGCGCGACCGCAGCGGCTTCGGTCTGTTCATCGAGCGGGCGAGCGCGGCCCTCCGCGCCTGAGCGGAGCGCTCGGGCGCCGGACGGGGGGCCGCAAGGCCCCCTTCGCGTTTCTGCGGTGCAGGTGAGGTCGACCATGGATCCCGTGGCGCTCAAGGCGGAGATCGAAGGCGAGATCCGCGCGGCCACGACCCCGGAGGCCCTCGAGGCGGTGCGCGTCGCCGCGCTCGGCCGCAGGGGTCGCGTGACCGAGCTGGTCAAGGGGCTGGGCAGCCTACCGGTCGAGGAGCGGCCGCGCGCGGGACAGGCCTTCAACGAGGTCAAGCGCGCGCTCGAGGCGGCGATCGCCGCGCGCCGTGCCGAACTCGCCGCCGAGGCGCTCGAGGCGCGCCTCGCGAGCGAGCGGCTGGACGTCACGCTGCCGCCGCGCGAGCGGCCGGAAGGCCGGATCCATCCCGTCTCGCAGGTGACCGAGGAGATCACGGCGATCTTCGCCGACATGGGCTTCGCGGTCGCCGAAGGTCCGGACATCGAGGACGACTGGCACAATTTCGAGGCCCTCAACATCCCGCCCGAGCATCCGGCGCGGCAGATGCAGGACACCTTCTACGTCGACTCGCGTGACGCCCAGGGCCAGCCCCTGGTGCTGCGCACCCACACGAGCCCGGTGCAGATCCGCACCATGCGGGCGGGCAGGCCGCCGTTCCGCATCATCGCCCCGGGCCGCGTCTACCGCCGCGACTACGACCAGACCCACACCCCCATGTTCCACCAGGTCGAGGGCCTGCTGATCGACCGCCGGACGCACCTCGGTCACCTCAAGGGGTGCCTCACCGACTTCGTGCGCGCCTTCTTCGAGCGCGACGACATCCCGGTCCGCTTCCGCCCCTCCTACTTCCCGTTCACCGAGCCCTCGGCCGAGATGGACATCGGCTGCAGGCGGACCAGGGACGAGCTCGTGGTCGGCGAGGGCTCGGACTGGCTCGAGATCCTGGGCTGCGGGATGGTCCACCCGAAGGTGCTCGAGGCGGTCGGGCTCGATCCGGACACCTGGCAGGGGTTCGCCTTCGGCATGGGGATCGACCGCGTGGCGATGCTCAAATACGGGATCCCGGACCTGCGCACCTTCTTCGAGGCCGACCTCCGCTGGCTGCGGCACTACGGCTTCCTGCCGCTCGACGTGCCGAGCTGTGCCGGAGGGCTGTCGCGATGAAGCTGACCCTGCCCTGGCTGCGTGAGCATCTGGAGACCACCGCCTCGGCCGAGGAGATCGCGGCGAAGCTCACCGCGCTCGGCCTCGAGGTCGAGGAGGTGGTCGACCCGACCCGCGCACTCGCCGGCTTCACGATCGCGCGGGTGCTCGAGGCGAGCCCGCATCCGCAGGCCGACCGGCTCAAGGTCTGTCGGGTCGAGACCAAGGGCGGCATCCGCCAGATCGTCTGCGGGGCACCCAACGCACGCAGCGGCCTCTGGGGCGTGCTGGCGGTCGAGGGGCTGACCATCCCGGCCTCGGGCGAGGTCCTCAAGCGCGCCACGATCCGCGGCGTCGAGAGCCAGGGCATGCTCTGCTCGGCGCGCGAGCTCGGTCTCGGCGACGACCATAGCGGGATCGTCGACCTGCCGGGCGACGGGCTCGAGGTCGGCATGCCGGCCGCAGCCGCGCTCGGTCTCGAGGGTCCGATCCTGACCCTGAAGCTGACGCCCGACCGTGCCGACTGCTACGGGGTCGTCGGGATCGCCCGCGATCTGGCGGCCGCCGGCCTCGGCCGGCTCGTGCCGCGGAACATGGATCCGGTTCCCGCGATGGGCCCGCCGGGACCGGCCATCCGGCTCGACTTCCCCGCCGGCGCCGAGGCCGCCTGCCCGCTCTTCGTCGGGCGGATCATCCGAGGCGTGCGCAACGGGCCGAGCCCGCCCTGGCTCCGGCGACGGCTGGAGGCGATCGGCCTTCGTCCCATCTCCGCGCTGGTCGACATCACCAACTACGTCACCTTCGACCTCGGCCGGCCGCTGCACGTGTTCGACGCGGCCGCGCTCGCGGGCGACCTCGTCGTGCGCCCGGCGCGGCCGGGTGAGCGCCTCCGCGCCCTGGACGGGCGCGAGTACGAGCTCGAGCCGGGGATGACCGTGATCACCGATGCGCTCGGGCCGGTCAGCCTCGGTGGCATCATGGGCGACGAGCGGACCGGGGTGAGCGGGACGACCCGGGACGTGCTGCTCGAGGTGGCGCTGTTCGATCCCCTGCGCACCGCCGCCACCGGCCGCAGGCTCGGGATCGAGAGCGACGCGCGCACCCGTTTCGAGCGCGGCCTCGATCCGGAGCTCGTGCTGCCGGCGAGCGAGCATGCCACCCGCCTCATCCTGGAGCTCTGCGGCGGCGAGGCCGGAACCGCCGTGGTGGCCGGGGCCGTGCCCGCGCCGCGCCCGCCGCTCTCGTTCCGCATCAAGCAACTGCCGCGGCTGGCCGGCATCGACCTCGAGCCGGACGAGATCCGGCGCATCCTCGAGGCCCTCGGCTTCCGCGTCGAGGGTGGTACCGAGACCTTGAGCCTGCGCGTTCCGCCTTGGCGGCAGGACGTCACGACCGAGGCCTGCATCGTCGAGGAGCTCGCGCGGCTGCACGGGTTCGAGCGGATCCCGCCGGTGCCCGTGACCCGCACCGAGGCGGTGGCACCGGTGCTGCTCGCGCCCGAGCAGCGGCGCCGCGCCGCCGTGCGCCGGGCGGTCGCCGCGCAGGGCCTGGCGGAGGCGGTCACCTGGTCGTTCGTGCCGCCGGAGCACGCCGATCTGTTCGGCGGGGCGGCCTGCCGGATGGCCAACCCGCTGAGTTCCGAGCTCTCCGCGCTGCGCCCCTCGCTCCTGCCCGGCCTGCTCGCGGCCGCCGCCCGCAACCTCGCCCGCAAGCAGGAGGAGGGCGCCCTGTTCGAGCTCGGGCCGAGGTTCACCGGGGGGCAGCCGCGCGAGCAGGTCTGGTCGATCGCGGGCGTGCGCTTCGGACGAGCCGAGCCGCGCAGCTGGGCCACGGCCGAGCGGCCGGTGGATGCCCTCGACGCCAAGGCCGACGCACTGGCGGCGCTCGCGGCCGCGGGCGTGCGGACGGAAGCCCTCACCACCGTGGGTGCGCCGCCGCCCTGGTACCATCCCGGCCGGGCGGGCCGGCTGATGCTCGGACCCGGCGCCGTCGCTCTCTTCGGCGAGCTGCATCCCCGCGTGCTCGAGGCATTCGATGTCGGGGCGCCGGCCGTGGCGTTCGAGGTCGACCTGGATGCCCTGCCCAAGCCCAAGCCGCGCGTCGGCAGGGCACGTCCACCGCTGGAACCCCTCCCCTACCCGCCGGTCGACCGCGACTTCGCCTTCGTGGTCGACGCCGCCTTCCCGGCCGAGGACGTCCTCAAGGCGGTGCGCGCGGCGGAGAAGCGACTGGTGCGCGAGGTGCGCCTGTTCGACGTCTATGTCGGCAGCGGGCTGCCCGAGGGCAAGAAGTCGCTCGCCGTCGCGGTCCGCCTGCAGGCGCCCGACCGAACCCTCGGCGAGAGCGAGATCGAGGCCGCGGCACAGCGGATCGTGGGCGCCGTCGAAAAGGCCTGCGGGGCGCGGCTGCGCCGCTGAGCGGGTGCTGGGCCGCCTTCAGGGTGCGGGGCCGCGCGCCCGGCGGCTGCGCAGGTTGTGCACGTGGACGAGCTCGCCGGCGCGCACCGGACGGGTGAGCTCGCCGATCGGCTCACCATACTTGAGCACGACGGCGCCGGCCTCCTGGTCGACCAGCGCCAGCTTGTGGCAGAGAGGTACGGCCTCGCGCATCACGAGCAGGATCCGGCCCGTCGGTGTTCCGATCCGCACCGTCGTCACCGCGGCGAGAGGGCGGAGCGCGGTCGCCACCGTGTCGCGCGGGTCGAGCACGAGGGCGTCGATCGGCTCGTCCGACATCGGATCGACTCCTTGGGCCTCAGAGCGCCGGACCGAAGCGGGCCAGGACCTCGTCGGTCTCGCCCAGGATCTCGGCGGTAACGCGACGTCCCGAGGCGACCGAGCAGGCCAGGGCGAGCAGGTCGTCCGCCGCCCGCTCGGGGCGGTCGCTTCCGGTGAAGACGCCGGAAAGATCGACGTCGACCTGGTCGCCCAGCCGCGCGCAGGTCTCGGGGTTGGCGCTGATCTTGATCGTCGGCGCCAGGACGCTGCCATAGGCGTTGCCGACCCCGGTCGTGAACAGCACGAGGTTGGCGCCGGCGGCGGTGAAGCCGGTCACCGATTCGGGCGCGTAGGCGGGCGCGTCCATCACCCAGAGGCCCGGCCCGGGCGGCGACGCGCCGTAGTCGAGCAGGCCGCGGATCGGCCGGCTGCCGGCCTTGGCTACGGCGCCGAGCGACTTCTCCTCGATGCTCGACAGGCCGGCCGCGATGTTGGTGGCGGACGGGTTGGTGCCGGTCAGATCGAGCCCGGCCGCGACCGCCATCGTCTCACGGCGGTCGGCAGCCTCGCGGATCGCCCGACCGGTCGCCGCATCGACGGCCCGGGCCGCGAGGCGATGCTCGGCGCCGAGCCACTCGGTGGTCTCCCCCAGGATCGCCGTCCCGCCGCCGTCGACCACCCGGTCGACCACGAGACCCACGACGGGGTTGGCGACGAGTCCCGAGCTCGGGTCGGATCGCCCGCACTCGAGCCCGAGGCAGAGCTGGTCCAGCCCGACCTCGACCCGGGCGGCGCCGGCGATCGCCTTGGCGAGGCGCAGGCCGGCGCGGATGCCGCGATCGGCGAGTGCCAGGAGGTCGTGGCCGCAGCCGTCGATGGTGAGCGCCTCGACGGGCCGGCCGCTCGCGGCGGCGGCGCCTGCGAGCCGCTCGACGAGCGGCGCATCGCCGCCGACCACCAGCACGGCGCCCGCGTTCGGGTGGGTGGCGAGACCGGCGAGGCAGCGCTCCTGGGCGGCCGCGTCGGCGCCGAGGAGCCCGCTGCCGTAGGGCGTGCCGACCACGATCGAACCGCGCAGCGAGGCCCCGATCCGCCGCGCCGCCGGGCCGGTGAGCCCGGTGACCGAGAGGATCAGGAGATGGTTGCGGCTGCCGGCGCGGCCGTCGCGGCGGGGGTAGCCCCGGAAGCGTATGGTCGCGACCGTCACCTCAGGCGGCCACCCGGCTCGCGGTCGGCTCCCCGAGGAGCACCCGCTTGGCGGCCGGCAGCCCGCTGCCGGCGAGCCGCACGCCCGCCGCCTCGAGCCCCATCTCGACGCCCGCGAGGGTCCCCATGAGCGTGAGCTCGTTGAGGTCGCCCAGGTGGCCGATGCGGAAGGCGCGCCGCGCGAGGCGGCCGAGGCCGGCGCCGAGCGAGAGGTCGAAGCGCTCCAGGATCAGGGCACGGACAAGGTCGGCGTCGACGCCCTCGGGCATCAGCACGCCGGTCAGCGAGGCCGAGCGCTCGGCCGGGTGCCGGGCGACGATCTCGAGGCCCCAGGCGGCGACCGCGGCACGGGTCGCACGGGCGAGCCGCTCGTGCCGGGCGAACACCTGCTCGAGCCCCTCCTCGTGCAGCATGGCGATCGCCTCCTCGAGGCCGTAGAGCAGGTTGGTCGCGGGCGTGTAGGGGAAGAAGCCGCGCCGGTTGGCATCGAGCATCGCGGTCCAGTCGAAGTAGCTCCGCGGCAGGCGCGCCGTGCGGTGCGCCTCGAGGGCGCGCGGGCTCACGGCGTTGAAGGACAGGCCCGGCGGCAGCATCAGTCCCTTCTGCGAGCCGCCAACGGTGACGTCCACGCCCCACTCCTCGTGGCGATAGTCCATCGAGGCGAGCGAGCTGATCGTGTCGACCATCAGGAGCGCCGGATGACCGGCGCGGTCGAGCGCCCGGCGCACCGCCGGGACGTCGCTGCGTACGCCCGTCGAGGTCTCGTTGTGGACGATGCACACCGCGCGGAGCGCCCGGGCGCGGTCCTCGCCGAGGGTCTGTTCGATCCGTGTCGGGTCGACCCCGGTCCACCAGTCGCCGGGCAGCAGCACGACCTCGAGCCCGAGGCGGCGGGCGAGCTCGCACCAGAGCGTCGCGAAATGCCCGGTCTCGGCCATCAGCACCCGATCGCCCGGTGAGAGCGTGTTGACGAGCGCCGCCTCCCAGGCACCCGTTCCGGAGGCGGGATAGACGATCACCGGTCCGGACGTCCGGAAGATGCTCCGCAGCCCGTCCAGCACGCTGCGGGCCAGACGCTCGAAGTCGGGCCCACGATGGTCGATCGTCGGCCGGTCGATGGCGCGCAGGATCCGGTCGGGCACGTTGGTGGGCCCCGGGATCTGCAGGAAGTGCCTGCCGGCGCGGCGGCTGGTGCTCATCGGGGCTGGCTCCCTCGACCGGTGTGCGACCGCTTGACGCCGACGCCGGTGCCGCGTCAAGGCGGCGGTCCCGCGGGAAGGATTGCCGCGCCGGCTCTGGCCATGCGAGGTTCCGCCCGAGCCCGCAGCCGGCGAGCGCCGATGGCCGTCACCACGCTCCGACCCGCGCACACCCGCATCGGCGATCCGGCCCTCGAGGGCAGGCTGCGCCGCGTGCTCCGGGGCGCGGTGCTGTTCTCGCCCGCCGATCGCGCCCGTTACGCCACCGACGCCTCCATCTACCACATCGAGCCGATCGGCGTGGTCTGCCCGCGCGATCCCGACGATCTGGAAGCCGCCCTCGCGATCGCCCGCGAGGAGAAGGTCTCGGTGATCGCCCGCGGTGCCGGCACCTCGCAGGCCGGTCAGACCGTCGGGCGCTCCCTGATCCTCGACTGCTCGCGTTGGCTCACCGGCATCCGCGACCTCGACCCCGAGGCCGGGACCGTTCGCGTGGAGCCCGGGGTGGTGCTCGACGAGCTCAACCGTGTGCTCGCCCCGCACGGTCTGTTCTATCCCGTCGACGTGTCGACCGCCTCGCGTGCGACGCTCGGCGGCATGACCGCCAACAACGCCTGTGGCTCGCGCTCGTTGGCGTACGGCGTGTCGATCGACAATGTGCTGGAAATCGAAGCACTTCTGGCGGACGGCTCACACCTCGACTTCGCACCGGTCGGGGCCGGCGAGCCGCCCGGCCGGCTCGGGGAGATCGTGGCCGGGCTGCGCGCCGTGGCCCGCGATGCGGCACCTGCAGTCCGCGCGCGCTGGCCACGCACGGCGCGCCAGGTCGGCGGCTACGCGCTCGATCGGATCGACCCGCAGGGGCCCTTCAACCCGGCCTCGATCCTGGTCGGCTCGGAGGGCACGCTGGCGCTCTTCCGGAGCATCAAGCTCCGACTGCATCGTCTTCCGAGACAAAGGGTCCTGGGCGTCTGCCATTTTCCGAGCTTCGCCGCGGCGATGCGCGCCGCTCCGGCCCTGGTGGGCCTCGGCCCGACCTGCGTCGAGCTGGTCGACCGCACCATCCTCGATCTGGCACGGCGGATCCCGGCCTTCGCCGAGATGCTGCCGCGGTTCGTGCGCGGCGAGCCGGACTGCCTGCTGCTCGTCGAGTTCGCCGGCGAGGCGCAGGCTCCGCTCGAGCGCGATCTGACCCGCCTCCGCGAGCTGATGGCCGACCTCGGTCATCCGGGTGCCGTGGTCGAGGCGCGGACCGCCTCCGTGCAGGCGGACATCGCGGCGTTGCGCACCGCCGGGCTCAACATCGTCATGTCGATGCGCGGCGAGGGCAAGCCGGTCTCGTTCATCGAGGACTGCACGGTCCCGGTCGAGCATCTGGCGGATTACACGTCCGCGCTCGAGGAGCTCTTCGCCCGGCACGGCACCAAGGGCACCTGGTATGCGCACGCAGGGGCCGGCTGCCTGCACGTGCGACCGGTCCTGAACCTCCGGCTGGAGAAGGACCGCAGCGCCCTGCGCGCGATCGCGGAGGAGGCGGTCGAGCTCGTGCGCAGGCTGGCCGGCACGCATTCGGGCGAGCACGGCGACGGCATCGTGCGGAGCGAGTGGCACGGGCGGGTGTTCGGAGCCGACCTCGTGCGCTGCTTCGAGCGGATCAAGGACCTGTTCGATCCCGAGGGCGTGCTCAACACCGCACCATCCAAGATCGTCCGGGCACCGCGGATGGACGAGCCGACCCTGCTGCGGGCGCGGCCGGCGGCGCGGCCGATCGAGATCTCCACCGGGCTCGACTGGTCGCCCTGGGGCGGCCTCCTTGGCGCCGCCGAGATGTGCAACAACAACGGTGCCTGCCGGTCGCTCGGCCGCGGCGTGATGTGTCCTTCCTTCCGCTTGACGCACGCCGAGGCCGACTCGACGCGCGGTCGGGCCAACCTCCTGCGCGACGTCCTGCTCGGCCGGGTCGGCCCGACCGAGGCCGGGCTCGATGCGCTCGAACCGGCACTCGATCTCTGCGTCGCCTGCAAGGCCTGCCGCCGAGAATGCCCGACCGGCGTCGACATGGCGCGCATGAAACTCGAGCTGCGCCACCAGCGCCGGGTGCGCCGGGGCCTCGGCCTGCGCGAGCGGACCTTCGCGACCCTGCCGCGCTGGGCACCCCTCGGCCACCGGCTGCGCGGTGTCCTCGCTCTCCGCGACCGGATGCCCGTCCTGGCACTCCTGGGCGAGCGGCTGCTCGGGATCGCCCGCGACCGGCCCCTGCCGCGCTTCGCGCAGACGCCCTGGCGGCCGCGCCCCAGCGTACCCACCGGCCCCGCCGAGCGGACGGTCGTACTGTTCGCCGACACGTTCACGACCTGGTTCGAACCCGAGAATGCCGCGGCGGCGGCACGGGTGCTCGAGCGGGCGGGATTCCGCGTGGTCGATGCCACGCCGGCGGGTGAGCGGCCGCTCTGCTGCGGGCGGACCTGGCTCGCCGCGGGCTGCCTGGAGGAGGCACGCGGCGAGCTCCGCAGGACGATCCGGGCGCTTCGACCCTGGCTCGCGGCCGGTGCCCGCGTGGTCGGCCTCGAGCCGTCCTGCCTCTCGACCTTCCGCGACGAGGTCGAGGCCCTGCTCCCGGCCGAGGAGCGCGCCGGGCTCGAGGGCCGTGTGCAGCATCTGGCGGAACTCCTGGTCGAGGAACGGCGGGCCGGGCGACTCGAGCTCGACCTCCGGCCGAGGCCCGGGCGGGCTCTCCTGCACGGTCACTGCCACGAGAAGGCGTTCGGCCTGCTGCCGGCGGTGGTCGAGGCGGCCCGGCTCGTGCCCGAGCTCGAGGTGGAGGTGATCGAATCGAGCTGCTGCGGGATGGCCGGGGCGTTCGGCTACGAGGTGGAGCACCGTGAGGCCTCGCACGCCATGGCCGAGGCGGCACTGCTGCCGGCCATCCGATCGGCCGCTGCCGACAGCCTCGTGCTCGCCGACGGCACGAGCTGCCGGCAGCAGATCGCGCACGGCACCGGTCGGCAGGTACGGCATCTGGCGCAACTGCTCGCGGAGGCGATCCCTTGAGCCTGCACCTCGTGTCGCTCGGCTGCGGGGCGCCCCAGGCGGCGCAGGTCGCAGCGGCCCTCGGAGTGGCACTTACACCCGTGGAGGAACGCGAGTTCGAGGACGGCGAGCACAAGATCCGACCGCTCGCGAGCGTGCGCGGCGGCGACGTGTACCTTCTGCAGTCGCTGCACGGCGAGCCCGGGCTGTCGGCGGACGAGAAGCTCCTGCGCACGCTCTTCCTCGCAGCCTGCCTGCGCGACCACGGGGCCGCCCGGCTCACACTCGTGGCGCCCTATCTGGCCTACGCGCGCAAGGACCGACGCACCAAACCGCGTGACCCGGTCTCGCTCCGGTATTTGGCGCAGCTCGTCGAGGCCGTGGGCATCGTCCGGGTGGTGGCGCTCGACCTGCACAACCCGGCGGCGTTCGAGAACGCCTTCCGGATCGAGACCGTGTCGCTGGCGGCCCGCGCGCTCCAGGTCCGCCACCTGCTCGCGACGCTTGCCGGCCGACCGCTCGCCGTGGTCTCGCCGGATGCCGGCGGCAGCAAACGTGCCGAGGCGCTGCGCGCGGACCTCGAGGCGGCCTCGGGCAGCCCGATCGGGATGGCGATCATGGAGAAGCACCGCAGCGCCGGGGTGGTGCGCGGCGAGCTGTTCGCGGGCGAGGTCCACGACCGGACCGCCCTCGTGGTCGACGACCTCGTGAGCACCGGCGGAACCATGCTGCGGTGCGCCCGCGCCTGCCTCGCGCGGGGCGCCGCGGCCGTGCAGGCGGTGGCGACGCACGGCCTGTTCACAGGCGATGCGGCGGCGGTCGTCGGCGATCCGCAGATCGCCGGCTGGCTGCTCACCGACTCCGTGCCGCCATTCCGCCTCCCCGAGGAGCTGGCCCGTTCGAGGCTGACCGTCCTGCCGATCGCCCCCCTTCTGGCCGAGGCGATCCGCCGGTTGCACGCGGGAGGCTCCCTCGAGGAGCTCCTGGCCGATCCGGCCGGCACGCTCGAGGCCTGAGACGGCAGGGGAGCTCGGGCGCGCGGACGAGACCACCCAAACGGCGAAAGGAGGTTCCGCGATGTTCGCCGATCGGACCGACGCCGGGCGCCGGCTCGCCGCGCGGCTCGGCCACCTGGTCGGGCAGGACGTGGTCGTGCTGGCGCTTCCGCGTGGCGGGGTGCCGGTCGCCTTCGAGATCGCCCGGGCGCTGCGCGCGCCGCTCGACGTGCTCCTGGTGCGCAAGATCGGTGCCCCGGGCCATCGCGAGCTCGCGGCCGGCGCCGTCGTGGACGGTGCGGAGCCGGTACTCGTGCGCAACGAGGAGGTGATCCGGGCCTACGATCTCGACGAGGCCTGGATCCGGGACGAGGCGCGGCGCGAGCTCGCGGAGATCGAGCGCCGTCGTCGCCTCTACTGCGGGGATCGGCCGGCCGTGCCCGTGCACGGCCGCACGGTCGTCCTGGTCGACGACGGCATCGCCACCGGCACGACCGTGCGTGCCGCCCTGCGCGCGCTGGCCCGTCAGGGGCCGCGGCGGCGGATCCTGGCCGTCCCCGTGGCACCGCCCGACACGCTCGCCGATCTCGCTCGCGAAGCCGAGGAGTGCATCGCGCTCGAGCAGCCCGAGTGGCTCGGCGCGGTGGGCCAGGTCTACAATGACTTCACCCAGACCGAGGACGCCGAGGTGGTCCGGTTGCTCGGGCTGGCCGCCGGGTGGGGAGAGCGGGCATGAAGGCGAGCCACGCCCTCACGGTCGATGACGTCGCGTCGGTCCTCGGGACCCGGCGAACCGCGTCGCGGACGTGGGGACGAGGCTGCGCGCCGAGCGTGTTCGGGAGGTCGGCCTCGCGGCGAGTGGGAGAAAGCGCATGACCGCACCCTACCGAGCGGGCCTGCGCCTCGTCCGCGTCGACGGCGTCCCCGTCGGGGGCGACGTCCCGGGTGCGACGGCGGAGGAGGCACGCCTGCGGCACCGTTACCGCGCGCGCGACGACGGGCGCATCTACACCGCGCGGACCGCCAGCGAGATCGTCGATCAGCTCCGCTGGCTGAGCTTCGCCCGCGGCAGGAACCGGGTCGACTTCATGCGCGGCATGGCGAGCCGGTTCGAGAAATGGGGTGGGCAGCACCTGTCGACCGAATCGCCGGCGCGCTTCGTCGCCTCGCTGGTGCGCGTCGGGTTCCTCCAGCCGATCGAGGCCAAGCCCGACGGGCCGAAACCACGCAGGCGCCGGGGTGTCGAGCCGGCGTAGCTGCAGGCTGTGCCGGCCGCACCTGCGCCTGCGCCACCTGGCCGGCCCGTTCGAGTGCGACCATCCGATCCACGTTCGGGAGAACCGCGAGCGGGCATCCGGAAGGCGCGCTCGAATCGCATAAAAATAGAATTTGGTGACAGATGCACTCGTAATGGTTGCGCTGGTTGCCGGTTCGTGGAAATTCTGCGCGACCCGGCTTGCCGGGAGCGGGTGAGGCGCTAGTCCGATCGGCAGCGCTCGTCTCGCCGCGCCCTTCCCGACGGGCCGCGATGCGATCCGCCAGAAGGAGCCCGCATGAACACCGGCTCGACCGCGGAGTGCCAACGTCCGGGCCGCTGGGGATGGGCGGAGGTCGGCTCCGCCCTGGCGGCGCTGTTCCTCGGGCTGGCTGCGAGTGCCTCGGCGATGCGCGGAGCCGGCATGGCGGCTGCGGCGGCTTCGACCGTAGCGGGCACGCTGGCGCTGATCGCCTCGGCACGGGCCGTCGGAGCACGGAATCGGCTCGGCCCGCGTCTCGCCTTGGACGCGGTCGCGTTCCTCCTCCTGGCGCTCGCCTGCGACCCGGAGGCCCGACCCTGGGGTACGCCCCTGCACTGGGCCGAGCTGGTCACGCTGACGCCGCTCGGCGCCGCGGCCGCGACCGCGCTCTATCTAGCGGCCGCGGTCTGGACGCTCGGGCGCGAGGGGCGGCTGCCGCATCCGTTGACCAGCGTCGCCTGGCTCGTCGCGCCCTTCCTCTTGGGAATACTCCTGGCGCTGGGTGCGCGGCCGCTGATGGCCGAGCTCGGCGGCGCCCTCCTGCCGGCGGGCGGTAGTGGCGAGACGGCGATCCTGCTCGGCCGCACGCTGCTGCTGGCGGGCTTCAACCTCGTGGTCACCGTCGGACTCGGGCTCGTCATGGACCGACGCGGGACCCGTGATCCGCTGCTCCTGGCCCTGCTCGTGGCGGCGGCCCTGGGTGCGGTGCTCTCGCCGGTCGTGGCCGAGCTCGGCTCGAGCCGTGCCGTGGCCGAGTTTCCGGCCCTGCCCCGGCTGCTGGCGGTGCTCGTGAGCGGCGCGCTCGCCCAGGCCGCTCTCTGGGCACAGGTGTTCCTGATGACCGGCGTGCTCCTCGATGCGCTGATCGTGCGCCGGCCGACCCGTGCCGCCGCGATCGGGCACTGGCGGGACGGCCTCGCCAAGGGTGCCGTCTACACGCTGGTCTTCCTGCTCGTGATCCACGTTCCGGCGGGCCTCGCCGCCTCGCCGCTGGTGCGCGCCGTGGCGGAGGCCGCGCCGCTGGTGCTGGCGACCGTGGCGGGCGCGCTCCTGTTCCCGGCCGCGCGCACGATCGTCGAGACCTTCGACGGCAGTCCCGCCTTCTGGCGTCGCCTGGTCCACGCGGCGGGACAGTCCTCGGGCTATGCCCGCGGCGCCGTGATCGGGCTCGCGATCGGTCTCGGCTGGTCCAGCGGTCTCCCCGAGGCCGGCCCCCTCGCCCGATTCCTCTTCGGCGCGGTCGCCGGGATCGCAGCCTATGCCGGGATCGATCTGCTCACCGACGCGCTCGAGGTCGCACAGGGGCGCCGTCGAGGACTGCAGACGTGGCGGCTCTACGCACTGGGCGCACTGCTCGGCGGCATCGCCGGGGGCGCGCTCGCCTGGTACGTCGACGCGGCCCAGCTCGCCACCGTTCTCGACAAGGCGGCCCGCTACGCCAGCGTCCACTTCCCGGCCGACGGTCGCGCGATCGAGCGCTACGTGGTCTATCCCCTGTTCAGCAAGTGGGGGGCCCAGGACCTCGGACAGGTGGGCGGTGGTGTGGCGCTTCTCTATGCCGAATCCCTGTCCGGCGTGATCAACTGGTCGCTCGCGGCACCTCTGTTCTCGATCAACCTCGTCCTCCTGACCGCCCTGGTCGAGCGCCGGCTGCGTCCGCTCGAGGAGCTGTTCTCCTCGCGCGGCCTCGTGGCGCTGGTCGAGCAGGCCATTCGGGTCCTGCGCTGGGGCCTCTGGATGGCTCCGATCATCTACTCGTTCCTGCGGCTCTCCGCCGATCCCTCCTGGTACAACCAGGATGGTGCCGTGCGCACACTGGTCGCCACGGTGCAGTCCGTCCGGCTGGGGCCCGAGGAGTTCCGCGCCTGGAGCCTCGAGCTGTTCCTCGGCCTCCTCGCCTACGACTGGCTGCGGATGCTCATCTGGTTCGACCACATGGGCCTGCGCGTGGCGACGCTGGTCAACCTCTCCTTCGTCGGCGGCGATGTGCTCGACGAGAAGGCGGCCCGCTTCCTCGGCCACTCGGCCCGCACCCGCTGCATCCCGGAGGGCATCCGGCGGTTCGCGACCTGGCTGCCGCTGCTGATCCCCTTCTACATCCCGCGCGGTGGCGAGTGGGATCGGGTCTGGACGGGAGCGGAGCAGGTGCGCGCGGCGGCCGGCCCGCTCCTGCCCGCGGTCGGCACGGCCCTGGTCGGCTACGCCTTCGCGGCCGGCCTCTGCTCGCTGGTGCTGGCGATCCTCTACAACGAGCTGGCGCGTGCCCGTCGCGTGCGCCATCCGCGACCGCGCACCCAGCCCGGCGTCGGCTGGGCGCCCGACCGCCCGTGGCTGTTGAGCAACGGCCGCTACACGGTCGAGATCGCCGCCGACGGGCGGGGCTTCTCGCGGGTTCTGAGCGCGCTGCACCGCGAGTACGAGCTCGACCTCACACGCCGCCCGGACGACCCGCTGCGCCGGCGCGGCAAGCTCTTCTGGCTCCGTGACCCGGACCAGCCCGAGACCCTGCCGCTCGCGCTCCAGGCCCTGCCCGGGACGCTCGATCCGACGTTCCCGGAGACCAGCCGGCCGGTGCCCTGGGCGGCCCGCCTCTCCCGCCGCGGCCTGGGCCTTCGCCTGCGCGCCGAGGTCGCCGTGGCGCGCACCGATCCGGTCGAGCTGTGGGATCTCGAGATCGTCAACCTCGAGGATCGACCGCGCCGGCTGCAGCTCACGAGCTACCAGGAGCTGGCGCTCGCGCCACGCGACGCCTACGAGCGGGCGCCCGCCTTCGCGGCCCTGCACGTGGGCACGTGGTTCCTGCCGTCGCTCGCGGCCATCCTGGCCCGCAACCGCATGCTGCCGAACGGGGCCCGACGTGCGGCCGACGAGCGTCCGTCGCCCGAGCTCGCCTTCCACGCCCTGGCCGCCGCAGCCGGCGGCGTGCGGTTGGTCGGCTTCGAGGACAGCCGCAGCCGGTTCCTGGGCCCGGGGGGGATCAGGGCGCCCGCCGGCCTCGCGCCCGGCGCGCCACGGCCGGTCGAGGAGGCGGGGCTCCTCTACACCTTCGATCCGGCGGCGAGCCTGACCATCCGGATCGACCTGCCGGCTCGGGGCAGTGCGGCACTGCGCCTCGTCGACGGCTACGCCCGGGATCGCTCGGAGGCGGTCCGGCTGATCACCCGGTACGGTGGTCGGCCGATGCCGGACCCCGAGCGTCTCGAGGCGGAGCTGGCGGCGCGCCGGGAGCTGCGCGATCCACCCCTGCCGACCGAGCCCCGAGCCGGGTTCGAGGTGGACGGACGCGCGCTGCGTCTGCCGGGAGCCCTGGCGCGGCCCTGGCATCATCTCCTCGCCAGTCCGCTCGGCCACGGGGCCGTCGTCGCGAGCGACGGGGAGATCTACGCCTTCGGCGGCAACGCCCAGCAGAACGCCTGGAACCGCTTCCAGATCGATGCGGTCCCGGTCGACTGGCCGAGCCGTGCGATCTACGTGCTCGACCGCGAGACGGGGATCGTCGAGACCGCGGGCTTCGCGCCGGCGCGCCGGGCGGACGCTCGCCACGAGGTCCGTTTCGCGCCCGGATCGGTCCTGTTCCGCAAGGAGCCGAGCGAGGGGGGCGGTCTCGAGCTCGAGCTCGAGGTGGTCGTGATCGACGATCTGCCGATCCAGGTCGATCTGCTGTGGATCCGCAACCGCTCGACGATCCGCCGCCGGCTGCGGGTGATGCCGATGCTGCACGCGGCGCTGGCCGAGCTGCCGCGCGACAGTCGTGGCCATCTGGAGGGCGAGATCGAGGAGACCGGGCCGTTCGCCGCCTATCTGCGCCATGCGCGCAACGACTTCCGCAAGGGCTGGCTGTTCGTGGCGACCAGCCTCTCGGCCGATGTCGTCGAGACCCTGCGGGCGCGTGTCGTCGGCATGCCCGATGCCTGGGCGAAAGGCCCGATCCTCCTCGCCGAGGGGCTGCCGGACCCGCGCTGCCGGGACGATGGCGAACGGCTCGTCGCCTTCGCCGGCGATCTGGAGCTCGACCCGGGCGAGGAGACCTGCGTGACGCTCGTGCTCGGCCAGACGAGCCAGCTCGCCGAGGCCCGCGGGCTCGCTCGCCGCCTGCGCGATCCGGCACGGGCGCTGGCCACCGTCGAGCGGACCCGCGCGCTCTGGGACGAGCGGCTCGGCAGGTTGCGGATCGAGACCAACGACCCGTCCTTCGACCGCCTGGTCAACGACTGGCTGCCTTACCAGCTGCTGAGCGCCCGGCTCTGGGGCCGCTGCGGTCCGCAGCAGCGCGGCGGCGCGTTCGGCTTCCGTGACCAGCTCCAGGACGTGCTGCCGCTCGTCCTGCTCGATCCGGAGGCCGCGCGGGCCCAGATCCTGCTCCACGCGGCCCAGCAGTTCCTCGAGGGCGACGTGGTGCAGTGGTGGCACCCCTCCTGGGAGGGTCGCACCGGGCTCGCGGCGCGCAACCGCGTCGCCGACCCGCAGCTCTGGCTGCCCTATGTCGTGGCGCGGTACGTGGCCGGCAGCGGCGACGTCGACATCCTCGACGAGCCGGTGCCGTTCCTCGAGGGGCGGCCGATCCCGCCCGAGGCGGAGGGGATCGTGCTGGCGCCGAGGCCCTCCCGCGAGGTCGAGAGCCTGTTCGAGCATTGCCGGCGTGCCGTGGCCTTCACCCTCGCCCGGCTCGGCCCCGACGGCCTGCCGCTGATCGGCGCCGGTGACTGGAACGACGGCCTCGACCGGCTCGGCCGCCGGGGCCGCGGCCAGAGCGTCTGGCTCGGCTGCTTCCTCCTGGGCGTGCTGCACGACATGGCGCCCCTGGCGGAGGCGCGTGGCGAGGAAGGGCTCGCCTCGACCTGGCGCGCGGCAGCCGATGGGCTGCGCCGATCGCTGCGGAGGATGGCGCGTGGCGATCGGTTCGTTCGTGCCACCGACGACCGAGGCCGCGAGCTCCTGCTCGACGACGCCCTGTCGGCAGCCTGGCCGGTCCTGTCCGGTGCCGTCGACCTCGACGAGGGCATCCGCCTGATCGAGCGTGCCCTCGGTCGGCTCGAGCGCGACGGGATGGTGCTGCTCCTGGACCCGCCGTTCGACGAGGCGAGCGATCCCTACCCCGGACGGATCGCCGCCTACCCACCCGGCGTCCGCGAGAACGGCGGCCAGTACAGCCACGGTGTCTCGTGGCTGGTCGACGCCCTGCTTCGGCTGGCGGGGCTGGCCGAGGAGGTCGGCCGGCCCGACGAGGGCGCCCGGCTACGGGCTCGCGCGGTCGACATCTGGTACAAGATCTCCCCACTCGGCGAATCGGATCCGGCGCGGCTCGCTCGCTACGGGCTTCCGCCGCACCAGCAGCCCGCCGATGTGAGCTTCGGCCCGGGCTACGAGGAGCGCGGGGGATGGGCCTGGTACACCGGCTCGGCGGCCCGCATGCTGAGTGCGGCCTACGGGTTGCTCGGTCTCGAGGCGCGCGGTGGCGAGTTGGTCCTGCCCGAGCATCCGACCGTCCCCCGCGGCGAGCTCCGCCTGCGACGGCTGGTCTGGCGGGGTCGGGTGCTGGTCGACGCCGCCGGTCGCGTGGAGGCCGCACCGGCTGCGGCACCGATCGTGGCGCCGCGGACCCTTCCGCGCGACCGTGGCGATCTCTAGGATCGGCCCGAGCCCAGGAGCCAGCGCCGGAGCCGCCCCCGTATGACCGCCCCGACCCCCCTCATGGCCGGGAAGAGAGGCCTCGTCATGGGGATCGCCAACGAGCGCTCGCTCGCCTGGGGTATCGCTCGGACGGCCCGCCTGCACGGCGCCGAGCTGGCCGTGACCTATCAGGGCGAGGCCCTGCTCAAGCGTGTCCGCCCGCTCGCCGACGAGCTCGGGGCCGAGCTCGTGCTCGCCGCCGACGTCGCCGACGCCGCCAGCCTCGACGCTTTGTTCTCGGCGATCGGGACGCGCTGGGGCAGGTTGGACTTTCTCGTGCACGCCATCGCCTTCTCGGATAAAGAGCAGCTCAAGGGTCGCTACATCGACACCACGCTCGACAATTTCCAGAAGACCATGGCGATCTCGTGCTATTCCTTCACCGAATTGGCAAGGCGAGCCGAGCCTCTGATGGCTGCTGGGTCGAGCCTGTTGACCTTGACCTACATCGGCTCGACCCGGGTGACGCCGCACTACAACGTCATGGGCGTGGCCAAGGCGGCGCTCGAGGCCTCGGTCCGCTACCTCGCCGTCGACCTCGGCGGCAAGGGGATCCGCGTGAACGCGATCTCGGCCGGTCCGGTGCGCACGCTCGCCGCCTCGGGGATCGGTGACTTCCGCTACATCTTGAAGTGGAACGAGTACAATTCCCCCCTGAAGCGCAACGTCACGATCGACGATGTGGGTGGCGCAGCGCTCTTCCTCCTTTCCGAGCTCGGCGCAGGCACGACCGGCGAGGTCCTGCACGTCGACTGCGGCTACCACGTCGTCGGCATGAAGGCGGTCGACGCGCCCGACATCGCCACGGTCTAGCGTCGACCGGAACTCGTATGGCCGGCTCGTCCTTCGGCACCCTCTTCCGCTTCACCACCTGGGGCGAGAGTCACGGGCCGGCGATCGGCGTCGTGGTCGACGGCGTGCCCTCGCGCCTGCCGCTTGCCGAGGCCGACATCCAGTACTGGCTCGACCGACGCCGGCCCGGCCAGTCCAGGTTCACGACGCAACGCCGGGAGCCGGACCGGGTCGAGATCCTTTCGGGCGTGTTCGAGGGCCGGACGACGGGGACGCCCGTGAGCCTCGTGATCCGCAACGTCGACCAGCGCTCGAAGGACTACTCGGAACTCGCGGAAGCCTATCGCCCCGGGCACGCCGACTTCACCTACGACGTGAAGTACGGGATCCGCGACCACCGGGGTGGTGGCCGAGCCTCGGCCCGCGAGACCGCCTGTCGGGTGGCGGCCGGCGCCATCGCCCGCAAGGTCCTCGGGCCCGAGGTCGAGATCCGCGGCTACCTGGTCCAGATGGGCGCCGACCGGATCGATCCCGTCCGCTTCGATCCCGACGAGATCGAACGCAACCCCTTCTGGTGTCCGGACGCCGAGGCCGCGGCGCGCTGGGAGCAGCAGCTCGTCGAGGTGCGCAAGGCGGGCTCCTCGATCGGTGCGGTGATCGAGGTCGTGGCCAAGGGTGTGCCCGCGGGCCTCGGCGAGCCGGTCTACGACAAGCTCGATGCCGACCTCGCCAAGGCGATGATGAGCATCAACGCGGTCAAGGGTGTGGAGATCGGCGCCGGCTTCGCCGCCGCGGCCCTGCGCGGAGAGGAGAACGCCGACGAGATCCGGTTGGGGAACGAGGGCCCACGCTTCCTTTCGAACCATGCCGGCGGGATCCTTGGCGGGATCTCCACGGGCCAGGACGTCGTCGTGCGCTTCGCGGTGAAGCCGACCTCCTCGATCCTCGTCCCGCGGCGGACGATCACCCGGGACGGTCGCGAGACCGAGATCGCGACCAAGGGCCGCCACGATCCGTGCGTGGGGATCCGCGCCGTTCCGGTCGGCGAGGCCATGATGGCCTGCGTGCTCGCCGACCACCTTCTGCGCCACCGCGGCGTCTTTCGCGGCCGCTGAGCTTCACCCAACCGACCGCGGTTCGGCGCCCAGCGCAACGAGAAGCCCGCCGCGGGGGAGCGCGGCGGGTTCGTTCCGGCACGGTGCCCCGGTCAGCGGCGAAAATCGAACCGGTCGGCGTTCATCACCTTCGTCCAGGCCGCGACGAAGTCCTTCATGAACTTCTATTGGCGTCGTCGGCCCCGTAGACCTCCGAAACGGCACGGAGCCGGGCGTTCGCGCCGAACACCAGGTCGACCCGGATCGCGGTCCAAGGCTCCCTGCCGGTCTTGCGGTCGTAGCCCTCGCGAAGGTTCCGCGCGGCCTTCACCGGCACCCACGCGGTGCTCGTGTCGACGAGATTCGTGAAGAAGTCGGCGGAGAGCACGCCCGGCCGGTCGGTCAGCACGCCGTGGCCGGTGCCGCGGAAGGCCGGCTCCGGCGTGCCCATGCCTGCGGCGCGTCCCATCGTCTCCGGCGCCGAAGGGGCGAGGAGCCGGGCCTCGTCGACCAGGAGATGCTCGGGATCCAAAGGCGTCCAGCCCTCGACGCAGTTGCGACGGCATCCGTACCCGCTCCGGTCCCGCCCGCCGGGGCGGATGACCCTTGTGCTGCGGATGGGGCGGTCCGGCACTTCGGAAATCCCGACTTGAAACATTGATGAAGGATAGGGTCGCGCGCCGATCGCGCGGGGTGCCCGCCTCCGTTCGCGCGCTTCAACTCCCTGCGGCTTCGCGCTCCTGGGCATTCCGGAGCAGTGCTCCGAGCCGGAAGGGCGCGTGGGCCATCCGCGAATAGGGTATCGCGAGGAAGAAGGCCAGAACCGCCGCGAGGTGGAGGGCGAGGAGCGGTGCCACGAGCCGGGTGCCGGTGGCCGCCCAGAGCAGGAGCCCGCTCGCCGGCACGGCCACGACCAAGAGCCGGAACGTCGCCTCACCCCCCCGGTGGGCGGGCGAAGCGAGCTCCGGATCGGCGCGGCGGGCGAGAAGGATCATGGCGAGCCCGCCCAGGACCATGAGGATCCCGCCCGGTAGGCCCAAGAGCTTGGGCGGAGTCCAGAAGCCGTAAGGCGCCGGCCAATCGAAGCCGTAATGCATGACCGTGGCGGCGCTCGTCGAGGCGAAGCAGAGGAGGAAGCCCCAGAGAAGGAGCCCGTGCGCCCGACGCCGAGCGTTCGACGGTCGATCGCCCGCCTCGAATTGACAACCCTTTTGGGCACCGCCCCGGAGATTGGCGAGCGTGGCGGCGTCGCGGAGGGCGGTGACGAGATGGCGGAGCCGGATCGGCCGACCGTCGACGAGCCGCCAATAGCGCCGCAGGGCCAGCGCGAGCAGGAGGAGCGGGACGGTGAAAGCGGGCAGGAAGATCGCCACCATCGCCCCGTGCGAGAGACGGGCGTAGAAGCCGTCACCGCTCTCCGGCCGGAGCGCGAACAGGGCCGCGAGCATCGCGGCGAGGGCGCCCACGAAGAGCGCCACGGTCGCCTCGGCCCGGCGCTGGAAGAGGCGCGCGAAGGGAGGTGGCGGGACGAGCCTCTCCCAGCTCGCAGCGCGGAGCTCGGCGAGCGCGCGTGGTAGGTTGACCGCGAATTCGTGCGGCGGGGCGTATTGGCAGGCGTAGAAGCAGGCTCGGCAGCCGTGGCAGAGATTGGCGAGCTGGAGGAGCGTGCCGTTTTCGAAGGCGCGGTGCAGCGTCATCGCCGGGAAGACCGCGCAATAGCCCTCGCAATAGCGGCAGGCGTTGCAGATCTCGAGCTCGCGGCGCGCCTCCGCCAGGGCCGAGCCGAGCTCAGGCAGCGCGGGCACGGGCCGCCGCCTCCCCACCTGCGATCCGGCCGAACACGGTGCCGATCGTCATGCCGAAGCCGGCCAGATAACCCTCGCCCAAAATCGAACCCGCCATGATCTCGCCCGCCGCATGGACCCCGTCGAAAGGCCCCTCCGGCCCTTGGACGCGGGCCCACTCGTCGACCGCGAGGCCGAGATAGGTGAAGGTCACGCCGGGCCGCAGCGGATAGGCCTCGAAGGGCGGGGTGCGGATCGGCCGCGCCCAGTTGCTCTTGGGCGGGTCGAGACCCACGGTCGCGAGGCCGTCGGGTTCGGTAGGGTGGAAGCGACCCGGGCGGCAGGCGGCGTTGAAGCGCGCGACCGTCTCGGCCAGGCGATCGGCCGGCAGGTCGAGCCGGTGCGCCAGCTCGTCGATCGTCTCGGCGCGGATCGGTGGGTAGATCGAGGGCATGAAGAGCTCCCGGCTCTCGGCATCGACGATGGCGAAGGCGATCTGATCGGGCTGCAGGGCCACGAGCCGCCCCCAGATCGCGTAGCGTTTGGGCCAGACGTCCTCGCCCTCGTCGTAGAAGCGTTCACCCGCGCGGTTCACGACGATGCCGAAGGGCACGCAGTCGAGCCGGGTGGCGATTCCGCCGTCCCATTTGGGGGCGCGGCCGTCGATCGCGACGCAATGGCACTGCGTGGGATCGCCGACCGACCGGGCTCCCTGCGCCAAGAGATCGTCGAGCACTTCGCCGCGATTGTAGGGCGTGCCACGGATCAGGAAGTTGCGGGCGCTCGGGCCCCAGCCGCGTTCGAGCTTCGCGAAGTCGGCTTCGAAGCCGCCCGCGGCGAGCACGACCGCGCGCGCCTCGAGCACCAGGCGGCGCCCACCGCTTTCGACCTCGACGGCCCTGAAGCGTCCCTTCTCGATGACGACGTGGCGGACCGGCGTTTCGTAGGCGACCTCGACGCCGAGCGCGGCCACTCGGTTCCAATAGGCGTTGAGCAGGGCCTTGCCGCCGCCCAGGAAGAAGGCGTTGGTGCGGGCGAGCGAGAGCGTTCCCGTGAGCGAGGGCTGGAAGGCCACACCCTGCCGCCGCATCCAGGGCAGGCACTCGCTCGACCGTCGGATGACGAGCCGGGCCAGGTGTTCGTCGGTCTTGCCCTTGGTCACGGCAAGCAGGTCGGCGAGGAACTCCTCTTCCTCGTAGCTGCCTTCGAGAGGGCCGAGCGGTCCCTCGTGGAGCAAGCGGATGTTGCGGGTGTGGCGCGAATTGCCGCCCCGGTAGGGTGCCGGGGCGGCTTCGAGGACGATCACCCTCGCGCCGTGCGCGGCCGCCTCGAGGGCGGCGCAGAGCCCGGCATTGCCGCCGCCCACGACGATCACGTCCCGGCCGCCCGGGCGTTCGAGCCGCATGCTCACCCTCGCATCCCGGCGCGGCGGCGACCGGCGAGCCGGATCGTGACCACCCGCTCCTCGCTCATCTCGCGGATCGCCCAGCGCGGACCCTCGCGGCCGAAGCCCGACGCCTTGCAACCGCCATAGGGCATGAGGTCGACCCGCGAGCTCGAGGTCTCGTTGACGTGCACGGCGCCGACCTCGAGGCGACGCGCCGCTTCGAATGCCAGGTCGAGACTGTCGGTGAAGATCCCGGTCGCGAGCCCGTAGGGTGTGGCGTTCACGCGCTCGATCGCCTCGTCGAGGCGGGTGAACGACACGAGACCCAGCACCGGTCCGAACACCTCCTGGCACGAGACTTTCATCTCGGGGCGCAGGTCGGCGAGCAGGGTGGGTTGCACCACGGCGCCACGCCGAGCGCCGCCGGCCAACGGCCGTGCCCCGGCCGCCACCGCCTCGGCGATCCAGGCCTCGACCCGACCGGCCTCGGCTTCGGAGATCAACGGGCCGACGAAGGTCTCGGGCGCCCGCGGATCGCCGGCCTCGAGCGAGCGGACCCGCTCGGCGAGGCGCCGCTCGACCTCGGCGGCGATCGGCTGCTCGACGAGCAGGATCTGGATCGAGGTGCAGACCTGCCCGGCCTTGCGGTAGGCCGCGTTCACGATCTTGGGCAGGGCGGCGTCGAGATCGGCATCGGCGCAGAGGATCGTGAAGGCGATCGAGCCGAGCTCCATCTGGGTGCGCTTCAAGCCGGCCCGGCGCTGGATGGCGAGGCCCGCCTCGGTCGAGCCCGTGAAGGCGACGAAGCGGACCCGCGGATCCTCGACGAGCGTCAGGGTGAACGGACCGCGGCCGCAGAGCACGGAGAGGAAAGGGGGTGGCAGGCCGGCTTCCAGGAGGAGCCCACCCAAGAGCAGCGCGGTGACGGGGGTGCTCGAGGAGGGCTTCAAGATCACCGCGTTGCCGGCCGCGAGGGCGGGCGCGATCTTGTGTGCGACCGTGTTCAAAGGCGCGTTGAAGGGCGTGATCGCCAAAACGACGCCCAACGGCACGCGGATCGTGAAGCCGAGCCGGCCCTCCTGACCCGGCGCTCCTTCGAGCGGCAACATCTCGCCCGCGAGCCGGCGGGCCTCTTCCGCCGAGAGCAGGAACGTCTGCACGGCCCGGCGCAGCTCGCCTTCGGCATCGGCGCGGGTGAAACCGGCCTCCGCCTGCATCGTGGCGACGAACCGCTCGGCCCGCTCCTCGAGCAGCCGCGCCGCCCGGTCGAGGATCCGCCCACGCTCGAAGGGCGAAGGCGCCCCCGCCGCGGCCGCCGCATGCGCGCGGGCGAGCGCCGCCTCACCCTGCGCCGGGCTCGCCTCGTGCACGAGTGCCCAGGGTTCGAGGGTGAAGCGATCGTGCACGACCAGGGCTGCGCCCTCGCCTTCCACCCACTCGCCGGCGAGGAGCAGCGGGTGCCGTGCGACCGTCGCCGAGCTCGGATCCCAATCGTCGGATCGGTTCAAGGTGGCGGTCCCGGGAGTCGGTTCAGAGCCAGAGGATCCGTCGCCGCTCCTCGAGATCCTCGAGGAGCGGCCGGGCCGGACCGGTGTGCAGGACGCGGCCGCGCTCGAGGACGAGCACACGGTCGGCGAGCGCGAGCGCGTGGTCGAGGTCGTGATCGACGATCAGGACGGCGATCCGTTCGCGCAGGCGGTCGAGGAAGCCGAACAGCTCCTCGACCACGGCCGGGGCGAGGCCTTCGAAGGGTTCGTCGAGCAACAGGAGGCGGACGTCGCCCGAAAGGGCGCGAGCGATCGCGACCATCTGCTGCTCGCCGCCCGAGAGGTAATCGGCCGGTGTGTCGAGCCGTTCGGCGAGCCGCGGGAAGAGCTCGAGGATCTCGTGCTCGCTCCAGACCGCGCCCGTCCTCCCGTCGTGCGGGCGGGCGAGCCGGCCGAGCTCGAGATTGTGGCGCACGCTCATGCCGGCGAAGAGCCCGCGGCCCTGCGGGACGTAGCCGATGCCGAGCCGGGCGATCGTGGCCGCATCGAGCATGCGGATCTCGCGGCCGGCGAAGGTTATCGAGCCCGAAGCGGCCGGCACGAGGCCGCAGATGCTCTTGAGGAGGGTGGATTTGCCGGCACCGTTGCGGCCGAGCACGGCCAGGATCTCGCGCGCGCCGCATTCGAGATCGACGGAATCGAGGACGAGGCTCGCGCCGTAGAAGGTCCGCAAGCCGCGCACGGCGAGAAGCTGCGGGCCGGCGGCGAGGGTTCGGCGCGCCGCGGAGACGGTCGCGCGGCCGGTGCCGGTGTAGACCTCCTGGACACGGCGGTCGGCGCGCACCTCGGCGGGCGAGCCGGTCGCCAGCACCCGCCCCTCGTTCATGACGGTGACGCGATCGGCGAGGGCCAGGACCCGGTCGAGATCGTGCTCGACGATCACGAGCGGGAGCGCGCGGCCGATCTCGGCCACGAGCCCGGCGATCCGGTCGCGTTCGGCGGCGGCGAGGCCGGCCATGGGCTCGTCGAGGAGGAGGAGACGTGGTGCGCTCGCGAGCGCGATCCCGAGATCGACGAGCCTTTGGCCGCCATAGGAAAGTTCGCCCGCGACCGCGCCCTCCACGCCATCGAGACCGAGCCAGCGCACGAGCTCGCGGGTTTCTTCGTGGATCGGCGTGATGTCCTCGACGTCACGCCAGAGCGAAAAGCCGGCGGGGTGGCGGGCCTGCACGGCGAGGCGGAGATTCTCGTAGACCGAGAGCCCCGGGAAGAGGTGGGTGATCTGGAAGGAGCGGGCGATGCCGAGCCGGCAGGCGGCATCCGGCCCGACCCCCGTCACGTCGCGGCCGGCCAGGCGGATCCGTCCGGCATCGGGCGGGAAACGGCCCGAGAGCAGGTTGAAGAGCGTCGTCTTACCGGCGCCGTTCGGACCGATGAGGGCGTGGATCTCCTCGCCCCGGACCTCGAGCGAGACCCCTTCGACCGCGCGGATGCCGCCGAACCGCTTGTGCACGTCCTCGACTTCGAGGAGGGGACCCTCCCATCGCGGTCGTCGCAGGAAGGAGGGCAAGGGCAGGCCCGTGTGGATCCGCCGCCCGCTCATGGCCGCGGCCGCGATCGGCGGCGGTGCCAGCCGCGCGCGGATCCGCCGCGCGATGCCGACCAGCCCTTCGGGAGAGAACAGGACGAAGACCACGAAGACGAGGCCGAACCACAAGAGCCAATCGTCGGTCCAGATCGAGAAGAGCTCGCGGAAGAGCAGGTAGAAGACGACGCCGAGCGCCGGGCCCAGGAGGTGGTGCATCCCGCCGATCACCACCATCGCGAGGAGTTCCCCCGAGAAGGCGACCGAAGTGGTCTCGGCGGTCACGAGATAGTGCTGGAAGCCCGAAAGCGCGCCTGCGAGCGCGGTGATGGCCGCCGACAGGACGAAGGCCAACAGCCGGTACCGGTCGCCCGCGTAGCCCAAGAAGGCGGCGCGCTCCTGGCGCTCACGGATCGCCACGAGCACGTGGCCGACCGGTGAGCGGGCGAGCCGCGTGCAAAACCAGAGAACGAGGAAGCCGACGGCCGCGACGAACAGGTACCAGGCGAGCGGGTCGTCGAGATCGACCGGGCCGAAGCCGCCCCGCTCGAGCCCGCCGAGACCGTCCTCGCCACCCGTGACCTCGGTCCAGCGGAAGGCGATCGTGAAGGTCAGGGCGCTGAGCGCCAAGGTCATGAGGGCGAAATAGACCCCGCGCCGGCGCAACACGAGAAAGCCCACGATCGTGGCGAGCACGGCCACGAACAGGATGGCGCCCGCGGTCGGGAGGAGGATCTGCCCCGGCAGGAGATGGCGTTGGAGGAGCGCGGCCGCGTAAGCGCCGAGCCCGAACCAGGTGCCGTGGCCGAACGAGACGAGCCCGGTCCAGCCCACGAGGATGTTGAGACCGGTCGCCGCGATCGCGAGGATCACGAGAACGGCGGCGTTGCCGAGGGTGAGCCCGAGCCAGGGCACGGCGACCGGGAGCAGGAGCAGGCCCACGGCGCCGACGAGGAGCGGCCGGAACCGCGAGGGGGCGAGCGTCCCGACCCCGCCCGAGCTCGGCAGGGAAAGGGCCGGCGTGCTCATTCGAACCGTCCGATCCGCTCGCCCAGGAGACCGCGCGGGCGGAGGAGGAGTACGAGGAACATGAGCAGGTACATCGAAGCCTCGCCCGCCGCGGGGACGAAATGGATGGTCACACCGCGCGTGACGCCCACGAGCAGGGCCGCGAGGATCACGCCCCAGAAGCTGCCGAGCCCACCGATCACCACGACGACGAAGGCGGTGGTCAGGATTTCTTCACCCATCGCCGGATGAACCACGGCGATCGGCGCGAAGAGGGCGCCCGCGAGAGCCGCGAGCCCCACGCCGAGCGCGACCACGCCGAGCCGGTAGGGCGCGAGCCGGATGCCGAGGGCCGCCACCATGTCGGGGCGGTCGATCCCGGCCCGCACGACCCGGCCGAAAGCGGTGCGGTGCAACAGGAACCAGATCGCGGCGAGGACGAAGACGACGACCGCGAGCATCGCGAGCCGGTAGCGGGAGAAGAGGAAATCGCCCACCAGCACCGAGCCCTTGAGCGCCGCGGGCATGGCCACCGGGATGGGGGCGGCACCGAAGACGATCCGCAGGAGCTGCTCGACGATCATGGCGAGGCCGAAGGTGACGAGCAGTCCCTGGATCGGATCGGCCTCGTAGAAGCGGCGCAGCAGGGTCCGCTCGAACAGCACACCGAGCAGCGCCACGAGCACGGGTGACAGGATCACACCGCCCAGGAAGCCCACGCGTTCGGCGATCAGGTGGGCGAGATAGGCTCCGATCGCGTAGAAAGCGCCGTGGGCCAAATTGACGACCCCACCCACGCTGAAGACGAGGGCGAGACCCAGCGCTACGAGCAGGTAATATCCACCGAGCACGAGGCCGTTGACGACCTGCTCGAGCAGGAAGACGAGCTCCATCCCTCGCGGTTTCCGGGCGGGGTCGTGCGCGCGTTCGCGTTCGGCCGCGGCTCAGAGCACGCAGCTGTTCTGTTCGGCCGTGGGGTAGATCACCTCGAGCGGCTCGTTCTCGGCCGGGACGGCCGGGCCGAGCTCCATGAGATCCCACTTGTCCTTCATCTTGTCCGCCGGTTTGACCGAGAAGGGGTAGGCCTCCTGGATCAATTGATGATCCCGGGCACGGAAATAGGCCGGCCGTTTTTTCAGGATGTCGAAGGTCGGCCCCTTCTCGAAGTAAGCGATGAGCTGCTCGCTGTCGGTCGATTTGGTCTCTTCGATCGCCCGGGCGATCATTTTGATGACGACGTAGGTGATCCAGGCGTGGTTCTCGGGCGGCTTGCCGTGTTTCTTGGTGAAGGCGGCGACGAAGGCCCGTGAGCCCGGCGTGTCGAGCGTGTGGTACCAGACCGTGGGCCAGGTGCCCGAGAGGTTGCCGGGCCCGGCGGCCCAGGCGTCGGCCGTGTTGAGGTTGAAGCCGACGGTCGGGTAGGGCAGGCCGAATTCGGCGTATTGCTTGACGAAGTTCGTCACCTGGTTGCCCGCCAGGTTGAGACAGACGATGTCGGGCCGTGCCTGACGCGCCTTGAGGAGATAGGGGCTGAAGTCGGTGACGTCGGTGGCCACGAGTTCGTCACCGATGTGCAACGCCCCGTGCGCGGCGAAGAAGGCCTTGGCCGCCCGCAGCAGATCGTGACCGAACACGTAATCCGACGTCACGGTGAAGAACTTCTTCCCTTTGACCATGCCGTCCCGTAGCAGCGCCCGGCCGACGGCGTTGACCATCACCGTGTTCGGGATGTCGGTGCAGAACATGTAGCGGTTGCAGTTCTTGCCGCGGAGGACGTCGGAGCGCGGTCCGACCGCCACGAACAGCCGCTTGGCGCGCGCCGCGACCTGCGAGATGGCGAGCGCCGAAGCCGAACTGATCTCGCCCACGAGGAAAGCCACGCCGTCGCGCTCCAGCATACGGGTGGCCTTGGTCGCTGCGGTGTCCGGGTTGATCGAATCTTCGGAGAGGATCTCGAGCCGCCGGCCCAGGACCCCACCCGCGGCGTTGATCTCCTCTTTCGCAATCTCGAGCCCGAGCACGGCGTAATCGCCGAGCACGCCCAGGAAGCCGGTGCGCGGTGTGAGATGGCCCAAACGGATGGCGTCGGGCTGGGCGCGGACGATCGCCGGGAATCCGCTCACCGCCGCACCGAGCAAGGCCCCACCGGCGACGAGCACGGCCCGCCGCGTGCTGCCGGCCTCGCGTTCGCTGGTCCGCTCGCTCGCTTCCATCTTCGCAGCCTCCCCGAGCCGCGCCACCGGGCGCCCGTCCGCTCCGAGCGGCGCCCGGTTCCGCGCGGACCGGAAAGCTAGCCATGTCCCCGCGCGTCCGCAAATAGGATTTGTTCGAAAAGGTCATCAGGTGCTCTTATACCCCCGGGGCACGGCCGCCCGGGGGTCGCGGATGAACCTGCGCCAGCTCCGTTATTTCGTCCGGATCGTCGAGTGCGGCAGCCTCTCGCGTGCTGCCCGCGAGCTGAACCTCGCCCAGCCGGCACTGAGCCAGCAGCTCGCCAAGCTCGAAGAGCTCGTGGGCAAGCCGCTCGTCGTCCGTACGCCGCACGGGGTCGTGCCGACCGAACACGGGCTCGCCCTCCACCAGCACGCGGCCTTCGTGCTGCGCCTCGTCGAACAGGGGCTCGCCGTGGCGCGCGGCGGCGCCCGGGCGATCCAAGGGATGGTGAGCGTGGGCCTCGCCGCCACGACGGTGGCCGCCTTGGGCCTGCCGCTCGTGCAGCGGGTGCGGGAACGCTATCCCGGGATCCTCTTGAACGTCGTCGAGGGCATGAGCGGCCACATCGAGCAGATGCTCCGCCTCGGCCAGCTCGACATGGCGATCCTCTTCGCCCCGGGCCTCGCCCCCGACCTGGTCGTCGAGCCCCTGCTCGACGAAGAGCTCTTCGTCGTGTTGCCAGGGGAGAGTCGGCTCGTGCCCCGGCGCCGTGCGAGCCTCACCCTCGCCGAGGCGGCGCGCCTGCCGATGATCCTGCCGACCGCCCGCCACGGCCTGCGCCAGCGGGTCACGGCCGAGCTCGACCGTCGTGGGCTGCGGGTCGAGGTGGTGGCCGAGATCGATTCACTCGCGCTCTTGATGGCCTGCGTGGCCGCGGGCATAGGGGCCACGATCAAGCCCATGGGGGCGATCCTGGCCGAGGGTGGAAGGGCCGGCCGGTTCCGCGCCCTGCCGATCGCGGACGCCCGACTGCGTCGCCGGAACTTCCTCTACACCCTGCCGCCCGAACGCCGCTCGGCGGCGGCCACCGCCGTCGCGGCCGAGCTCCGCGGGGTCGTGGCGGCACTCCTTTCCGACCCCGCCCGGCGCGGTTTCGAGCCCGTTCCCGAGGCCGAGCGGTTCGGGCCCGGCTCGGAGCCGACCTCGTCCACCCGTCTCGCGGCCGAGTGACCGAGGGCCGCCGACAGCTCACCGGCAGCCGCCCGGAGCGGGGCGACGAGCCCTTCGAGGGCCGGGCTCGCGAGGCGGAAGGCGGGCCCCGAGAGCCCGAGTGCGGCGACGGCGCGGCCCGCGAAGTCGTGGACGGCGACCGCGACGCAGCGGATCTCGGGGTCGAGCTCGCCGCGATCGAAGGCAACGTCTTCGCGCGCCACGACCTCGAGTTCGGCGAGCAGCCGCGAAGGCTCGGCGATCGTCGCGGGCGTGTGGGCTTCGAGCGGCAGGCTTCGGACGAGCGCCTCGCGCTCCTTCGACGGCAGCGCGGCGAGGAGGACCTTGCCGATCGCCGTCGCGTGGGCCGGGCGGGTCCCACCGGGCCGTTCGGCGAGCTGGAGGAGGCCCGGCGCGGCCGCCTTTGCCACGACCACGATCTCGGCGCGGCTCCGCACCGCGAGATGGGCCGTGGCACCGGTCTCGCGGGCGAGCCGCTCCAGGATCGGGCCGCCGATCGCCACGAGCCGCGCCTCGTCGAGGGCCGCGGCGGCGAGCACGAAGAGGCGCGAGCCGATCCGGTAGAGCCGGCTCTCCGGGTCCTGGCCGAGATAGCCGAGCCGGACGAGGGTGCGGGCCAGATGGAAGGCGGTGCTCGTGTGCAGCCCCGCGACCGCGGCCAATTCGCCGAGGGCCAGACCCTCGGGCCGCCGCGCCGCCGCTTCCAGAAGGGCCGCCGCGCGTTCGAGCGACTGGATCCCTCCCCCCTCGGTCCCGGGCCGTCGCTCGTGCGACATCGGGTTGAGCGGCTCGGACAGCTCGGGTGGAGCCGTGCTCACCGAGGCTCCTCGTCGTCGACCGGGCTCGTGACGACCAGGAAGACGAGATCGCCGAGCCCCGTATTCTCGAAGCCGTGGCGAACCCCAGGCGGCAGGTAGACCACGTCGTGTCGGCGCAGGACCACCCGCTCCCCCTCGACCTCGAGCAGCCCCTCACCCTCGAGCACGTGATAGATCTGCTCCTGCACGCGGTGGGCGTGCGGTTCGACCCGGGCCATCGGGCTGTAGCTCGAGATGCGGTAGTCGATCCGCCGCGAGCCCACGGTCTCCGGCCGGACGAGCGCCTTGGAGAGCGCCCCGCCGTGATGGCCGGGGAACTCCCGCCACGGTTCTTCGGCGATGTTGCGGATCACGGCACCGGCGATGCGCTGCATGGTTCCTCTCCTGCGGGCGGCGTTCAGTGCGCAGGGTCCACACCCGGCCGGAAGCGACGGCCGAAGACCGGCTCCTTGGGCGGGATCGGTGGCAATTGCCAAGCCCCCGTCCCCGGCGGCCGAACCTCGGCGTCGACGTGGACGTCGATCAAGGCTGGTCGGCCGCTCGCCACCGCGGTCGCGAGCACCTCGGCGAAGTTCTGCGAGCGGGTCACCGTCCAGCCCGCGACCCCGGCGGCGCGCGCCCAGGCAGCGAAATCGGGATTGTAGGGCTCGTTGTTGCCGCCGCGCCGGAAGGCCGTCCCGATCTCGCGGCCGCCGAAATAGGCGTATTGCAAGTCGCGGATCGCCGCCCAGGCGAAATTGTTCCACACCACCCAGACCACGGGAATGTCGTACTCGACGGCGGTGCAGAGCACGTGCGGGACCATGGTGAAGCCGCCGTCGCCGCAGATCGCGACGCAGGGCCGGTCGGGTGCCGCGAGCTTGGCGCCCAAGATCGCACTCGGCCCGAAGCCCATGCCGGAAAAGCCCCAGGTGTTGAGCATGGTGCGCGGCCGTCGGGCTTCCCAGAACTGCATGAACCAATTGTGGTGGATACCCGAGTCGAGCGAAATGATCGCCTCGTCGGGCAGGACCTTGCGGCAGTCGGCGACGATCCGCTCGGGGCGGATCGGGCTCGTGTGCGCTTCGAAGCCCGGCCGCACGAACGCTTCCCACGCCCGCCGCCACTCGGCGATCCGCGCGTGCCAAGCGGCGACCCGCGGCGCGTTCCCGATACCGCGCGCGTCGAGTTCGGCCAGGACCTGCCGCAAGAAGGTCCGCACGTCCGCGCAGATCGAGAGCTCGGTCGGGTAGTTGCGGCCGAGTTCGGCATGGTCGAGGTCGACCTGGATCAATTTGGCGGGCGGGATGTTCCAGGAATAGCCCGGCAACCAGGAGGAGGCCGAGCGATCGTCGAAGCGGGCGCCGAGCGCCAGGACGAGATCGGCGCGCCTGCCCGCTTCGTTCGCCGGATAGGCCCCGTTGCGGCCGATGAAGCCCAAGGAGAGCGGGTCGCGCATGTCGAGACAGCCCATGCCGTTGGGCGAGCTCGCGACGGGCAGGGAGAGCCGGCGGACGACGGTGGTGAGCTCGTCGGAGGCTTCGGAAAGGGTCACGCCGTGGCCGATCAAGACGACAGGCCGTTCGGCCGCGAGCAGGAGATCGACCGAACGGGCCACGTCCTCGGGCGAGGCTCCCGGACGGCGGCTGCCGAAAGGCGGCGTCGTGGGCTCGTCCGGGGCGTCGGTCGTCTCGACGAAGAGATCGTAGGGGATGTCGACGTTGACCGGGCCCGGTCGGCCGCTCTTCATGATCTGCGCCGCTTGCCGCAGGACCCGCGGCAGCATCTCCGGCCGCTGAGGTTGGAAGCTGCGCTTCACCACGGGCCTCAGCACGTTCACGAAATCGGCGTGGTGGTGGAGGTTGATCTCCTGGAACGGGCCGCGGTCGAACTGCGAGGTCGGCACGTCGGCCGTGATCGCGAAGACCGCCGAGGAATCGGTCTGGGCGACGGCGAGCCCCATGACGAGGTTGCACGAACCCGGCCCGGTCGAGGTCAAGGTCGCAGCCGGCCGGTGGCTGACCCGGAAGAAGCCGTCGGCCATGTGCGCCGCCGTCTGTTCGTGCCGCGGCGAGACGAGCCGCACGCGGTCGCGCACCGGGTAGAGAGCATCCAACATGCCCACATTGCCATGGCCGCAGATACCGAACAGGTGGTCGATTCCCTCACGAACCAGGAACTCGGCGATGATCTCGCCGCCACTGCGCTTCATGCGCTCGTCTCCCTCGCGCGTTGTCCGAGGTCCCGGCACGCCGCCGCGACGCGCAGAGCGTCGCGGGCGGCGAGCCGAGCGAAGGTCATGGCCGGCCCGAGCTGCGCCCCGGGCCCGGGATATTCGCCGGCGAAGAGATGCCGCATGTCGCCGCCGCAGGCCCAAAGCCCGGGGATGGACCGGCCGGCCACATCGAGCACGCGCGCGTCCGCGTCGACCGCGAGCCCGAGGCTCGTGGCGAGCGGGGTCGGGTACAGGGCCAGGGCGTAGAAAGGCGGCTCGCGGATCGGGCCGAGACAGGGGTTGGGGCGGTGCTCGGGATCGCCGTGGGCACGGTCGTAAGCGTTGACGCCTTTGCCGAAATCTTCGTCGATGCCGCGCTCGGCGAAGCCGTTCACCCGCGCGACCGTGCCGACGAGACCCGCTTCGTCGACGCCGATCGCTCGGGCGAGCTCTTCGAGGGTCGGGGCGCTGCGCAGGTAACCGCGTCGTACCCACCGTTCCGGAAAAAGCTCGCGCGGCCGCACGGCACCGAGCCCGTAGCGCCAGAGGCTCCGCCGGTCGCAGAGCAACCAGGTAGGGATCGCCGGGACCTCGCGATGCCGGCGGTACATGGTGCGGACGAACTCGTGATAGGAGCAGGCTTCGTCGACGAACCGGCGCCCGCTCGCATCGACCGCGATCATTCCGGGCTTGGGTCGGTCCAGCACGATGTGCGGGTAGACGCCGGTCGAACCGTCCGCGCGCGGAACGCAGGAGCTCGGGAACCAGAGCGCGTGGTCGTCGCTCGCGGGTGCGAGCGCGGCGCCGACCTCGAGGGCGAGCTCGAGGGTCGAGCCGTCGCAACCCTCGGCGGCGGGTGTGGCCGCGGGCACGGGCTCGGGGAGGTGCCGGGCGCGCCGGGTTGGGGAAGCGGGAAAGCCACCCCCCGCCAGCACGGCGCCGAGACGGGCACGCAGCCCCCGGGGTTCGCGCGAGCCCTCCGCGAGCTCGACGCCGGCGATCCGGCCGGCCTCGCGCAGCAGCCGGCGGGGTACGGCACCGAGGCGGAGCTCGCCGCCGCGCGCGAAGAACTCGAAGGCGAGCCGCGCGACCAGCGCGTTGCCCGTGACGAGGCGGGTCCCGCGCGGCCGGCCGGCGAGCCGGTCGCGCAGGGTCCCGGCGAAGAGGGCGAAGGCGAAGGCCGCATCGGCCGGGGAGCGGTGGGCGCGCAGGAGCCGGCCGGCTTCCGCCCGGGTCACCATCGTGCCGCCCGCGAGGAGGAGCTCGGGAAGCGGCGGTTCGAGATTTTCGAACCGGGGGCCGAGCCGGCGGCCGTCGAAGGGCGGTGGCTCGAGCGCGCGGCCGCGCAGCGCCGCCCCCGGCAGCTCCTGGCGATAGTCGGGGGCGAGCGGGAAGGTTCGGAACACCAAGCCGCAGCGCCGCTCGAGCTCGCGCAGCAAGGCCGGCCCTTCTTCGAAGAAGGTCTCGAGGAGCGCGGGATCGACCCGCCCGCCCGTGAGACCGTCGAGGTAGCGCCGGGCTTCGGCGCGGTCCCGCGCGGCGGCCTCACCCAGATGGTGGTTGCCGGGAATCCAGAGCGTGCCGGAGGAGCGCGCGCTCGTCCCGCCGAAGCGGGGGCCGTGCTCGAGGACGAGGACGCGCGCACCTTCGAGGGCGGCGAACAGCCCGGCGGCGAGCCCGGCCGCGCCGCTGCCGAGGACGAGGAGGTCGTACGCCTCGTCGGGACCGAGGCGTGCGTCGGTCTCACGGTATCCCCTCCCCTCGCCCATGCTCGCGCGTTCCTTCCGACATCGTCGGATGCGCTTTCGCGATATGAGCTCGTGACGCGGGCGTCAATCGCCGGCTCCCGCCGAGATGAAGGGGCACCCGCGTCGCGGATCGAACGAGCCGGAGAGGGTCGGGCGGCCTCGGTCGGTGCTCGACGTCGGACCCGGCCGGCGGGTGCGCCTCAGCCTTCCGCCGCCGCGCTCTCGGACCGGTCCGGGGTCAGGTAGCGGAGCACGAGACGGGCGAGTTCGGTACCGTAGACCATCTCCACCGGTGTCCTGGTTTCCTCTCGGAGCCTATCGAGTGCTTCTTCGAATCTTTCCGTGAGTTTGTTCGCAGTCGAGACGATGAGACCGACCGTGGCCTCGGGATATCGATCGAAGGCCCGACGGATGTCCTCCACCGCTCTCGTGTCGTCGTGCGGGCCCTCGTAGGCTTTCACTTGGACGAGGCAGATCTCGTCGCGGTCGAGTTCAGAAACTGGCAAGCCGGCTCGATAGATGACGAGGAGATCGGCACCCCGATCGGCCCGCCCGGGCTTGCGCTCCACCTTCTCGACGCCCGGCATCGCCTCGAAGACGCGCTGCATGAGCAACTCGAGGTCCCGGTTCGGGTGGGTGGGTCCGAAGAATGGCGTCGAGAGCGGCTTTGAGTGGCTCTTCGAGCGCCCGGGGAGAACCACTCGGCGTGATCGGCCGCGGTGCGTTTCCGTTCCGATGCGGGCACGCCCGGCCCGGCCAGGGCGTCGAGCAGAGCTAGGAACTCGTCGCGGGCGCGGATGCGGCGATCACGACCGCGGAGTTTCAAGCGACGACTCAAAAACGGATGAACGAACCCGTCGTTCCGGTCGAAGGTGCGAACCGTGGTTGGATCGACGCCGAAACGGTGCCCCAGATCACCGATCTCGGGATCCCATCGGAAGAAATAGGGTCGGTCGACGCGGGCGAGCGTGCACTTTCCTCGCTCCGGCACGTTCCGGTAGACGACCCAGTCACCGGGTTGAAATTTGAACAAGAAGCGTTGATAGCAGTACTTTTCTTTCGGGCTCAAAGAGGCCCAGCTCTCGCGACGATCCGCTCCTGGAGGATCCGCAGGTCCGCCGTTTCGACGGAGCTCCAGCCGAACCGCCCTTCGCCCGCCTGGAGCGAACGGTACGTGACGTCCCGGAACCTCTCTCGTCCCCGAAGATGGCCCAGACGTTGCGGTCCGGCTCGAGTCACCACGTCGTTTGCGCTCAGCCTTCCGCCACGGCTCGTCTCCTCCCACTCGCGGCCCCCCGACCCGTACGCCCGCGGCCTTTCGCGATCTTCGCTTGCCGGGCACGTCCGACGCGTCGACGATTCGGTACGAAAGCGCGGGCCGCGCACGCCCGTAAGGGAGTGTACGACCAGCCGCGTGTCCTGCAGAAGAACCTCGCGGGCATCGGACACAGCGTTCGAGGCCGATCGGAGGAAGTCGGCTGCGGGGCGGCATCCGAAACGGTCGCCTTCGTGCCCCGGGTCGGGGTGGTGGCCGGCTCGCCGGAGCACGGCCAACCGTCCCGGGCCGAGTGGGACGGCCCGGCGGCCCCGCCTTCCGGTTCGCCGACGGCGCGCTTTCCGTGTCGGCCGCCTCCGGCTTCCCGCGCGGTGGGCCGATCGCACTCGCTTCCGCAGGTGTGCAGGTGCCGTCCCCGCATTCGCGGCGACCGGACGAGCCGGCAGCGCTGGCCGCCGCGCTGGCGCGGGCCGGACTGGAGGTGGTCGAGGAGCGCGAGGTCGCCTGTCCCTTCGTGTTCGCGAGCGCGGAGGCGGCGTGGCGCGGCACCGCCGCCGCCGGCGTCTTCCGGGCGGCCATCGCGCACGGCGGCGAGGCGGCGGTGCGCGCCGTCTGCGCCGAGATCGATCGCGCGCACACCCGCCCGGACGGCAGTGTCCGCTACGACAACCTCTTCATCTGGGTGGCGGGACGCCGTCCCCAGCGATACCCGGCGGGCCGCGCGGCGACCTTGGGCCATCCGCCCCGGGCCGTCGCCCGCGCACCGTCGATCGGGGCGTCTGCGACCCGCCGGCCGATCGGGCAGGACGGCTCGGCTCGCGCCTGCTCGGAACGCGCCCTGCGCCGCGGCTGCGGTCGGGGGCGTGTTCGGCCGGGGGGCAGGGTCGGCGTCGGTGTTCGGGTTGGTTGCGGGGGCAGGATTTGAACCTGCGACCTTCAGGTTATGAGCCTGACGAGCTACCGGGCTGCTCCACCCCGCGATGCCACCCCACGAGGTCTGCGACCTCGCGGGGACCCCGGGTGACCACCCCACGAGGTCTGCGACCTCGCGGGGACCCCGGGTGACCACCCCACGAGGTCTGCGACCTCGCGGGGACCCCGGGTGACCA
>JBBIIE010000004.1:0-71015 GCA_037446605.1 Geminicoccaceae bacterium | reverse complement strand
CGAGGAGCGCGGCGTGCGGGTCGAGGTCGACGCCCGCTCGGGCGTGCTGCGCCTGCCCGAGCGCGCGCTCCGCTTCGCCACCCGCAGCGCCGATCTGGGTGAGGAGGCGCGCGAGGCCGTGCGCGTGGTGGCCGAGGTGATGGCCGAGGTCCTGCCCTGCTTCGCGCGCGCCGGCGGATCGCAAGGGTGCGGCCCCGCGGATGCGCCGATCCTGGAGGCGGTCCTGGTCGAGGGCCACACCGATCGCCGCCCGCTCACCCCCGGACCCGACTTCCGCGACAACTACCAGCTCTCGGCCGGCCGCGCGCTCACCGTCTACCGGGCGATGGCGGGCGCCCAGCCCGGCCTGTTGGCGCTGCGCAACCTCGAGGACCAGCCGCTCCTCGGCGTGTCGGGCTACGGCGAGACGCGGCCTTTGCCGAACGCCCAGGCCGACGCGGAGCGCGACTACGCCGCCAACCGGCGCATCGACATCCGCTTCATCCTGACCGCGCGGACGGCCGAGGAGATCGAGCGGCTGCGCGAGGAGATCCGGGCGGTCCTGGAGTCCGGCCGATGATGCGGACGCTCGAGGCGCTGGCGAGCCTGCGGGCCTTCGCCGGGCGGCGCCTGCCGCTGCCCGATGGTGCGGTCGAGACCCGCCGCGCGCTGGAGCGGCTGGGCGCACTCCTCGACGAGACACCGCAGCCGCCCGCCGAGGCCGAACTGGAGCGGCTGCGCCGCAGGCTGCTCGGCCTCTTCGCAGCCGGCCGCGGGCAGGAGGCGACGCCCGCCGACCTGCGCCGTGCCTGTTGGCTCCTGTGGGACGAGGGCGAGCCCCCGGGCGACGCGATCCCGGGCTTGGTCGAGGCGATCCTCGCGCAGGCGGAAGAGAACCCGCGGACGCTGCGCAACCTCGTCCATTGCTGGATCCTCGCCCGTGACGCCGACCGGCCGAGCCATCGTCGCGTGGGCGCTCAACTCGCCCACCTGATCGCCGCACGCGAGGATGTCCGGCTCGCCTGGGCCCGGACCGCGGCCGCCGAAATCGACCTGTTCGAGGCCCCCCGTGCCGCCGACCGCCTCGCCCACGCGCTCCTCACCGGCCCGCAGGAGGTCGGCGAGCTCCTCGCCCGCTACGGCCTCGCCGATCCCGTGCGCGCGGTGAGCGGCTTCCTCGAGCGGACGCAGGCCGCCTGCACGCGCCATTGGCCGGCCCTCGCCCGCCGCGGCGACGCGGAGCGGATCCTCGACCGCCTGCTCGGCTTCGCCGTGCACGAGGGTCGTCTGCGCTTCGACGCCCGCCGCGCCGAGCTCGCGAGCGGGCTGCTCGCCGCCTGGCTCGACGGTCCCCCGCCCGCGGACAGGCTGCAGCGTCGCGTGCAGCGCTTCCTGCTCGACCAGCTGGGCGATCCGCGGCTGCGCCCGGCGCGCTGGACCGGCGTCGATCCGCGCGCCACGGCCCTCTTCAAATCCTGGCTCGCCCGCGCCTCGCTGCGCGCCTTCTTCGAGATCATCCGCGAGTTCGCCCTCGACCACCAGTGGCGCTACCGCGAGCGGTTCTGGCGCGCCTGCCTCGAGCGCGGGGCGATCGCCGACGCCTGGCTCGCCCTCGCCCGCGAGGTGCGGCACGCCGCCCGCGCCGTCGACGACCTGCGCGGTGCCTTCGGCGAGCTTTCGGGCGGCGTCGATTCGAGGCACGCCGTGATCCTCATGCGGATCGGCGATCTGGTCTTCTGCGAGTGGAGCCACAACGGACGATTGCGCGCCTGGCCCGTGAGCTGGCCGCGCGCGCCGAAACTCGGCCGCTCGCACTACAGTGGGGACGAGCTCAAAACCGAGTCGCTCGTTTTCCCCGACGGCGGCTCCAGGGACGGCCTGGTGCACGGCGGCGCCGAGAGCGGCCGCTGGCAGGCCAGGGCCGCCCGGTTCCTGCGCGAGCGGGTCGGGCTCGACCTCCACCCCCGGGACTACATGCCGTGACCACCCGCTTCACCTTCACCCCGAGCGGCGCCGGGACCGAGCTCCGCCTCGCGGGTCCCGCGGGCCCCCTGCCGGTGGCGCGCTGGGCGGTCGACGCGCCGCTGCCGCTGCGGCCGGGGGTCGACCTCGTCCGCAAACTCCTCGCCGCCGAGGGTGCCCTCGAGGACCAGGACCTCGTCCTGCTCGACCACGCCACCGTGGCCGGCCTCTCCGCCGGCGAGGCGGCCCGGCTCCAGCTGCCGGCCGCGGTCGAGGCGGTCGCGGTGATCGAGACGGAGGGGCTCGTCGCCCGCCCCGATTTCCGCATCCGCCTCGACTGGGAACGGCCCAGCGGCCAACACCTCCCGGGGGCGCGGCGGGTGGGCGCCTGGCTCGACGTCGGGACCGGCTGGCGACGGATCCCCGAGCCCCTTTTCTCGCTCGCCGAGGCGGTCGACGCCGTCGCCGGCGTCGAGCCCGGCGACGAGGCCGGCCGCCTGCGGGCGCTGGCTCGGCTCTGCGAGCTCCTCCCGGAGCTCCGCGCGCGCAACGCGGCCCGCACGCCGAACCTGCTCGACCGGCTGCGGATCGCCGTGGCGGACGCCTTCTCGCTCGAGCTCGAGGGCGAGGGCGCGGACGCGCGCCTCGTGCCCGTGCTCTTCCGCGCAGGCGCCCCGGCCGACGGTGCCGAGCCGGCCCCGCTCCTCGACCCCACCCGCCAGAACCGCTTCGGCCGCGAGCTGTTCCACGCCTACGGCTCGGCCCGCGGGGTCTACGTGCTCGGCTCGGGCGACTGGGTCGCCCTCACCCCCCGCCTGCGCCGGGCACTCCAGGTCGTGCGCGAGGTCCAGTCCGCCCCCTGGCCCGTCAGGAAGGAGCTGTTTTGCAAACCACGCGTCTTCATCGCCGACCGTCTCGGCGAGGAGCCCGCAAGCGCCGAGATGGAGAGCCTGTTCGTCGAGACCCGCGCCTATGGCGAGCGGGTCCGCGGCGTGGGCCTCTGGCAGCCGCGCGTGCTGCCCTGGGTCGAAATCGAGCCCACCGACTGGCTCGGCGCCGAGGGCGGCCCCGGCGCGCCTCCCGGCGCCGGCCGAACGCCCTTCCGCGGCGGCATCGTGATCGGCGATCGGCAGATCCCGCTGAGCGTCGAGCAGGCCCGCGAGCTCCGCACGGCGGTCGAGGACGCGATCGGCCGCGGCGAGGCGACGATCACCTTCGCGCATCCCGAGCTCGGGCCGATCGACGTTCCAGCCTCTCCGGAAACCCTCGCCGCCGTACAAAAGACGATCGACGCGCTGACGGGAGCCTCCCACACCGAGGGCGGGCCCGAGCCGGCGGCGCGCGAGCCCACCGGCCCCGGGCCCGAGGTGCTCCTGATCGAGCCGAACGAGACCGAGCTCGGCTTCGAGGCCCACTTCCGCCGCCGCCCGTCGGGGCCGGTCGCCCGCTTCGCCCGGGCGGTGCGCACGCCCCTCAAGGAGCACCAGCGCGCCGGCGTGCTCTGGCTGCAGCGCTCCTGGGAGGCGGGCCGCCCCGGCGCGCTCCTCGGCGACGAGATGGGCCTCGGCAAGACCCTGCAGGTGCTCGCCTTCCTCGCCTGGCTGCGCGAGGCGATGGCGCGCGGCGAGGTGAAGCCCGGGCCGTTCCTGATCGTGGCGCCCACGGGCCTGCTCGCCAACTGGAAGGCCGAGCACGACCGCCACCTCGACGCCCCCGGCCTCGGCCGTCTGGTCGAGGCCTTCGGCCGGGGCCTGCAAGCGCTCAAAAGACAGGTGGGCGACGATCGCCTGGCGCTCGATCTCGGCAAGCTCGCAGAGGCCGATTGGATCCTCACGACCTACGAGACGCTCCGCGACTGGCAGAAGGACTTCGGCGCCCTGCGCTTCGCTGTCCTCGTCTTCGACGAGGCCCAGAAGATCAAGAACCCGGCGATCCGGCTGACCGATGCCGCCAAGGCCATGACTGCCGAGTTCGAGATCGCCCTCACCGGCACGCCGGTCGAGAACCGCCTGGCCGACCTCTGGTGCATCACCGATGCGGTGCAGCCCGGACTGCTGGGCGAGCTCAAAAGGTTCAGTGAGACCTACGAGCAGCGCCCGGACCCCGAGAAGCTTCGCCGCCTGCGCCGTCTGCTCGACCGCTCGGACCGGGTCACCCCACCCTTCCTGCTGCGCCGCCTGCGCGCCGATCACCTGCCGGACCTGCCACCCTTCACCGTCGACCGACGGGAGCGGCCGATGCCGCCACCGCAGCTCGCCGCCTACCGGGCCGCGATCGACCGGGCGCGCAGCGCCGAGGCACCCGGTGCCATGCTCCAGACGCTCCACCGGCTGCGCAGCCTGAGCCTGCACCCCGAGCCGGACCAGCCGGACGATGCGGCGCTCCTCGCCGGCTCGGCGCGGCTCGGCCTCGCGATCGAGGCACTCGATGCGATCGCCGCGGCGGGCGAGGCGGCGCTCCTCTTCCTCGACGATCTGGCCTTCGCCGCCCGCCTGCAGGGGCTCCTGCAGCGCCGCTACCGGTTGCCGGAGCCGCCCCAGGTGATCTCGGGCGAGGTCGCGGGCGGCCGGCGCCAGCGGATCGTGGATGCCTTCCAGCGCGGCCGCGGCTTCGGCGTTCTCCTGATGACGCCGCGGGCGGGCGGGGTCGGCCTCACGCTCACCCGCGCCAACCACGTGATCCACCTCGAGCGCTGGTGGAACCCCGCGGTCGAGGACCAGTGCAACGGAAGGGTGCTGCGGATCGGCCAGGAACGGGAGGTCAAGATCCTCCTCCCGCTCGCGGTCCTGCCCGACGGCCGGCCCTCCTTCGACCTCAACCTGGATGCGCTGCTCGAGCGCAAGCGGCGGCTGCACGAGGAGACGCTCGCCCCGCCCGCCTTCGAGGAGGGCGAGCTCGCGGAGCTCTTCGAGCGGACGGTCGCCTGAGCCGGTGGGCGCGGCCGGCCGTCGGACGCCGCCTCACCGACGGGCGGACGTTCTCTAAGATCTTATTCTTTACAAACTGACAAAAATCTGCTACACGCGGCGCTCAACCAGCGGAGGCAGACCATGCCCGTCCGTCCTTCTCCCCAGTCCGACCCCGCGCGCCGGGTACTCGCGCGCACCGCCCGCCGCGCCCGCCGGGCGCTCGCCGGCACCCGCGCCGGTCTCCGGCCGGCGCTCGGCGCCCTGGACCCGGCCGAGCGCGCCGACCTCGAGGCGCTGCACGAGGCCTGGTTCGCCCGCACGCTCCCGGCCGACCCGGCCGAGCGGGCCACGGTCGACGAGCTCGTGCTCCTGCGCTGGCGGCGGCAGCAGCTCGCGGTGCTCGAGACGCGCGCGCTGGCCGAGGCGAAGGAGCTGCCGACCGACGCCGCACTCCGCCCGCTCGCCACGCTCGCCCGGCTGCGCGGCCGGCTGGCCAAGGACCAGGACGCGGCCGAGGCCGAGCTGTCCTGGCTGCGCCGTGCCCGGCCCGATCTCGGCGACCGCGAGACCTCGCCGGCGCAGCTCCTCTGGCTCGTCGGCCGCATCCTCGACGGCCGCAGCGAGGCGCCTCCCTCACCCGAGGGCCTGGCGACCTGGCTGCTCTGGCTGGCCGAGCGGCGGCCGGTGCGCCGGCGCAAGCCAGCGGGCGCTGCCGAGCACGCGACTCCCGAGCCGGCCGCCGCCACGCCGGAGGCGGCGTCCGACACCGCTTCGGCGCACGCGGCTCCCGAGCCCGCCTCAGGAGGCCCGCTCGCCGATCCCGTCGCGGGCGCTGCCGCGGACGGGCTCGGCGAACAGCCAGCCCATGACCGCCGTGGCGGCGAGGGCGCCCAGGAGCTGGGCCACGACGAAGCCCGGCAGGTCGACCGGGCGGATGCCGGCGAAGCTGTCGGTGAAGGCACGGGCGAGTGCCACGGCCGGGTTGGCGAAGCTGGTCGAGCTCGTGAACCAGTAGGCGGCGGTGATGAACAGGCCGACCGCGACCGGCACCGCCTCGGGGCGGAAGCGCAGGCAGCCGAGGATCGTGGTCACGAGGCCGAAGGTGGCGACCGCCTCGCCGGCCCACTGGCCGAGGCCGGTGCGCGCACTGGTGCCGACCTGCAGGAGCGGCAGGTCGAACATCAGCTGCGCCACGAGGGTCCCGAGCAGGCCGCCGGTCGCCTGCGCCAGGAGGTAGGGGGCGAGGTCGCCCGGCTCGAGCGCGCCGCGTAGGCGGAGCACGAGGCTCACCGCCGGGTTGAGATGGGCGCCCGAGATCGGGCCGAGGACGGTGATCAGCACGACCAGCACGGCGCCCGTGGGCAGCGTGTTGCCGAGCAGCGCCAGGGCGGTGTTCCCGCCCGCGAGCCGCTCGGCCATGATCCCCGAGCCCACCACGGTGACGACGAGCGTGCCGGTGCCGAGGAGCTCGGCGGCGGCGCGCCGGGCCAGATCGACGCTCACGGCGCGCGGCCCGGCAGCTCGGGCTCGGGCACGGCCCGGCCGATCTCCTCGAGCCGGCGCTGCAGGGCGAGGCGGTCGAGGGAGGCGATCGGCAGGCTCACGAAGATCTTGATGCGGTTCTCGAGGTAGCCGTAGACGCGCCGGAAGAAGGCCAGCCGCCTGTCCTCCGGGCCCTCGAAGGCGACCGGGTCCTCGATTCCCCAGTGCGCCGTCACGGGCTGGCCCGGCCGGACCGGACAGATCTCGGCAGCGGCCGAGTCGCAGACGGTGAAGACGAAGTCGATCGGCGGCGCGCCCGGGGCCGCGAACTCGTCCCAGCTCTTCGAGCGGAGGTCGGACGTGTCGTAGTTCAGCCGGCGGAGCGTCTCGATCGTCATCGGGTGGACCACGCCCTTGGGGTGGCTGCCAGCCGAGAAGGCGTGGAAGCGGCCCCGGCCCCAGCGCCGCAGCGCGCACTCGGCCAGGATCGAGCGGGCCGAGTTGCCGGTGCAGAGGAACAGGACGTTGTAGCTTCGATCGCTCACGGGGCGACGTCCCGCTCCTCGCGGCTCGGGGGCGCGGGGCAGTCGCAGGCCTCGACCGCCTGCACGATCCCCCCGCAGATCTCGGGGTGGCCGCTGCAGCAGTCGGCCGTGAGGAAGCCGAGCAGGCGGCGCATCGCCTCGAGCTCGGCGGCGTAGAGGATCTGCCGGCCGCGTCGCCAGGACCGCAACAGCCCGGCGCGCTCCAGCCGCACCAGGTGGAAGGAGAGGGTCGAGGGCGGCACTCCCGCCGCCTGCGCCACCTCGCCCGCCGGCAGGCCGCTCGGCCCGGCGACGACCAGGAGCCGGAAGACCCGGAGCCGGGTTTCCTGGGCCAGCGCGGCGAGCGCCTCGACTGCCAGGCGAGCCTCCATCTCGATGCTCCTCGGACGATCCCTCGTTGGCACGGCAGTGGGACGCAAGGATGAGGGCAGCCCGGGGTCCGGGCTGCCGTCGTCCACAGCGTACCGCGCGGAGCTCGCCGAGGGCGGCTCAGGCGGAGTGGTAGTGCTGGTCCTTGAACGTGGGGTGGCGGACGCCCTCCGGTGCCGAGGCCAGCTTGCGGATGTTCGCCCAGGTCTGCTTGTAGTCGGGGATCACCAGCTCGTCGACGCCGGCGTTGACGACGTTGCCCTGCACGCCGGTCGCGTAGCCGAAGAGCATGAACGTCTCGCGCGGCCTGGCCGTGGGGGTCGGGTAGGCCATCGCCTGGGTGGCGCCCGCGTCGTTGACCACCTCGACCAGATCGCCCGGCTGCAGGCCGAGCTCGGCCATGTCGGCCGGGTTCATCTCGATGAACGGGTAGGGCCAGCGGTCCTGGAGCAGGTCGCTGTCGCGGTCGAGATAGGCGCTCTGCCAGACGTGGTTGGTCCGCCCGTTGTTGATCAGGAACGGGAAGCGCGCCTGCTGCTCCGCCTCGCCGGGCGCCTGCAGGCCGCGCCAGGGGGCGTCCATGAAGCGCGCCTTGCCGTCGGCCGTCGAGAACACCCCGTCGGCGTGGAGCCGCTTGGTGCCGACGATCCTGCCGCCCTCGAAGCCGGTCGCGGGCTCGAGGAAGCCGTTCGTGCCCATGGCCCGCAGCCGCTCGTAGGTGACGTGCTGGCCACCGGGCGCGTTCCGGTGGTAGCCGTCCATGAAGGCGTCCTCCTCGGTCTTCCAGTCGAAGCCCTTGAACTTGTCGGCCTGGGCGGTGTCGCCGGCCTCGCGGAAGACGCGCTCCAGGTGGTTGGCGATGCGCGCGGCGATCAGGCAGTCGGGCAGCGCCTGGCCGGGCGGGTCCATGTAGCGCTCGGTGAGGCGCATCCGCCGCTCGCCGTTCATCGAGGTGAGGTTCATCTCGCCCGCGGTCGCGGCCGGCAGCCAGACGTGGCAGGACTGCCCGATCTCGCTCGGCACGATGTCGACGTTCACGGCGAACAGCCCGCCCTGCCGGATCGCCTGCAGGATGGCGAAGACCTGCGCCTCGCGGTCCTGGGGTGCCGCGCGCATGGCGTCCTTCACCGTGTCGGTGCGGCGCTCGTAGGCGCGCTTGAAGGCCATCGCGTTGAGCGTGGTCTTGTAGTGGTCGCAGCCCCAGATGTGGTGGACGCCGCCCTTGCCGGAGATCGGGAGCTGGTCGACATAGGCCGCCGGCCGCCCGACATGGGCGTCGGAAGGCCGCACATAGCCCTCCTGGTGGCCGCCCAGGCGCACCACGCCGCCGCCCGGCCGGCCGACATTGCCGGTGGCGAGGGCCACGTTCACGATCGCACCGTTGGTACGGTAGTTGTCGTTGCCCCAGATGATCCGCTTCTCGTAGCCGAACATCGTCCGCCGACGCTTGCCGCCGGCCTTGGGCATCGCGATCCACTCGGCCGCCTTGACGATGTCGGCGGGCGCCAGCCCGGTGATCTCGGCGGCCTGCTGGATGGTCGTGCGGCAGCCCTCGACCGCCGCCTCGAAGCTCGTCAGATGGCCGGGCTTGTCCTCGCCCGCACCGCGCGCCGGGAACAGGGGCGGCCGCGCCGCGGCGGCACGGAGCGTGCTCTTCTCGATGAACTCCCTGTCGACCCAGCCCTTCTCGGCGATGTAGGTGAAGATGGCGTTGAACGGCGCCAGATCCGTGCCCGACTTGAGCGCCAGGTGCAGCACGTTGTCCTTGCCGGCCTCGGCCTCGCAGGCCGAGACGGTGACCGTGCGGCGCGGGTCGACGATGATGATGCGGCCCTTCTCGTGCGGCTCGCCGGGCAGCAGCCGCTGCTTCTTGTCGAGCGTGGCGCCGCGCAGGTTCGGGATCCAGTGGTTGAGGAAGTAGTTGGTCTGGGTCTCCAGGGCATTGGTGCCGATCGCCACGATCGTGTCCGCCAGTTCGGCGTCCTCGTAGCAATTGTTGAGCTCGCCCACGCCCATGTCGCGGGTCGCGTGCACCTCGGAATTGTAGGCCGGCCGGTTGTGGATGCGGATGTTCCGGATCTTCATGGTACCGAAGTAGAGCTTGCCGGTGCCCCAGGTGTTCTCGTAGCCGCCACCCGCGCCGCCATGGTCGTAGGCCGAGACGATCAGGCCGTCCTCGCCCTGCTCCTTGATCACCGCGGCGGTGACCCGGGCGACGAGGTCGAGCGCGTCGTCCCAGGAGGTCGGCTGCATCTGGCCGAAGCGCCAGACCATCGGGTCGGTCAGCCGCTGCTGCTGGGTCTGGGTGACCCGGCTGTAGGCCAGCTCGGCGAGCCGCGCGCCGCGGATCGAGCCGAGCCCCGAGTTCACCTCGCAGGCCGGGTCGGGCTTGATGACGAGGTGGACGTCCTTACCGTTCTGCTTGACGATGTTGTACATCGACGGGCCGTACCAGGCCGGCGTCTCGGCCGCCTGCTGCTTCGACAGGTCGACGCCGAACTTGTTCTCGCCCGGGGCCGTGCCGCCCTGACGGTTCACGTCCCAGGTGTAGGCCTTGTAGCCGCAGCCGACGATGCAGAAGTGGCAGACCGCCGTGTGCTCCTTGGCATCCTTCGGGATGATCGGGAGGCGGTCGACGTTGCGCTTGAACGCCATGGACGGTCCTCCCCCTCAGAGCACGTTGCTCAGACGGCCGTCGAGCAGCTCGTCGACGCCCTCGGCGTCGATGTCGCCGTTGGCGTCCACCCGGAGGATGTACTGAAGCAGGTTCTGGGTCGCCTGACCCCAGATCTGCTGGCCGCCGGCCTCGCAGTCGAAGCGCGAGTAGTGGCCCGGGCAGTTCAACGTCCGGTCGTCCTTGCGGTAGAACAGGGGGAAGCCCTTGTGCGGGCAGACGGTGCTGAAGCCGACCACGTCGCCGTCCGGGCCGACCCCGCCGGGCACCCGCTTGCCGAGCTTCAGGAGCACGCCCGGCGCGTCCGCGTCGGGGTAGGCGACGTCCCTGGGCTCGTCGACCCTGAGGTCCTCGAGGTTGGCGAGCCGGCTGCTCGGGTAGTTGGCGCGCGCCAGCGCCGCGCCCGCCGCCTCGGCCTTGCCGGCGCCCACGGCCGCGGCCGCCGCGCCCACCGCAACGCTACCCCCCGCCGCGCAGGAACTGGCGACGGCCGACATCGACCAGACGCTTGCAGCCTGGCTTGGTGCCTCCCTGGAACTGGAACCGTTCGACGGTTCGACCATGCCGGAAGTGACGCATTGCGCAAGGCGCATGCCGCCCCTGCGCCGATGGCGCGGCAGGTCGTCGCAGGCGGCGGGGCGCCGGCAGGGAGGCCGGTCAGCGGCCGGCGGCGCGCGGATAGCCGAGCCGGCCGAGCGCCGCGCCGATCTCGTCGAGGATCGCCGGATCGTCGATCGTGGCCGGCATCGTCCAGGGCTGGCCGTCGGCGATCTTCTTCATCGTGCCGCGCAGGATCTTGCCCGAGCGGGTCTTGGGCAGCCGCTTGACCACGGTGACGAGCTTGAAGGCCGCGACCGGCCCGATCTCCTCGCGGACCTTGGCCACGAGCTCCTGCTCGATCCGTTCGGCCGGCCGCTCGACCCCGGCCTTGAGGACCACCAAGCCCAGCGGCAGCTCGCCCTTGAGCTCGTCGGCCACGCCGATCACCGCGCACTCGGCCACGTCCTTGTGGCTCGCGAGGACCTCCTCCATGGCCCCCGTCGAGAGCCGGTGACCGGCGACGTTGATGACGTCGTCGATGCGGCTCATGATGAAGACGTAGCCGTCGGCGTCCCTGAAGCCGGCGTCGCCGGTCAGGTAGTGGCCGGGATAGCGGCTCAGATAGCCCTGCACGTAGCGCTCGTCGGCGTTCCAGAGGGTCGGCAGGCAGGCCGGCGGCAGGGGCAGCCTGATGCAGATCGCACCGAGCCTGCCGTCCGGCACCCCGCGACCCTCCTCGTCGAGGATGCGCACGTCGTAGCCCGGCATCGGCACGGTCGGCGAGCCGGGCTTGACCGGCAGCTTCTCGATGCCGAGCGGGTTGGCGGCGATCGCCCAGCCGGTCTCGGTCTGCCACCAGTGGTCGATCACCGGCACGCCGAGCTGCGCCTCGGCCCACAGGAGCGTGTCCGGGTCGCAGCGCTCGCCGGCCAGGAACAGCGCCCGGAAGCGCGACAGGTCGTAGCGCTTGAGATGCGCGCCTTCCGGGTCCTCCTTGCGGATCGCGCGGAACGCCGTGGGCGCGGTGAACAGCACCTTGACGTCGTGCTCGGCGATGACCCGCCAGAAGGCGCCCGCATCGGGCGTGCCCACGGGCTTGCCCTCGTAGACCACGGTGGTGTTCCCGTTCAGGAGCGGCCCGTAGCAGATGTAGCTGTGGCCGACGACCCAGCCGACGTCCGAGGCCGCCCAGTAGACCTCGCCCGGCTGCACCGCGTAGATGTTGCGCATGCTCCAGGCGAGCGCCACGGCGTGACCGCCATGGTCGCGGACCACCCCCTTCGGCTGGCCGGTCGTGCCCGAGGTGTAGAGGATGTAGAGCGGGTCGGTGGCCGCCACCGGCACGCAGTCGACCGGGTGCGCCCCGGCCATCGCCTCCTGCCAGTCGAGGTCGCGCCCGGGCACGAGCGTGGCCGGGAGCTGCGGCCGCTGCAGGACCACGCAGTGGCGCGGCTTGTGCGCCGACTGCTCGATCGCGGCGTCGAGCAGGGGCTTGTAGGCCACGGTCCGGCCGGGCTCGATGCCGCAGGAGGCGGACAGCACGAGCACCGGCTTGGCGTCGTCGATGCGCTTGGCGAGTTCGTGGCTGGCGAAGCCGCCGAACACCACCGAGTGGATCGCGCCGATCCGCGCGCAGGCGAGCATGGCGACGAGCGCCTCGGGCACCATCGGCATGTAGACGATGACCCGGTCGCCCTTGCGCACGCCCAGGCGGACGAGCGCACCGGCGCAGCGCGCGACCTCGTCCTGGAGCTGGGCGTAGGTGAGCGAGCGGATCGTGCCCGAGACCGGGCTGTCGTGGATGATGGCCTTCTGGCTGCCGCGGCCGGCGGCGACGTGCCGGTCGACCGCGTTCCAGCAGGTGTTGAGGAGGCCGCCCGCGAACCAGCGGTAGAAGGGCGGTCTCGAGGCGTCGAGCACGCGGTCCCAGCGCCGCTCCCAGTCCAGGGCCTCGGCCGCCTCCGCCCAGAACTCCTCGGGATGGGCGAGGCTGCGCTCCCAGATGGCCCGGTACATGCTCATGGCCCGTCCCTCCCCGTGGGCGACGGCTCCACGATAGGCCCGGGCCGCACCGCCGCAACGCGGCGAGTTGACCGGAGCCGGCCGCGACCGGCCCCGGTCGCCTCGTCTCAGTCGTGGCGCGGGCCGCGCTCGCGGCGCTCCTCGCGCATCCGTTCGCGCATCCGCTCCCGGTCGGCCGCGGTCATGGGCGTGAGGAAGCCGTCGCCGTCGCGGTCCATGCGGGCGAACATCCGGTTCATCGGCCGCTCGAGCTCGGCCGCCGTGACGATCCCGTCGCCGTCGGCGTCGAGGAACTGGAAGGCACGGATCCGCATCGGCCGGGTCACCTCGAGCCAGAGCGTCTCGAACTCGGCCTGGTCGAGCCTGCCGTCGCGGCTCTTGTCGGCGCTCTCGAGGCGCGCCTTGCGGAACGCGTCGACCTCGGCACGGCTGACCTTGCCGTCGCCGTCGGCGTCGAGCTGGTCGAGCATCATCGTGCCCATCATGCCGGGGCCGCGGCCCATCGGGCCGAAGCCGCCGCCCGGCCAGGCGTCGGCGAGCCCGCTGCCGGCCCAGGCGAGCCCGGCCACGACCGCCGTGCCGGCGGCGAGCAGGACGAGGGTGCGGCCGTGGCGGCGCTGCGGACGCGGCGCGCCGTTCGGGGCGGTCTCGGACATCGGGGTTCCTCCTGGTGGTGTTCCCGCCGACCTTGCACCATCCGCCTGTCGCACCCGTCTGTCGAGGCCGGCCGCCCCGGGTCGCGGTCGATCCCGGCCGCCGGCCGCCGCGACAGGCTGTTACAGTCCGCCCCGTGCGTCGCGCGGCGCGGGCCCGCAGAGTGAGGGCGCCATGGAGAGCACACCGCACCTGCTCGTGGTCGACGACCATCGCGACATCCGCGAGCCGCTGGCCCGCTATCTCGCCAGGCACGGCTTCCGGGTGAGCGCCGCGGAGAGCGCCCAGGCCGCGCGCCGCGTGCTGCAGGCGGGTGCGGTCGACCTCGTGGTGCTCGACGTCATGATGCCCGGCGAGGACGGGCTCTCGCTCTGCCGCCAGCTGCGCGCCCAGGGCGACGTGCCGATCGTGCTGCTCACCGCGCTCGCCGAGGAGACCGACCGCATCGTCGGCCTGGAGATGGGCGCCGACGACTACGTGACCAAGCCGTTCAGCCCGCGCGAGCTGTTGGCCCGCATCAAGGCCGTGCTGCGCCGCGCCCAGGCGCTGCCGCCGCGCCGCGGCCGGCCGCAGGGCGAGCGGCTGCGCTTCGACCGCTGGACCCTCGAGGTCGGCCGCCGCGAGCTGGTCGGCCCGGACGGGGTGGCGGTGCCGCTGTCGACCGGCGAGTTCCTCCTCCTCTCGGCCTTCCTCGACCATCCGCGCCTCGTGCTCTCGCGCGACCAGCTGCTCGATCTGACCCGCGGCCGCGAGGCGGCGCCCTTCGACCGGGCGATCGACAACCAGGTGCTCAGGCTGCGGCGCAAGATCGAGCGCGACCCCAGGAAGCCCGAGCTGATCCGCACGCATTGGGGCGGCGGCTACAGCCTCGAGGCCGAGGTGAGCCGGGCATGATCCGCCTCTGGCCGCGCACGCTCGGCGGCCGGCTGGTGGCGCTCGTGCTGCTCGCCGTGCTGAGCGCCCAGGCGATCGCGCTCTTGATCTTCGCCGACGAGCGGCGGGCGGTGTTCGAGCGGATCCGCGGCGAGCGGGTGGTCGAGCAGCTCGTGCCGGTGGTGCGGGTGCTGGCCGCGACCCCGCCCGCGAGCCACGCCGCGGTCGTGGCGGCGCTGGCCGGACGGCCGCTCCAGCTCACCGTCGATGCGGCCCCCTCGGTCGCCGAGACGCCGCGCGCCGGCCGCCACCCGCTCGCCCGCCGGCTCGCCCGCGAGCTCGGGCCGCAGGCGAGGGGCGTGCTCGTCGAGCCGCTCGCCCGCGAGCGGGCCTGGTTCGCCGGCGACGACGAGGAGGAGGGCGAGCGGCCCTGGCGGCGGCCCCGCCTCGGGGCCGCGGGCGCGATCGCCCTCCCCGACGGGCGCTGGCTCAACGCCCGGGGCGGGCTGCCGGCCCCGGTCCCGGGCTTCGCCCGGCCCTATGGCGTCATGCTGCTGCTGCTGGCCGGGCTGCTCGTGCTCGCCGTGCTGGTCGGCACGCGCCGCGCCACCCGACCGCTCGCGGCCCTGGCCGCAGCCTCCGAGCGGCTCGGCCGCGGCGAGCCCGGGGCGGCGCTCGCCGAGCAGGGCCCCGAGGAGGTCCGCCGGGCGATCGCCGCCTTCAACCGCATGCAGGAGCGGCTGGCCCGCTTCATCGCCGACCGCACCCGCCTGCTCGCGGCGCTCGGCCACGATCTGCGGACCCCGATCACGAGCCTGCGCCTGCGCGCCGAGCTGCTCGACGACGCCGAGGCGCGCGAGCGGATCACCGCCACGCTCGACGAGATGCAGCGCATGGTCGAGGCGACCCTCGCCTTCGCCCGCGACGAGGCGCAGGCCGAGCCGGTGCGCGAGGTCGACCTCCGGGCGCTGGTCGAGGGGGTGGTCGACGATCTGGCCGAGCTCGGCCGCGACGCCCGCCTGCTCGAGGGCGAGCGGCTCGTGGCGCGGGTCCGTCCGGCGGCGCTCAAGCGCGCGGTGCGCAACCTGGTCGAGAACGCCGTCGCCTATGGCGGTGGCACCCGGGTCCGCCTCGCCCGCGAGGGGAGCGAGGCGGTGGTCACCGTCGACGACGACGGGCCGGGGATCCCCGCCGACCGGCTCGAGGACGTGTTCGAGCCGTTCGTGCGGCTCGAGGCCTCGCGCTCGAGCGAGACCGGCGGGGTCGGGCTCGGGCTGTCGATCGCGCGCGGCATCGCCCGTGGCCACGGCGGCGAGATCACCCTCGAGAACCGCCCCGAGGGCGGGCTGCGGGCGCGGCTGCGGCTGCCGCTCGACCCGCCCCGCCCGGCCGGTGCGGCCTGACCGGCCGCGCCTTTTGCGCCGTCGCCCGGCTTCCTCTAAGCTCGCCGAAGCGCCGATCCCGACGGGCCTCATGGAACAGTCGATCTTCGCCTTCATCCGCAAATACAGCTGGCGGCAGCAGCTCGCCATCCTCGCCATGACCCTTCTGTCCTTCCCGCCGCTCTACTACTCGCTCGAGCTGCCCAAGATGATCATCAACCGGGCCCTCGGCGATCCGGACGGCCCCTGGATCCTGCTCGGGTGGGACCTCGAGCGGACGACCTACCTCTTCGCGCTGTGCGGACTGTTCCTGCTGCTCGTGCTGATCGGCGGGGGCCTCAAGTACGTCCTGAACGTCTATGCCGGGATCGTCGCCGAGCGCATGCTGCGCCGGCTGCGCTACCAGCTCTACGAGCACGTGCTGCGCTTCCCCCTGCCGCACTTCCGCAAGGTCAGCCAGGGCGAGCTCGTGCAGATGATCAACGCCGAGACCGAGGCGCTCGGCGGCTTCGTCGGCGACGCCCTCTCGGTGCCGGCGTTCCAGGGCGGCACGCTGCTCACCATCCTGACCTTCATGTTCATGCAGGATCCGGTGCTCGGGCTCGCCGCGATCGCCCTCTACCCGCTGCAGATCTGGCTGATCCCGCGCCTCCAGCGGCAGGTCAACCAGCTCGCCAAGCAGCGCGTCCGCCAGGTCCGCCGCAACGCCGAGCGGATCAGCGAGACCTGCACGGTGATCCGCGAGATCCACGCCCATGATACCGCTCGCTACGAGCTCGCCCGCTTCGCCGAGCAGCTCGGCACGGTGTTCTGGATCCGCTTCGCGATCTACAAGAAGAAGTTCCTCATCAAGTTCCTCAACAACTTCATCGCCCAGCTCGGGCCCTTCTTCTTCTTCTCGATCGGTGGCTGGCTGGTGATCCACGGTGACATCACGCTGGGTGCGCTCGTGGCCGTGGTCGGCGCGCACAAGGACCTGTCCTCGCCGTGGAAGGAGCTCTTGACCTACTATCAGACCCTGTACGACGTGCGCATCAAGTACGAGCAGACGGTGGCCCAGTTCGCCCCGCCCGGCCTGAAGCCGGTCGAGCTGTTGACCGGTGAGCCGCCGGAGATCGGGCCGCTCACCGGCACGCTGCGGGCGGCCGGGGTCTCGCTGGTCGAGGAGGGCGGCGAACCGCTGCTCGACGGCATCGAGCTGACCATCCCCCTGCCCTCGACCGTGGCGCTGGTCGGCCCGGTCGGCGGCGGCCGCGAGGAGCTGACCCTGGTCCTGGCCGGCCTGCTCGCGCCGACCAGCGGCCGCGTCCTGGTCAACGATCGGGTGCTGCACGAGCTGCCCGAATCGGTGATCGGCCGGCGGATCGCGCATCTGGGCAGCCAACCGGGACTGATCGCCGGCACGATCCGCGACAATCTCGTCTACGGCCTCGTGCACCGGCCGCTGCGCCCGGCCGAGCCCCCGCCCGAGGAGTGCGCCCGCCGCCAGCGCGACCGGCGCGAGGCGGTCGCCTCGGGCAACACCACCGACGAGCTCGACGCCGAGTGGGTCGACTGGGAGGCGGCCGGCGTGCACGCACCGGAGGAGCGGCTGCCGGCCATGATCGCGGCGCTCGAGGTCGCGCGCTTGACCGAGGACGTCTACCTCCTCGGCCTCAAGGGAGTCCTGCCACCGTCCCGCGCCGAGCTCGGCCCGCGGCTCCTGGCCGCCCGGCGCACGATGCACGAGCGGCTCGTCTCGGACGAGCGGCTCGCCCGGCTGGTCGAGCCGTTCGATCCCGAGCGCTACAACGGCAACGCCACGCTCGCCGAGAACCTGCTGTTCGGCATGCCGGTCGGCAGTGTGTTCGACCTCGAGCACCTCGCCGCCCACCCCTATGTCCGCTCGGTGCTGGAGCGCACCGGCCTCGTGGCCGAGCTGCAGCGGGTCGGCTGGCGCCTGGCGCAGACGATGGTCGAGCTGTTCGCCGACCTGCCGGCCGACCACGAGTACTTCCGCCAGTTCAGCTTCATCGCGCCCGAGGACCTGCCGGAGTTCAAGGCGATCCTCGGCCGCGCCACGCTGGATTCGCTCGCTCGGCTGTCCGCCGCCGACCGCGACCGGCTCCTCGACCTGCCGTTCAAGCTGATCGTCGCGCGCCATCGGCTGGGGCTGGTCGACGAGGCGCTGCAGGCGCGCGTGCTCGAGGCGCGGCGGCTGTTCCGCGACGGCCTGCCGGCGGGCCTTCTGGGTGCGGTCGCCTTCTTCGAGCCCGAGCACACCAACCCGGCCGCCTCGATCCAGGAGAACATCCTGTTCGGCAAGATCGCCTACGGCCAGGCGCAGGCGGCGCAGAAGGTCGCGGCCCTCCTGGGCGAGGTCGTCGACCAGCACGGTCTGCGCGAGGCGGTGGTCGAGATCGGCCTGCTGACCGAGTGCGGCATCGGCGGCGCCCGCCTCACCCTGGCGCAGCGCCAGAAGCTCGCGATCGCCCGCGAGGTGCTGCGGCGACCCGAGCTCGTGCTCCTGCACGAGCCGGTCCAGGCGCTCGACGTGGCCGAGCAGTCGCTCGTGCGCGACGCGCTGATCGAGGCGTTCCGGCCGAGCTCGGTCATCTGGTCGACCCAGGACCAGGACTGGGCGCGGCGGCTCGACCGGGTCATCGTGATCGAGGGCGGGCGGGTGGTCGCGGACGGCGTCGGCGCTGCGGCGCTGGTGCGCGAGCCGATCGCCGCGGCCCCGGCGAGCTGACGGCGGAGGACCGGCCCATGACCCTGCAACGCGACGTCGACGCGCTCCGCGCCATCCCGCTGTTCGCCAAGATCGAGCCGGCCCGGCTCAAGCTCCTGGCGTTCACGAGCGAGCACATCGAGTACGATGCGGGCGACGTGGTCTGCCGCCAGGGCGAGCCGGGCGACGCCGCCTACATCCTGCTCGAGGGCACCGCCGACGTGCTCGTCGACACGCCCAAAGGCCGGATCAAGGTGGCCTCGCTCGGCAAGAACGACATCGTGGGCGAGATCGCCATCCTGTGCGACGTGCCGCGCACCGCCACGGTCGTGGCGGCGACGCCCCTGCACACGCTGCGAATCGCCAAGGACGGCTTCTTCAACCTGGTGACCCAGTTCCCCCAGGTGGCCGTGGAGATCATGCACGAGCTGGCCTCCCGCCTGCACCACACCACGCAGCGTCTGACGCACGTGTCGCTGCGACTGGCCGAGCTCGAGGCCGGCCGGGCATGAGCGGACCCGCGGGCTCCTGGCCGGCCGTCCGGCTGCGCACGCTCGACTGGCTGGCCCGGGAGAGCCACCGCGAGCGGCTGATCGACGTCTTGCTCGCGGGCGTCGGGGCACGGCTGCTCGAGGACGGGCTGCCGCTCGCCCGCGTCACCCTCCAGCTGCGCACCCTGCACCCCCAGTTCTACGGTGCCCGGCTGCTCTGGCGGCCGGGCATGGAGCGGGGCGAGCTGACCCTCTTCGGCCACGGGCTGTCGGTCGATCCGGGCTATCTCAACAGCCCGGTCAGGGCGCTGTTCGAGGGGGCGGAGGCGATCCACCAGCGGCTCGACCTCGAGACCCCGGCGCCCGGCGAGTTCCCGATCTACGCCGAACTCCGTGCCCAGGGCCTGACCGACTACGTCGCCCTGCCGATGTCCTTCACCGACGGCACGCGACACGCCTGCACCTGGGCCACGGCGCGGCCCGGCGGCTTCCGATCCGAGGATCTCGTGGCGCTCGGCGAGATCCTGCCGTTGCTCGCCATGGCGATCGAGATCCGCCTCAACCGGCGGATCGCGCGCACCCTCCTCGACACCTATGTCGGGCGGCACGCCGGCGAGCGCATCCTCGCGGGCGAGATCCGCCGCGGCAGTGGCCTCACCGTCCGCGCTGCGATCTGGCAGTGCGACCTGCGCGAGTTCACGAGCCTCTCCGAGACCCGGCCGCGCGACGAGGTCCTGGAGATCCTCAACCGCTTCTTCGAGGTGATGGGCGGGCCGGTGGATGCGCAGGGCGGCGAGATCCTGAAGTTCACCGGCGACGGCATGCTCGCGATCTTCCCGCTCGCGGGCGAGGCGGCCTGCTTCCGGGCGCTGCAGGCGGCGAGCGAGGCGCGCAGCGGCATGCGCGCGCTCAACCGCAGCCGGCTGGAGCAGGGCGCGGCACCCCTCGGATTCGGCCTCGCCCTGCACGTGGGCGACGTGATGTACGGCAACATCGGCACGCCGACCCGGCTCGACTTCACGGTCATCGGCCCGGCAGTCAACGTCGCCGCCCGGCTCCAGCAGCTCGCCAAGGAGCTCGGCCGCGAGGTGCTGCTGTCGGGCCCGTTCGCCGCCGGCTGCGCCTGCGGCGCCGAGTTCCTGGAGCCGCTCGGCCGCTTCCCGCTGCGCGGGGTGCAGGAGCCGGTCGAGGTGCTGGCCCTGGTCGAGCGGCCGTGAGCCCGGTCAGGAGGCTGGCCCGCGCGCTGGGCTTCGAGCTGTTGCCGCTGCGCAAGGCGCGCGCGCCGGTCCGCCGGCTGGTCAACCTGCTCGAGCGCCGCGCGGTCGAGCTCGTGGTCGACGGCGGCGCCAACGAGGGCCAGTACGTCCGGCTGCTGCGCGCCGAGGGCTGGCGCGGACCGGTGCTGTCGATCGAGCCGATCCCGGAGCTGCACGCCCGCCTGCGGCACCGGGCGGCCGGCGACCCGGCCTGGCGGATCGGCCCGGCGGTCGCCCTCGCCGCCACCTCCGGGCGCGCCCGGCTCGAGGTCTCGGCGGAGAGCGACATGAGCTCGCTCCTGCCGCGCAGCGCCCGGCTCGACCGGCTCTCGCCCGGCTCGCGGCCGGTCCGCACGATCGAGGTGCCGACCTGCCGCCTGGACGAGCTGCCGGAGCTGCGGGACGGCCGGGCCCGCCGCCTGTTCGTCAAGCTCGACCTGCAGGGCTCGGAGGACGCCGCGCTCGACGGCCTGACCGGCCTCTTGCCGGCGATCGTGGGGCTGCAGCTCGAACTGGCCCTGGTGCCGCTCTATGTCGGCGAGACCGACTGGCGGCGGATGGTCGACCGGGTCGCGGCACTCGGCTACGTTCCCTGGCTGTTCCTGCCGGGCTATGTCGACCCGGGGAGCGGCCGCGAGCTGCAGATGGACGGTGTGTTCCTCAGGGAGGAGGCGGGCCCGGGCGATGGCGAGGGCTGAGGAGAGGGTGGCCGAGCCGGGGGCGCAGCCGGGCCTCCTGGCGCCGATCCACCGCGACGGCTGGCGGTTCGTCGCGGCCTTCCTGCTGCTGGCGCTGCTGCTGGCGCTGCTCTGGCGGCCGCTCGTCTGGCCCGGCCTCGCGCTCGCTGCCTGGTGCGCCTGGTTCTTCCGCGATCCCGCCCGGGTCACGCCCGACGCGCCCGGCCTCGTGGTGAGCCCGGCCGACGGCCGGGTGGTGGCGGTGACGCCGCGCCGGCCGCCGCCCGAGCTCGGCCTGGGCGAGGCGCCGCGGCCCTGCGTCGGCATCTTCATGAACGTCTTCGACGTGCACGTGAACCGCACACCGCTGGCCGGCCGGGTGCTCGCCCGCACGCACCATCCGGGCCGCTTCCTCAACGCCTCGTTCGACAAGGCCTCGGACGAGAACGAGCGGCTGTCCTGGCTGATCGAGGGGGAGACGGGCGCGCGCGTCGGGCTCGTGCAGATCGCCGGGCTGGTGGCGCGGCGCATCGTGCCGTTCGTCGGGCCGGGAACGGTGTTGGGGGCCGGTGATCGCGTGGGCTTGATTCGCTTCGGCAGCCGCTGCGATGTGTACCTGCCGGAGGGCACGGTGCCGCTGGTCCTGCCCGGCCAGCGCACGATCGCCGGCGAGACGGTGCTCGCCGACCTCGACGGTCGGCGCGCGCCCGGGCGGGGACGGGTGGCATGATGCTGCGCAGCCGACGTCGGCAGCGGCAGCGGACGCGGCGTCCGCTGCTGCACATGGTGCCGAACCTGTTCACCATCCTGAGCCTGTGCGCCGGCATGACGGCGCTGCGCTACGGGCTCGACGGGCGCTACGACCTGGCGGTCGCCCTGATCGTGGCGGCGGGCGTGCTGGACGGGCTCGACGGGCGCGCGGCGCGGCTCTTGAACATCCAGAGCAGGATCGGCGCCGAACTCGACAGCCTCGCCGACTTCTTCAACTTCGGTGTGGCCCCGGCGGTGATCGTCTACTACTGGGCGCTGCAGCCGATCCGCGGCATCGGCTGGGCGATCGCCATGCTGTTCGCGGTCTGCTGCGCGCTGCGCCTCGCCCGCTTCAACACCGAGATCGACGACCCGCAGCGCCCGCGCTGGTCGCAGCACTTCTTCACGGGCGTGCCGGCGCCGGCCGCGGCGGGGCTCGCCCTCACGCCGATGATCACCTGGTTCGCGTTCGGCCAGGGCTGGTCGCGGAGCGCCGGCCTGAACGCCGCGACCCTGGTGCTGGTCGCCGTGCTCATGGTCAGCCGCGTGCCGACCTTCTCGGCCAAGAAGCTGCGGCTCGAGCCCGACCAGATCGTCCCCACCCTGGCGATCGCCGGGCTCGTCATGGCCTTCCTCGTGACCGAGCCCTGGCTGACCCTCTCGATCGTGGCGCTCGCCTACCTCGCCTCGATCCCGGCGAGCGTCGTCGTGGCGGCGCGCATGCGGCGCGAGGAGGCGATCACCGGCGAGGTCACGGCGGCCGCCGCGGCCGCCCCCGAGCCGGCCACCCCTCCGCCCTCCGCCTCGCCCGCCGGGGGAGCCCCGCCCAAGGACCGGATCGTACCCTTCGAGCCGCGACAGGGTCGCTCCTGAGAGCGGACGCACGACCCGACGATCGCCATGCTGGATGCCGCGGCGCGCCGGCTGATCGACCCGCCGCTCGGCCGGCTCGGCCGCAGGCTCGGCGGCATGGGGGTGGGCGCGGACGCGGTCAGCGTCGCCGGCTTCGCGCTCGGGCTCCTCGCCGCCGCGGCGGTGGCGCTCGGCGCGCCCACGCTCGGCCTCGCGCTCTTCCTCCTCAACCGGCTGGCCGACGGGCTCGACGGTGCGATCGCCCGCCACACCGGGCTGACCGACCGCGGCGGCTTCCTCGACATCGTCTTCGACTTCATCGTCTACGCCGCCATGGTGTGTGGCTTCGCCCTGCTCGATCCGGCGGCGAACGCGCTCGCCGCCGCCTGGCTCCTGTGCGCCTTCATGGGCACCGGCAGCTCGTTCCTCGCCTTCGCGATCATGGCCGGCCGCCGCGGACTCGTGACCGAGGCGCGCGGCAAGAAGTCGCTCTACTATCTGGGTGGGCTGACCGAAGGCAGCGAGACGATCGCCTTCCTCGCCCTGGCCTGCCTCCTCCCCGCCGCCTTCCCGATCCTCGCCTGGGTGTTCTCGGCCATGTGCTGGCTGACGACCGGCGCCCGTATCGCCACCGGCTGGCGGCTGCTACGCTGAGCGCCGATCGGCGTCTCGGGCGCCACGCGGGGGACCAGTCGGGCCATGACCTATCGCACGATCCTGCTTCAACTCGCCGACGATCAGGGCAACGAGGCGCGTCTGCGCGCCGCCCTCGAGCTCGGGCGACGGATGGGTGCCCGGCTCGTCGCTCTGCACGTGACCCCGCCGCCGATCGTGCCGGTCGGCTACGGCGAGGGCGCTGCTTATGTCGGGCCCGAGATCATCGAGGCGCAGCGCGAGGCCGCCAAGGCCGTGGCCGCGCGGCTGGAAGCGAGCTTCCAGCGGGTCTGCGAGCCGGCTTCCGGGGCCCTCTGGCGGCACCTCGAGGGCGATCCGGGCGAGTGCCTCGCGCAGGTCGCCCGCACCGCCGACCTCACCATCGGGCCGCGCGTCGAGGCACGGGGGATCGACGCGCTCGCCCTGCAGCCGATCGAGCAGGCGGCCCTGGGTGCCGGCGGCCCGGTGCTCCTGGTCCCACCCGAGGGCTTCCCGGCCGAGCTCGGCCGTCGCGTGCTGGTGGGGTGGAACGGCCGCCGGGAGGCGGCCCGGGCCCTCAAGGACGCGCTGCCGTTCCTGCAGGCGGCACTCGCGGTCGAGGTGGTGACGATCGGCGAGTCGGGCGCGGACAGCCTCGACGGCGCCCTGGCTCTCCTGGAGCGGCACGGCGTGGCGGCCGCGGGCCGGCGCCTCGCCGAGACCGCCGACGTCGGCGCCGCGCTGCTCGGGCGGATGCAGGCGTTCGGCGCCGACCTCCTGGTCATGGGCGTCTACGGCCACTCGCGGCTGCGGCAGCTCGTGCTCGGCGGTGCCACCCGGCACGTGCTGCAGCACGCCCGCGACGCCGTGCTGTTCAGCTGTTGAGGCGGGCCGGCCTCGCGAGCGCCGCCCAGAGGGCGACCGAAGCCGCGGCCGCCGCGGCGAGGCCGTTCCAGCCGGCGAGCGAGACGCCCATCACCTCGAGCGCGACGCGGTCGCAGGTCGGCCGCGCCGCCAGCAGCTGGGCGCGCAGCTCCTCGATCGTCGTGGCACCGCCGCCGGCGGCACAGGTTCCGGGCACGGCGAACCAGCCGGCCTCGACGCCGACATGGTAGAGCGACAGGAGGGCGTTGCCGGCGAGCAGGACGGCCACCGCGAGCAGCGCCGGTCTTGGCCGCCCCGCGGCGAGGCCGAGAATGCCCGCGGCGAGCGCGAGGGCCCAGGGCCAGCGCTCGAGGATGCACAGCGAGCAGGGCGCGTAGCCGCCCAGATGCTCGAGCCCGAAGGCGGTCGCGAGGGCACCCGCCGCGGCGAGCGTCACGAGTGCGAGGCCGCCTCTCTCGGGAGACGGTCCGATCCCTGCGAGGGTCCTTACGGTCGCCGACACGTTCGCTCCATCCGCTCCTGTCGGGCTTCCATCAGAGATAGCGCAACGCCAGGAAGCCGAGCACCAGGAGAACCGCGAACGCGCCGGTCAGGAGCCCGAGACGGGCCTCGATGAAGCCGCGGATCGTCGAGCCGAACAAGCGGAGCAGCACGGCGACCAGGAGGAACCGGGCGCCGCGCGAGGCGATCGAGGCCAAGGTGAAGACCAGGGGATCGAACGCCGCGGCCCCGCTGGCGATCGTGATCACCTTGTAGGGCAGGGGGCTGAAGCCGGCGACGAGCACGATCAGGAGTCCCCACTCCTCGTAGCCGCGGCGGAACGCCTCGGCCCTCTCGGCGAGACCGTAAAGTTCGATCACCCAGAGCCCGACCGTCTCGTAGAGGAAATAGCCGATGAGATAGCCGACGATGCCACCCAGGACCGAGGCGACGGTCGCGATCAGCACGATCCGCCAGGCGCGCCCGGGGCGGGCGAGCACCATCGGGATCAGCATGACGTCCGGCGGGATCGGGAAGACCGAGCTCTCGAGGAAGGCGATGGTCGCGAGTGCCCGTTCGGCCCCCGGCGCCGCCGCCTGGCGCATCATCCAATCGTAGCCGGCGCGCAGCAGGCCCGGTCTCCGAACACGCGGTCCATCGCCGGCATAGACCAGGAGCGGCGTCGCGGCAAGGAATGCGCGGACGATGCCCTTGACGACTCGTTAGGGCTTGCCGTGCGATCAGACGGCCACGGCGCCGAGCCCGCCCAGGAGACCGGCATGGACCCGCTTTCGACGCTCTCCTCGATCCTTCTGGCGATCGTACTCGTGCTCGTGCTGATGGGGGTGCGTTCGGTCCCCCAGGGCCACGAGTACACCGTCGAGCGGTTCGGCCGCTACACGCGCACGCTCGGCCCCGGCCTCAACCTGATCGTGCCGTTCGTCGACCGGATCGGCGCCAAGCTCAACCTGATGGAGCAGGTGCTCGACGTCCCCTCGCAGCAGGCGATCACCCGCGACAACGCCGTGGTGACCGTCGATGCGATCGTCTTCTTCCAGGTCCTGGACGCCGCCAAGGCGGCCTACGAGGTACGCGACCTCGCTTCGGCCACCTTGAACCTGACGATGACCAACATCCGCACCGTGATCGGCTCGATGGACCTGGACGAGCTCCTGTCGCGGCGCGACGAGATCAACGCCCGCCTGCTCGCCGTGGTCGACGAGGCGACCCAGCCCTGGGGGGTCAAGGTCACCCGGATCGAGATCAAGGACATCACCCCACCGCAGGATCTCGTCGACTCGATGGCCCGCCAGATGAAGGCCGAGCGCGACAAGCGCGCCGCCGTCCTGCAGGCCGAGGGCGAGCGCCAGGCGGCGATCCTCAAGGCCGAAGGCGAGAAGCAGGCGGTGATCCTCGAGGCCGAGGGCCGCCGCGAGGCGGCGTTCCGCGACGCCGAGGCGCGCGAGCGGCAGGCCGAGGCCGAGGCCAAGGCGGCCGCCATGCTGTCGACGGCGATCAGCGAGGGCAGCCCGCTCGCGGTCAACTACTTCATCGCCGAGAAGTATCTCAAGGCGCTCGAGGCGATGGCCACGAGCCCCAACCAGAAGACGCTCGTGCTGCCCGTCGAGGCCGCGGGCGTGCTCGGCTCGCTCGCCGGGATCGCCGAGATCGCCCGAGAGGCCTACGGCGGCACCCGCCCCGTGCCGTCGGCCGCGGCCGGACCTTGGACCGCGCCGCCGGCGGGCGGTCGCTGAGCCGTGACGCCCGAAGCCTGGCACTGGTGGACCCTGGGCGGGGCCCTCGTCCTCCTCGAGGCGGTGGCCCCGGGCTTCGTGTTGATCTGGCTCGGGCTCGCGGCACTCCTGACCGGGAGCCTCGTCTGGCTCGCGCCGAGCTTGGCCTGGCCCTGGCAGGTGACCGTCTTCTCGCTCGCCACCGTGGCGCTCGTGGCGGGCTGGCTCGCCTGGCGGCGCCGCCATCCGCCGCCGACCGACGAGGCGACGCTCAACCGCCGGGCCGAATCCTACGTGGGCGAGCTCGTGACGCTCGCCGAGCCGATCGTCGACGGGCGCGGCAAGGTCCGGGTCGGCGACACGGTCTGGCTGGCGCGCGGGCCGGACCTGCCCGCCGGGCGGCGGGTCCGGGTGGTGGCCGCGCGCGGCACCCAGCTCGAGGTCGAACCGGCGCCCGACCATCCTTGACCCCGGCCCGGCGGCGCCCTAGAGGCCGCGCGCGTGCCCCAGTGGCGGAACCGGTAGACGCGGCAGACTCAAAATCTGCTGCCCGTCAGGGCGTGGGGGTTCGAGCCCCTCCTGGGGCACCAGCAGCCGATCCGGCCGGAACGGGTGCTGCCGCGGGCGGGACGCGCCCCCGAACGCCGTTCCCATCCGTCGCGGCGCCCGCACCGGGTCGCCACGACCGATCGTCACACGGCGCCGGCATACCCGGATCCGCTTTCGCCGCGGCGCGCGAAAAAACCGCTCCGCGTTAACGCCTCGTTCAGGATTGGCGGCGTACAAGTCTCCCGTGACGCGGCGCGGACCGCGCCGGGGCGCCGCCCCGGACGGGCTCGGGTCGGGTCACTGTCCTCCCTGACGTTGTGATGCCTCCCCTTTCACTCGGCCGCCCTCGGGCGGCCTTTTTTTTCGGGTGGGCGTCGCGTCAGGCGGTCACCCCCGGCACGTACCAGTCCATCCTGTGCAGCTCCTCGTCGCTGGCGTGGCGGCCGGCGGGGATCCGCTCCGTGCCCTTCTGGTCCTTGATCGGTCCGGTGAAGGGATGCAGCGTGCCCGCCACGATCCCGGCCTTGACCGCGTCCGCAGCCTGCCGGGCCGGCTCGCTCACCTTGGGCCCGTAGGGCGCGATCTCGACCGCGCCGTCCTTGATGCCCATCCACACCGCGTGGCTCTTCCAGGTGCCGTCGAGGACCGCCCTCGCGCGGCTCACGTAATAGGCGTCCCAGTTGTCGACGATCGCGGTGAGCTGCGCGTTCGGGCCGAAGCGGCGCATGTCGGAGGCCTGGCCGAAGGCCATGAGCCCGCGCTCCTCGGCGACCTGGACCGCCGCCGGGCTGTCGGTGTGCTGGACGATGATGTCGGCGCCCTGGTCGATGTGCGCCTTGGCGGCGTCCGCCTCCTTGCCCGGATCGTACCAGCTGTTGACCCAGATCACGCGCACCAGGATCGAGGGATCGATCCTGTGGGCCGCGAGGGTGAAGGCGTTGATGCCCATCACGACCTCGGGGATCGGGAAGCTGCCGATGTAGCCGATCTTCTTGGTCCTGCTCAGATGACCCGCGATCGTGCCGATCACGGCGCGGCCCTCGTAGAAGCGCGCATCGTAGGTGGCGAGGTTCTCGAGCCGCTTGTAGCCGGTGGCGTGCTCGAACTTCACCTTGGGGAAGGCGCGCGCCACCTTCTCGGTGGCATTCATGAAGCCGAAGGAGGTGGTGAACACGAGCCCGTGCCCGGAGCTCGCGAGCTGGCGGATGACCCGCTCCGCATCCGGCCCTTCGGACACGTTCTCGACATAGGCGGTCTTCACCTTGTCGGCGAGCGCGGCCTCGATCGCCCGGCGCCCCAGGTCGTGGCGGTAGGTCCAGCCGTGGTCGCCGATCGGCCCGACATAGACGAACCCGACCTTGAGCGGGTCGGCGGCGCGCAGCGGGCCGGCGAGAGCCAGGCCGGCGGCGGTTCCGCCGGTGAGCTCGAGCAGGCGACGGCGCGTCGGTTGCCAGGGCATGAACGGTCCTCCGGCTCGGGTCGGGCGGCGCGGGCAAGCCGCGGCGGCCATCGTGGCGGCCCGGAGCCGGCTCGGCAAGAGCGCGTCCGCGGCAAGCACCGCCGCAACGCTGGAGCGCGTCGGCGGCCGGCCGGAGCGGCTTGACGCCCGCTCGGCGGCCGTCGACCCTCGCCGCGCGCAAGGGAGGTCGCAGGCATGGCGGACCGTCCGCTCGGCGGCCGTGTGGCGCTCGTCACCGGCGCCGGCTCCGGCATCGGGCTCGCGACCGCGCACGCACTGGCGCGCGCCGGCGCCGATCTGGCGCTCGTCGACCTGGAGCCGGCGCGGCTCGGCCCCGCGGCCGCAGCGCTGACGGGTGAGCACGGCGTGCGGACCGCGGGCGCGGCGTGCGACGTCGCCGATCCCGCCGCCTGTGCCGCGGCCCACGCCGATCTCGCGGCGCAGCTCGGTCCGCCGACGGTGCTGGTGAGCTGCGCCGGGATCAACGCCCAGCGGGTCGAGCCGCTGCACGTGCAGCCCTTCGAGCTGTTCGAGCGGATGCTCGCCGTCCACGTCCACGGCTCGGCGCGGATGGCGGCGCTGTGCGTCCCGGCGATGCGCGCCGCCGGCTTCGGGCGGATCGTCAACATCGCCTCGATCCTGGGGCTCATGGCGCTGCCCTGGCGCGCCGGCTACAGCACCGCCAAGCATGCCCTCGTCGGGCTCACGCGCGCCCTCGCGCTCGAGAACGCGCGCTTCGGGATCACCGTCAACGCCGTGGCCCCGGGCTACATCCTGACACCCGTGCTCGAGGAGCGGATCCGCCAGGGCATCCTCGACTACGACCGCTACGCCGAGCGGACGCCGGTCGGCCGCTGGGGCCGGGCGGAGGAGGTGGCACGGGTCATCGCGTTCCTGTGCGACCCGGCCTCGGGCTTCGTCACCGGCGCCGTCTGGCCGGTCGACGGCGGCTGGACGATGCGCGGCGATCCGGGCGACGATCTCGGCCCACGGCCGCAGCCGGCGCGGGAGGTCGGACATGGTGGCGGGCGGTAGCAACCTTCCGCGCGAGGAGCTGCTCGAGATGTACCGGCGGATGGTCCTCATCCGCCGCATGGAGGAGCAGCTCGCGCGCGACTGCGCGGCCGGCAAGCTGCCCGGGCCGGTGCATCTCTACGTGGGGGAGGAGGCGGTCGCGGTCGGCGTGTGCCAGCACCTCTCGGACCGCGACTGGATCACGAGCACGCATCGCGGCCACGGCCACTTCCTCGCCAAGGGTGGCGATCCGGCCGGCATGATGGCCGAGATCTACGGCCGCGCCGACGGCATCTGCGGCGGCTTCGGCGGCTCGATGCACGTGGCCGACTTCTCCAAGGGCATCATCGGCGCCAACGGCATCGTGGGCGGCGGCATCGCGCTCGCGACCGGTGCGGCACTGGCCGCCCAGCTGGACGGCGACGGGCGGGTCGCGGTCTGCTTCTTCGGCGACGGCGCCGCCAACCAGGGCGTGCTGATGGAGGCGCTCAACGTCGCGGCACTCTGGAAGCTGCCGCTCCTCCTCGTGTGCGAGAACAACGGCTTCTCCGAGTTCTCGCCGTCCGCCACGGTGACCGCGGGCTCGATCGCCCAGCGGGCGCGGCCGTTCGGCGTGCCCGCCGTCGAGGTCGACGGCAACGACGTGGTCGCCGTCTGGCAGGCCGCCAACGCCGCGGTGCGCCGGGCGCGCGAGGGCCAGGGTCCGAGCCTGATCGAGGCGCGCACCTACCGGACCCGCGGCCACGTCGAGTACGAGGTGACCTTCATCACCGAGCCTTATCGCGACGAGGCGGAGGTCGAGGCTTGGCGTGGGCGCGACCCGATCCCGCGCTTCGCCCGGCGTCTCGTGGCGGAAGGGCTGGCGAGCGCGGCGGAGCTCGAGGCGGTCGAGGGCTCGGTCGCCCGCATCGTCGCCGAGGCGGTGCGCTTCGCCGAGGGCTCGCCGGAGCCGGCCGCCGCGACCGCGCGCGGCCACATGTTCGCGACCGCCCCCCGAGGGAGCGCCCCATGGCCAGGAAGCGGCTGATCCAGGCGATGAACGAGGCGCTCCTCGAGGAGATGGAGCGCGATCCGCGGATCGTCCTGTTCGGCGAGGACGTCAAGGCGAGCCTGTTCGGCGACACGAAGGGCCTGTGGAAGCGGTTCGGGCCGGATCGCGTCCGGGACACGCCGATCTGCGAGGCGCTGATCTCGGGGATGGCGGTCGGCGCCGCGGCCGCCGGCCGGCGCGTCGTCTGCCACATGATGTTCGGCAACTTCATCTACACGGGCATGGACGCGATCGCCAACCAGGCGGCCAAGCTGCGCTACATGACCAATGGCCAGATCAAGCTGCCGATCACCTACCTCGCGGTCTCGGGCGGCGGGCGCTCGGCGGCGGCGCAGCACTCGGACGCGGTCCATCCGGTGCTCGCCAACCTGGGCGGGGTCAAGGTCGTGATGCCCGGCTCCCCGGCCGACGCCAAGGGTCTGCTCAAGGCCGCGATCCGCGACGACGATCCGGTCTTCTTCCTGCAGGCCGCCGGCCGCGGCGGCGAGGCCGGCGAGGTGCCGGACGAGGACGTCGTGATCCCGCTCGGTACCGCCAGCGTGCGCCGGCCGGGTCGCGACCTCACGCTGGTCGCGATCGGGGCCATGGTCCGCCCGGCGCTCAAGGCCGCCGACGCCCTCGCCGGCGACGGGATCGAGGTCGAGGTGGTCGATCCGCGCACGATCGTGCCGCTCGATCTGGAGACCATCCTCGGATCGGTGCGGCGGACCGGCCGGCTCGTCCTGGTCGACGAGGCGCGCGACACCTGCTCGGTGGCGAGCCACATCGCGGCACTCGTGGCCGAGCGGGCGTTCGACGCGCTCGTGGCGCCGGTCCGCCGGGTCACCGTACCCGACTGCTGCATCCCCTACGCACCGGTGCTGGAGCGGGCGGTGCTGCCGGGGGTCGAGCAGGTGGAGGCGGCGATCCGCGCCACGCTCGCCTGGCGGAGGCCGGCATGAGGCTCGTGCTCAAGCTGCCGCGCCTGACGATGAACATGCAGGAGGGCACGGTGGTCGGCTGGCGGCTGGCCCCGGGCGCCGCCTTCAAGGCCGGCGACGTGCTGTACGAGGTCGAGACCGAGAAGGTGACGAGCGAGGTCACGGCACCCTGCGACGGCACGCTGCTCGAGATCCTTGCCGAGGTCGGCAGCGATCTCGAGGTGGGCGATCCGGTCTGTCGGATCGAGCAGGCGGCCTGAGCCGGGCTCACCCGGCGGACGCCAGCAGGACGGCCATCAGCAGGCCGACGGCGATCCGGTACCAGCCGAACAGGACGAAGGTGTGGCGCTGCAGGAAGCGCAGCAGCGCCTCGACCACGATCATGGCGGTGACCAGCGCCGCGAGGAAGCCGACGGCGATCAGGAGGAGGTCCTCGGCCGCGAGCAGGGCACGGTTCCTGTAGAGGTCGTAGACGGTCGCCGCGAGCATCGTCGGGATCGCGAGGAAGAAGGAGAACTCCGCCGCGGCGCGCCGGTCGAGCCCGAGCAGCACACCGCCCAGGATGGTGGCACCCGAGCGCGACACGCCCGGGATCATGGCGAGTGCCTGACAGAAGCCGACCGCGAGTGCCTTGGCCGGCGGCACGTCCTCGGCCCGCTCGACCCGGACCGCGGGGCGCAGACGCTCGATCAGGAGGATGGCCACGCCGCCGAGCACGAGGGTGGTCACGACCACCCAGGGCGAGAACAGCACCGACTTGATGAAGCCGTGGAACAGAACGCCCAGGACCATCGCCGGCAGGAAGCCGAGCGCCAGGGCGAGAACGAAGCGGCGCGCCGCCGGGCTCGAGGGCAGGGCGGTCACCACCCGCCAGAGGCGGTGGAAGTAGAGGATGCAGACCGCCACGATGGCACCGAGCTGGATCGCCACCTCGAAGACCTTGCCCGGCGGCCCGGCGAAGCCGAGCAGCCAACCCGCCAGGATCAGATGACCGGTCGAGGAGACCGGCAGGAATTCCGTCAGGCCCTCGACGACGCCCAACAGGACGGCCTGGAGCAGGGTGGCATCCGACATGAAGGCTCCCGACCGGTTGCGCCGAGGCGAGCCGGCGCGAGCCGGCAGGGCCGCGACCTGATCGGGCGGACGCCAGCCGCGGTCAAGGGCGCGCGGAAGCGCGTAGCGCGGCTCAGATCCGCAGGAGCGGGTTGAGCAGCCGGCCGATCGGCCCGGTCAGCCGCAACGGGGCATCGATCACGGTGAGGCAGAGGCAATCCCCGTCCTCGTCGGCGACCGGGCGATGGTCGACGCTCGCATCGGCGATGACGAGATCACCGCGCAGGTGATGGCCTTGCTCGTCCCGGAAGCCACCCTCGATCACGACGGTGAGCTCGTGCCCCTCGTGGGTGTGGCGCGGCACCCGCTTGCCGGCCGCGAGGCGGAGCAGCCGCGTCCGGTAGCCCTGGGCCGAGAGCGGCAGCTGGACCTCCTGCAACGGTCCGAGGTTCCGCCACGGCAAGGCCTCGAACCCGTTCGGCACGAGCCGGCGCAGTGGCGGCGGCACGCGCGGATCGGCCGGCGGGCCCTGCTGCTCGACGCGGATCGGATCGGCACGCTCGATCGCCCGCTCCAGTCGGCTCCAGGCATCGGGCGCGAGGGGCTCCGGCTCGGCCGTGTCGAGGAGCACGCCGGCCAGCGCCCGGCAGGCCGCGTAGCGGGCCCGACCGGCGGGCGACAGGCTCAGATGGGTGCTGACGACGAGCGCCACCGGCTCCGGCAACTTGGCGAAGGCGTGGTCGAACAGGAGCTCATCGACGGTGAGATCGGCGGTCATGCGAGCTCGTCCCCGAGCAACGCCCGCAGCTTGCCCAACGCCAGCCGCAGCCGCGACTTCACGGTACCCAGCGGAAGGCCGAGCTCCTCGGCGATGGCACTGTGCGGCTTGCCCTCGAAGTAGAAGATCTTGAGCAACCGCTTCTGCTCCTCGGGCAGGGTCTCGACGGCCCGCATGACGAGGCCGCTCAGCTGGTTGAACTCGGCGATCGCGTCCCCGCGCGGAGCCGGGTCGATCTCGAGCTCCGGATCGTCGGGCTCGCCGGGTGTCGGACGATCGCGACGCAGCGCGTCGATGCGCTTGTTGCGCGCGATCGTGAACACCCAGGTGGCAACCGACGCCTTGGCGGGATCGAACTGGCCGGCCCGCCGCCAGATCGACACGAAGACCTCCTGGGTGAGATCCTCGGCCGTCTCGTCGTCGCTGCCGAGGCGCCGGAGATAGGCCTTCACGCGCGGCCCGAAATGATCGAACAGGCGATGGAAGGCGGCCCGGTCGCCGTCGCGCGCGATGGCGCGGAGATCGCGCACGCGACTCCGCTCCGCCGGATCATCCTGCGGCCGTTCCCTCCCGCTCTCGGGCATGCGCACAGTGAGCCTTGGGGTCCACCGCGTTGCAAGCCTGCGCGGCTCGGCTGCGACCTCGAGCGCGTGTACCGCCACCACCCGATCTCCTGCTGGCTCCGCTTACGCAGCCAGCGCGCAGGCGGATCAGTCGGAACGCCCGGGACCGGGGCTCACTTCGAGCTGCCACCCTTGAGAAGCGCCACGAATCCGGCGCCGAGGGCCAGCAGGAAGGCCGAGGCGATCCCCGTCGCCAGTGCCGAGACGAACTTGGCCTTGGCCGCCTCCCAGGCGCGCGCCAGGCGGACGGCGAGGCGGACGCCCTCGGCGTCGTCGAGGCCCAGCCGCGTCATCAGCTTCTCGACCGCCCGGGAGACCGCGACCTCGGCGGCGCCCTCGGCCATGCGCTCCAGCTCCGCCAGGATCTGGGCCCGGCTCGTGGCGATCGACTGGTGGACGAGCTGCTGCTGCTGGATGACGGTGCGCAGCACGGTCAGCGAGTCCTCGCGCTCGCCGCCCCCGGCCCTGGCGATCGATTCGATCTGCCGTCGCAGGACGTCGGCAGCCACGCCGGAGCTCAGGAGGATCGGCGTGGCGCCGGCGAGCAGGCTCAGGCGCTCGAGGGTGATGGCACCGCGGCCATCGGGCAGCTCGGCCGGGGTGACGATCAGCTCGGGTCGCCAGTCGGTCCCCTCGAGCTCCCGTTCGGCTTCGGCCAGGGTGGCGACGACGCGCAGATCGAAGCGCGAGCCGAGCGCGCGCTCCAGCCCTCGCGCCCTGATGGAGTCGACTTCGCACAGTAGCAGGCGCAAGGGCGGCGTTCCCCGTCGGCTGCGACCCCTTCCGAGGTCGGCACGCGGGGAGCGTATGAGGAATTTTCGCTGTTGTCAAGGAATTAGAGCTCTAATAGAGGTCGGACGTCAACCTCACGGCGGGCAGCCCGGCCGCGGCCAACCGCTCCTCGATGAGCAGCGCATGGCGACCGTTCCTCGTCTCGACCGTGAAGTCGACGTCGGCCTGGCGGGCCGAGCCGCGCGAGAAGGCGCGCTGGTGCACGACGTCGACGATGTTGCCGCGCGCCTCGGCGATCACCGCCGTGGCCCGCGCCAGCCCGCCCGGGCTGTCGGGGACCGCGACGCGCAGCCGGATCATCCGCTCGGAGCGGGCGAGACCGCGCAGGATCACCCCGGAGAGCAGCCGCCCGTCGATGTTGCCGCCCGAGAGCACGACGCCGACCTTGCGGCCGGCGAACCGGTCGCGGAACAGATCGAGGGCCGCGACACCGACCGCCCCGGCGCCTTCGGCCACGGTCTTCTCGATCTCCAGCAGCAGGACGACGGCCCGCTCGATCGCCGGCTCGTCGACCAGCGCGATGGCATCCACGCGCTCGGCGATCGCTGCGAGCGTGAGCGCACCCGGCGCCTTCACCGCGATCCCATCGGCGATCGTGGCGCCACCCGGGGCGTCGGCGACGCGTCCGAGCCGCTGCAGCACGCCCGGATGGCTGCAGGCCTGGACACCGATCACCGCGATGTCCGGTCGGAGCGTCTTGGCTGCGATCGCCATGCCCGAGACGAGGCCGCCGCCGCCGACCGGAACGACCAGGACCTCGAGCTCCGGCACCGCGGCGAGCATCTCGAGGGCGACGGTGCCCTGGCCGGCGATCACCGCGGGGTCGTCGAACGGATGCACGAAGCTCCGCCCGGTCCGCGCACAGAGTGCCAGCGCCTCGCCCGCCGCCTCGTCGACCGAGGCGCCGGCGAGGATCACCTCGGCGCCCAGCTTCTCGGTGTTGTCGATCTTCACGAACGGCGTGCCGACCGGCATCACGATGGTCGCCGGAATCCCGAGCCGGCGGGCGTGGTAGGCCACCCCCTGGGCGTGGTTGCCGGCCGACATGGCGACCACGCCCGCCGCGCGCCGCGGCGGCGGCAGGAGGAGGAGGTGGTTGAGTGCCCCCCGCTCCTTGAATGACGCCGTGTACTGCAGGTTCTCGAACTTGAGCCAGACCCGGCAGCCCAGGATGTCGCCCAGGGTGCGGCTCTCGACGCAGGGAGTGTCGAGCAGGCTGCCGGCGATCCGCGCGGCCGCGGCGCGGATCTCCGCCATGCCCGGAAGCGCCGTGCCGGCCGGGGCCGGAGCCGCTCCGGCGAGGTCGACCAGTCGGACGGTCGGCTCGACCGTTGCGCTCGGCGCCGTCGCGCCCCTATCTGCCGCGGGCGGATGGGTGGCGTGAGGTCGAGGCATGCGGGTCCTCGTGGTGGGCTCCGGGGCACGCGAGCACACGCTCTGCTGGTCGCTCGCGGCGTCCCCGCTCGTCAAGCGGGTGCTCTGCGCCCCGGGCAACGCCGGCATCGCGCGTGATGCCGAGCTCGTGCCGATCGCCGCCGATGCGCTCGACGACCTCGTGCGCTACGCCCGCAGCGAGCGGGTCGACCTGGTCGTGGTCGGGCCGGAAGGGCCCCTCGTGGCGGGGCTCGCGGATCGGCTGGCCGAGGCCGGCGTGCGGACGGTCGGACCGAGCGCCGCGGCTGCGCGCCTCGAGGGCTCGAAGGCGTTCACCAAGGCCTTCTGCGCCCGCTACGGGATCCCGACCGCCCCCTACCGCGTGTTCGAGGCCACCGAGCACACCGCCGCACGCGCCTTCCTCGAGGCACACGGCGCGCCCGTCGTGGTCAAGGCGGACGGGCTCGCCGCGGGCAAGGGTGTGACCGTCGCCACCACGCTCGAGGAGGCGTTGGAGGCGGTCGAGGCGGCCTTCGGCGGCGCGTTCGGTGCGGCCGGGGCGCGTGTCGTGGTCGAGGATCTCCTCGAGGGCGAGGAGGCGAGCCTGTTCGCGCTCTGCGACGGCCGAGACGCACTCCTGCTCGGAACGGCGCAGGACCACAAGCGGGCGTTCGACGGCGATCGCGGCCCGAACACCGGCGGCATGGGCGCCTGCTCACCGCCACCGGCGCTGACACCGGCGACGGTCGAGCGCGCCATGGCCGAGATCGTGCGGCCGACGCTCGCCGGGATGGCCGCCGAGGGCGCGCCGTTCCGCGGCATCCTCTACGCCGGCCTGATGATCGGCCCGGCTGGCCCGAAGCTGGTCGAGTTCAACGTCCGCATGGGCGATCCGGAATGCCAGGTCGTCCTGCCGAGGCTCATGACCGATCTCGGCCAGCTGCTCGTCGGAGCGGCCGACGGTATGCTCGGGCGCATGAGCGTGCGCTGGTACCCCGACCACACGCTGGCGGTCGTCCTCGCGACCCGCGGCTACCCGGGACCGGTGCAGCGCGGCGGCGAGATCCGCGGCCTCGAGGCGCTGGACGGGCGGGACGACGTCCTCCTGTTCCACGCCGCCACGCGACGCGTGGACGGTCGCTGGCTCGCCGACGGTGGGCGCGTGCTCACCGTGGTGGGCCGCGGCGCCGACCTCGCGCAGGCGCGCGAGCGGGCCTACGCCGGGGTCGATGCGATCGACTGGCCCGACGGCTTCTGCCGGCGCGACATCGGCTGGCGGGCGCTCGCCGCCCGCGGCCGGGGCTGAAGGCGGGGAGGCCCCGTGCGGATCGTTCGCGCGGATGCCGCCGCGATCGCCGCGGCCGCCGCCCTGCTCCGTTCCGGCGCGCTGGTCGCGTTCCCGACCGAGACGGTCTACGGTCTCGGTGCGGATGCGACCTCGGACGCTGCCGTCCTGGCGCTCTATCGGGCGAAGGGGCGTCCCGCCCACAATCCGCTGATCGTCCACCTGGCCGAGGCCGCCGCGGTCGCACCGATCGCCGAGCTGGACGAGCGCGCGCGTCGGCTCGCCGCGGCCTTCTGGCCGGGACCGCTCACGCTCGTGCTGCGGCAACGGTCGGGCTCGCCCGTATCGCGGCACGCGACGGCCGGGCTCGACACGGTGGCGGTCCGCGTACCCGCCCATCCGGTGGCGCTCGCACTGCTGCGCGCCGTCGATCGTCCGGTGGTGGCCCCGTCGGCCAATCTCTCCGGCCGGGTGAGCCCGACCCGGGCCGAGCAGGTCGCAGCCGAGCTCGGCGACCGGGCCGAGCTCGTGCTCGATGGCGGGCCCTGCGCCGTCGGTGTGGAGAGCACGGTGGTCGACCTGAGCCGGCCGGGCCCGGCGCGCCTGCTCCGGCCGGGTGGGCTGGAGCGGGCGGCGGTCGAGGCGCTCGTCGGCCCCCTAGCCGAGCCCGCGGCCGGTGAGGCTCCCCGCTCGCCGGGCCGCCTCGAGGCCCACTACGCGCCACGTCTGCCCCTCCGGCTCGATGCACGGAGCGTGGAGCCGGACGAGGTCCTGCTCGCCTTCGGCGACGATGCGCCGACAGGTGCGCTCCGCACGCTCAACCTGAGCCCGGCCGGCGATCTCGCGGAGGCCGCGCGGAGCCTCTACGCGCTCCTTCGCGAGGCCGACCGCAGCGGGGCCCGACGGATCGCCGTGGTACCGGTTCCGCCCGTCGGGCTCGGCGAGGCGATCCGCGACCGGCTGCGGCGGGCTGCGGCACCGCGTGGCACGGAGGACCGTGTGCCGGACGGCGCCGGCTGAACCTCAGGCACGGGGAGCGGCGCGCAGCCCGGTCACCGTGGTGAGCATTCCGGCGGTCACCAGCACGAGCCCGCCGACCGCCGCGAGCGTCAGGGGCTCGCCCAGGATCGGAACCGCCAGCACGGCGCCGAGGCCGGGCACGAGTGCGGTGAGCATCGTCGTCGGTCCCGGGCCGAGGATGGCGACGCAGCGGGTGAAGGCGACGAAGGCGACCAGGAACGCGAGCAGCCCGTGATAGATCCCCTGCGCCACCAGCTCGGGCCAGCCCGCGCCGGCGAGGCCCTTGGGGAGCAGGAGGATCCAGATCGGCAGGTAGCAGAGCCCGGCGCCGATGCCGACCACGCCCGCGGCCCGGAGCGGGGCGACGCGCCAGGCCCGCGCCGCGACCGTGAAGATGGCCCAGGAGAAGGACGCCGAGGCGAACAGGAGATCGCCGCGCCAAGCACCCTCCGGGGCCGTGCCGAGGCCGGCCGCCAGCGCCGCGACGCCCGCGAGGATCAGCGCCAGGCTCAGGACGCGACGCCCGCTCAAGGGCTCGCGCAGGACGAGGCGGGCCAGCAGGGCGGTCCAGAGCGGCAGCGTGCCCGACATCATGACCGCCGCGTGGGAGGCCGGGGCGTGCGCGAAGCCGGCATAGGCGAGGAGCGGGAAGCCGAGGCCGGCAGTTGCCACGAGCAGTGCCGCCTGGTGCAGGCGGAGCCCCGCCAGACCATGGCGCAGGACGATCGGCAGCACGGCCACGCTCGCCACACCCATCCGCAGGCCGGCGATGTCGGTCGGCGCGAGCGGCCCGAGCACGCCGGCACGGGAGACCAGAAGGAAGGCGGTCCAGATGGCGACGACGAGGGCGCCGGCCGCGAGCCCGGCGGCGAGATCGCGGGAGAGCGGCTGGCGCGGCTGCGCCGATGCTTCGGCCGAGCTCGACATGGCCTGCCCTTGGACCAGCGACGGCCAGGCGACAACCCCGCCCCGCGCGGAGCGCCCCGCGACGCCGCTCAGCGCTGCAGCACGTAGGTCCCGGGCGCCGGAGCGAGCGGTGGATAGCCACGCTCGGGTCGTCCGAGCGGCGGCGGCGCCACCGGCGGTCCGCTGCGCGCCGCGAGCCAGGCCTGCCAGGCAGGCCACCACGAGCCCGACTGCCGCGGTGCACCGGCGGCCCAGAGATCGGGGGGCGCGTAGGGTTCGCTTGCCGCCACGGTGAGCATGCGGAAGCGTCGATCGGCTCGGCCCGGCGGGCTCACGATGCCGGCATTGTGGCCGCCGCTGGTGAGCACGAAGGTGACCTCGGTGTCGGTCAGGAGGCGGATCTTGTAGACCGACTGCCAGGGCGCGATGTGGTCGCTCTCCGTGCCGACGGCGAAGATCGGGCAGCGGATGTCGCTCAGCGCGACGGGCCGGCCCTCGACCGCGTAGCGGCCGCGGCTGAGCCTGTTGTCGAGGAACAGATCGCGCAAGTACTCGGTGTGCATGCGCGCCGGCATGCGCGTGCCATCCGCGTTCCACGCCATCAGATCGGTCATCGGCTCGCGCTCGCCGAGCAGATACTGGCGCACCATCCGCGACCAGAGCAGATCGACCGACCGGAGCATCTGGAAGGCGCCGGCCATCTGGCGCGAATCGAGATAGCCCTGGTCCCACATCATGTCCTCGAGGTAGGCGAGCTCGTTCTCGTCGGTGAACAGCAGCAGTTCGCCCGCCTCGGAGAAGTCGGTCTGCGCCGCGAGCAGCGTCAGACCGGCGAGACGCTCGTCGCCGTCGCGGGCGAGCCGCGCCGCGGCGATCGCGAGCAGCGTCCCGCCGAGGCAGTAGCCGCAGGCATGGATGCGCGCGGCACCGGTGATCTCACCGATCGCATCCAGCGCCCGCTCCACACCCAGACGGCGGTAGTCGTCGAGCCCCCTGTCCCGGTCCGACGCCACGGGATTCTTCCACGAGATGCAAAACACCGTGTGGCCCTGATCGACGAGATAGCCGATCAGCGATCGCTCGGGCCGGAGATCGAGAACATAGTACTTCATGATCCAGGCCGGCACGACGAGGATGGGCTCGGGCCGCACGGTCTCGGTGCGCGGAGCGTATTGGATCAGCTCGATCAGCTCGTTGCGATAGACGACCTGGCCGGGCGTCGTGGCGAGGTTCTCGCCGACCCGCCAGGCCTCGCTCCCGACGGGTGGGCGTCCGCTCACCTGCCGCTCGAGATCCTCGAGGAGGTGACCGAGGCCGCGGACGAGGTTCCGGCCCTGCTCGGCTTGGGTCCGCTCCAGCACCTCCGGGTTGGTCAAAAGGAAGTTGGACGGCGACAGCACGTCCAGGACCTGCCGCCGCATGAAGGCGATCTGGCGGATGTGCTGACGGGTCGGGCCGCGCAGGATCCGGCTCGCGCTGTCCCACCAGGCCTGCACGGCCAGGAAGGACTCGGCCATCGCGTTGTAGGGGAACTTGCGCCAGGCCGGCGCCGCGAACCGCCGGTCGCGCTCGCTGCCGAACGGGCTCTCCGCATCCTCGTGACCGGCGGCGGCGCGCAGCGTGAACAGGCCGAGGCGAAACGCGTCGACCATGGCCTGCTGGCTCAGGGCGAGCTGCGCGCCAGGGGCGTTCAGGAGATGCGTCCACCAGTCGCTGCTCGCCGCCCGCACCACGGCCGGCGAGATCGCGTTGGTGAGCCGCGCCTGTGCGGCGTGCAGCAGCCGGTCGAAGTTCTCGAACGGATGGGCGGGTGCGCCGCGGGGGGAGGCGGCCGGCCCCTCGACCGGTGCACTCGGAGCGGGATCGGGAACACCCTCGGGACCGGTAGGGCGGGGGCGCGGGTCGGGAAGGCTCCGGGCGGCCACGGCATCACTCCCTCTGCTGGTCCCTTCAGTTGGGACGGCTCGGGCCGCGCGCCAATGCGCCCTCGTCGACACCGCCGGGGTGCACCGGCTTTGCAGCGGGGCACGGGTGGTCTATCGATCCGCGCCCCGGCGTCCGCTCGGGGCCGTTCGTGGAATGGGGGTTCGGCCGTGAAGCTGTACGATGTCGGCGTCATCATGCTGTTGGCAGCGCTGGCGGCAGCGGTCGCCCTGATCGCGGCGAGCCAGGTGGGGGCCTGACGACCGGCCCGCGACGCTCGGCCGCACCGGCTCATGACCGCGCCCGCCAGCTGTCGGTGTGCGCAGGTCGCGAGCACCGTGGATCCGGCGCAGCACGCCGAACGGTCGCGCCCGGGGACCCTGCGCCTGGACGTGCTGACCGCCACGGACGAATTGCGCGCGATCGCCACCGACTGGCACGAGCTCGCGGTCCGTGCGCTGGAGCCCAATCCGTTCTTCGCGCCGGACTTCCTCCTGGCGCAGCTCGAGCGCCGAGGGCCCCTGACGGGGCTCCGCCTGCTGGTCGTCCGCCGAGCGGATGGATCGCTCGCGGGTCTGCTCCCGGTCCTGCCGGCGGCATTGGTCCCGGCGCGCTTCATCCGAACGCTGCGCACCGCCTACACGCCGGCGCAGCCGCACGGGTTGCTCGGAACACCGCTGGTCGATGCGGAGCAGCCGGAGCCGACGCTCGACGTCCTCCTGGACGGCCTCGACCGCGGGCTCGGTCCCGGGCGGCTCCTGGAGCTGATCGGGCACGCCGAGGACGGCCCGTTCGCCCGGATCCTGGAGGCGCGGCTGCGCGCCCGCGGGCAGCCGCACCTGGTTCTCAACGCCTGGGAGCGTCGTCTGTTCCGCTGCGCCGGGTCCGCCGAGGACTATCTCGCGCGAGCCCTCGGCGCCCGCCACCGCAGCGAGCTGCGGCGACAGCGACGACAGCTCGAGCGGCAGGGGACCCTGCACCTCCGCCGGCTCGAGCCGGGCGAGGACGTCCGGCCCTGGGTCCGGGCCTATCTCGAGCTCGAGGCGGCCGGCTGGAAGGGTCGGAGCGGAACCGCGCTCGCCCGGGACGCGGGCGACCGGGCGTTCTTCGAGGCGATGTGCGAACGCATGCACGCCCGGGGGTTGCTCGCGTTCGACGCCCTGGAGCTCGAGGGCAGACCGATCGCGATGGCCTGCTCGCTCAAGGGCTCGGCCGACGAGGATGCGGCCGAGCACGTCTTCAAGATCACCTACGACGAGCGGCTTGCGCGACAGAGCCCCGGAATGCAGCTGCAACTGGCGCTCCTGGAGCAGCGGCACGGGCGCGCACCGCGGCCCCGCTGGGTCGACTCCTGCGCGGCACCGACCGACAGCTTCTACACCCAGCTCTGGCTCGATCGGCGCCGCCTCGGCCACCTGTTGATCGCACCCCGGCGGCACCCCTGGCCGGCCGTCCTCGAAGCGATCCGGTTGGCGCGCCGCCTGCGCGACCGTTGGCGGGCGGGCGGCGCGCACGAGGACGGTCGAACGGTGCGCGGCACCGCTCTTGCGGCCTGACGCTGCCGGCTCGATAACGCGCCGCGCCCGCGGCTTCCGGGATCGCAGCATGAGCGTCCTCGTCGTCGATGTCGGCGGCAACAACATCAAGCTCAAGGTCTCGACCGGCGAGGAGGTTCGGCTGGTCCCGTCCGGGCCGGATCTCCGCCCGGGCACGCTGGTGGAGCGGGTGCGTGAGGCCGCGGCCGGCTGGCGCTACGAGCGGGTCAGCGTCGGCGTTCCGGGACCGGTCAAGGACGGCAGGCTCGTCGACGAGCCGGTGAACCTCGGCGGCGGCTGGCTCGGGTTCGACCTGTCGCACGCCTTCGGCGCGCCCACCCGCATCGTCAACGACGCGGCCATGCAGGCGCTCGGCTCCTGGGAGGGTGGCAAGATGCTCTTTCTCGGGCTCGGCACCGGCCTCGGCGCAGCCCTGGTCCTGGACGGGCTCGTGCTCGGCCTGGAGCTCGCCCACCTGCCGTACCGGCGCAAGCGGACCTTCGAGGACTGGGTCGGCACGCGCGGTCTCAAGCGCCTCGGCAAGAAGCGCTGGAGTGCCGCGGTCTTCGACGTCGTGGCACGGCTCAAGGCCGCGATGGTCGCCGACGAGGTGGTGCTCGGCGGCGGCAACGTGCGCCGGCTGGAGGTCCTGCCGCCGGGCGTTCGACGCGGCGACAACGCACGCGCCTTCGTGGGCGGTGAGCGGCTCTGGGAGTCGGGCTGGCGGATTCTTTGACGAGCTCGCGCAGGATCCCGTCCGACGCCCTCACGAGCGGACCCATCCCGAGGCTGATCCGACGGATCGCGCTGCCGTCGGCGACGGCGATGGCGCTGCAGACCGTCTTCAACGTGACCAACAGCTACTGGGCGGGCACCTGGTCGACCGAGGCGCTCGCCGCGCTCGCGACCGCCTTCCCGATCTTCTTCATCATCATCGCGGCGAGCTTCGGCTTCGGCCAGGGCACGGCGGCACTGGTGGCGCAGGAACTCGGGGCCGGCCGACCGGCCGCCGGCCGCCAGCTCTGGTCGCAGGCGCTCCTCCTGGCTTCGGCGGGCGGGCTCCTGGTGTCCCTGCTCGGCGCCACCGGGGCACGCGCCCTCGCCGGGCTCCTCGGCGCGCGCGACGTCGTGCTGGACCTCGTGCTGCTCTACATCGTGCCGCTCCTGGTCTCGGCGCCGCTGTTCCTGCTGGGCGCCGTCGTCAACGCTGCGCTCACCGCATCGGGCGACACGCGCAGCCTGCGCAACGGGGTCGCGGCCGGAACACTGGCCAATGCCGGTCTGGTCCCCGTCCTCATGTTCGGCGTGGGGCCGTTGCCGGCGATGGGTGTCGCCGGCATCGCCGCATCGCATCTGGTCGTCCAGCTCGGCCAGCTCGCCTGGCTCTGGAGCCGGGCCCGGGCGACGCCCCTGGCCGCGGGGCTGGCGCTGCGCGAGCTGCGCCCGGTCGCCACCGCCCTGCGTCGCGTGCTGGGCCAGGTGCTGCCCAACACGCTCACCATGCTCGCGACCGGGGTCGGCCTCGCGGTCGTGACCGCCTTCGCGGCGCGGCACGGCGCGGCGGCCGTCGCCGGCTACGGCATCGCGCTGCGGATCGAGCAGCTCGTGCTCCTCCCGACGCTCGGCCTCAACGCCGCGACGGTGGCACTGGTCGGCCAGAACCTGGGCGCGGGCCGGCTCGATCGCGTCCGCACCGCGGCACGGACCACGCTGGGCAGCGGCGTCGTCCTGATGGCCCTCGGGGCGCTCCTCGTCTTCTGGTCCCGCAACCCGCTGATCGCGGTCTTCACCGACGATCCCGACGTGCGGGCCTTGGGCTCGCTCTATCTCGGGCTCGCCGTCCTGGCCTTTCCGGCCTACGCGGTCGTGGTGCTGGGCGCGGGCGTGCTTCAGGGCCTGGGCCGCCCGCTGCCCGCCCTCCTGATCGGCATCGGCCGCCACGTGGCCGCCCCGCCGGCGGCCCTCTGGCTGTTCGATGTGGCCCTGGGCATGGGCTTTCTCGGGATCGCGGTCGGTGTGCCGACGGTAGCCTGGGCGGGCGCGGCGGTCACCGCGCTGCTCCTGCTGCGCTGCCTGCCGCCGCGGCTCGCTCAGGCAGGGGCGAGCGGCTGACCCTCGCGCCGGACCGCCTCGGCAGCGGGGCTCGATCGGTGGACGAAACGCCGAGCGCAGTACTTGCAGGTCACCTCGCCACCGCGCTCGAGCGTCATGAACTCGCGCGGATGGCCCAACGCGCCCTGGCCACCGTCGCACCGGACGTGCAGATCGCCGGTGATCACGACCTCGCGGTCGTGCAGCAAGAAAACCTCGTCCGCCACAGGCTGGCTCCGGCTGCAGCACCTCGGGACCGGCGCTAGCTGCCAGCGCGCGGCCTCCGGCTCAAGCCCGCGGAGCGTCGCACGCGGTGGCTTGGCGAAGCCCGTACCCCCCCGCTATATACGGGCCGGGCGCCCGTAGCTCAGCTGGATAGAGCGTTAGCCTCCGGAGCTAAAGGTCACAGGTTCGAGTCCTGTCGGGCGCGCCAGCCGGGTCGGCCCGCGCGCGGGCGTCGGCTTCCTCGTGAACGCGCCGGATCGGGAACCCTCGCGACCCCGTGGCCCCCTTCGAGCACCCCTTCCTGGGCGAGCTGCTGGGCGATCCCGAGATGGCGGCCCTGCTCTCGGCCGAGACCGAGCTGGTCCTCATGCTCCGCTTCGAGGCGGAGCTCGCCGCCGCCCAGGCCGCCCACGGCCTCGTACCGAGCGAGGCCGCCGCGGCGATCGCCGAGCTGTGCACCTCGTTCAGCCCCGACCTCGCGTCCCTGCGGGCGTCGACCGCCCGGGACGGCGTGGTGGTGCCGGAGCTCGTTCGCCAGCTCAGGGTGGCGTTGGGTGCCCCGCACGCACGATGGCTGCATCTGGGCTGCACCAGTCAGGACGTCGTCGACACGAGTCTCGTCCTCCGCCTCGATCGCGCGGTTACGCTGCTCGATGGACGCCTCACCTCGCTCCTGGCCGGCCTCGACGAGCTGGCCTCGGCGTGGGGTGATCGACGGCTGATGGGCCGGACGCGGATGCGGCGGGCCCTGCCGATCACCTGGGGCCACAAGGTCGCGGGCTGGCGCGAGCCGCTCGTCCGCCATCGCCGACGCCTGGCCGATCTGCGCCCGCGGCTCCTGCGGCTCCAGCTCGGGGGTGCGACCGGCGACCGCGCCGAGCTCGGGCCGCAGGCGCAGGCGATCGCCGACCGGCTCGCGGATGCGCTCGGGATCGGCCGGGCCGACCGAGCCTGGCACACCGAGCGCGATGGCATCGCCGAGCTCGCGGGCCTGCTGGCGGTCATCGCCGGCACGCTCGGCAAGCTCGGGCAGGACGTCGCCCTGCTCGCCCAGGACGAGGTCGCCGAGCTCCTGATCGCCGGCGGGGGCGGCTCCTCGGCGATGCCGCACAAGGTCAATCCGGTGGCGGCCGAGACGCTGGTCGCGCTGGCCCGTCACGCGGCGACGCTCGCACCGGCGCTCCAGCACGCCCTCGTCCACGAGAACGAGCGATCGGGTGCGGCCTGGACCCTCGAGTGGCTGGCGCTGCCGCCGCTGCTGCTGACGGCGGGAGCGGCCACGCGAACGGCGCTCCGGCTCCTGGGCCAGCTCCGCCTTCCCGGCGATCGGGTCGGCGGCCGGGGCTGAGGGGGCATGCTCGATCTCGTCGACGTGACCCTCCGGGTTGCGGGTCGCCCGCTGCTCGAGAACGCCTCCCTGCGGCTGCCGGCCGGCACGCGCATGGCGATCGTGGGGCGCAACGGAACCGGCAAGACCAGCCTCCTGCGCCTGGTCTCGGGCGAGCTCCAGCCGGACGCGGGGTCGATCCGGCTGCGGGCCGGCGCACGGATCGGAACCGTGGCCCAGGAGGCGCCGGGCGGAAGCTCGAGCCCGATCGAATGGGTCCTCGCCGCCGATCGCGAACGCACCACGTTGCTCGCCGCGCGCGAGGTGGCCGAGCCGGCGCAGCTCGCCGAGATCGAGGAGCGGCTGCGCGCCATCGGCGCGGACGCGGCTCCCGCCCGCGCCGCCCGCATCCTCAAGGGCCTGGGCTTCGACGAGGCGGGCCAGGCCCGGCCCCTCGACGGCTTCTCGGGTGGCTGGCGGATGCGCGTGGCGCTGGCCGCCGTGCTCTTCCTGGAGCCCGACCTGCTGCTCCTGGACGAGCCGACCAACCACCTCGACCTCGAGGCGGCCCTTTGGCTCGAGGCGCATCTTGCGACCTACCCGCGCACGCTCCTGTTGGTGAGCCACGACCGCGACCTCCTGAACGCCGTGCCGCAGCGGATCTGCCACCTCGAGGGCCGCCGGCTCACGGTCTATTCGGGTGGCTACGACTCCTTCGAGCGTCAGCGCCGCGAGCGGCTCGAGCGCGAGGAGCGGCTGCGTGCCCGCCAGGAGCTGGCGCGGGCCCGGATCAAGTCCTTCGTCGACCGGTTCCGCTACAAGGCGAGCAAGGCACGCCAAGCGCAGAGCCGGCTCAAGATGCTCGAGCGCATGGAGCCCTTGGCGCAGGCCCTGATCGAGCCCGAGGTGCGGTTCGAGCTGCCGAGCGGCCGCCTGCCCGCGCCACCCCTGGTGACGATGGACGGCGCCCGCGCCGGCTACGGGACGACCGTCGTGCTCGATCGCCTGTCGCTCCGGATCGACCCGGACGATCGAATCGCGCTCCTGGGAGCGAATGGGAACGGCAAGTCGACCTTCGCGAAGCTGGTCGCCGGCCGCCTCCGGCCTCTTTCGGGTGAGATCGTCCGTGCGCGCGGCCTCGTCGTCGGCTTCTTCGCCCAGCACCAGATCGAGGAGCTGGATGCAGGGGCGACCGCGCTCGAGCACCTGGCCCGTCGTCTGCCGCAGGAGAGCGAGCAGTCGCTGCGCGAGCGGCTCGCCCGCTTCGGGCTGACCCAGGAGCGCGCCACGACGGCCGCGGCGCATCTCTCGGGCGGGGAGCGCACCCGGCTCGCGCTGGCACTCGTGTGCCTGGAGCCCCCCAACCTGCTCGTCCTGGACGAGCCGACCAACCATCTGGACATCGATTCCCGCGCCGCCCTGGTCGAGGCGATCAACGCCTTCGAGGGTGCAGTGATCCTGATCAGCCACGATCGCCACTTGGTCGAGGCGACGGCCGACAGGCTGTGGCTGGTGGCCGAGGGGCGGGTCCGGCCGTTCGAGGGCGACGTCGAGGACTATCGCCGCCTGCTGCTCGAGACCTCGACCGACACGCGGCGCCAGCCGGCGCCGCCACGCGAGGCCGCGCGGCTCGGAGCCGCCGGACGGCGCAGCCGTCTGGCCCCCCTGCGCCAGCGCGCGCGGGAGGCGGAGAAGGAGATCGAAGCACTCGTCGCGCATCGCAACGCGCTCGAACGGGCGCTCACCGATCCGGCACTCTACCGTGACGGCGCGGCGGTGGTCGCGCATCGACGTGAGCTCGCCGAACTTGCCGAGCGGATCGCAGCCGCGGAAGCCCGCTGGCTCGAAGCCGCGGCCGAGATCGAAGCGATCGAGACGGGCAGCGCTACGCCGTGACCCGAGGAAGGAAGGAGGCGCGGCTCACCCGCGCCTCCTCTCCATCGATCGGCCGCGGATCAGCGCCGCGCAAGAAAGTTGCCGACGTCGAGCAGCACGAACTCCGTGGCGTCCGCCGTGTTCGGCGAACGGCCGGCCGAGAAGGGCAAGTTGTTGTCGTTGGCGACGACGATGTGCCGCTCGTCGACGATGTCGACGTTCTCGATCGTCACGAACGGGAACGTGAAGCGGCCGCCGACGGTCCCGACTTTCGCCACACCCTTCGGATCGTCGATGGTCAACAAGTCGACATAGGCTACCTTCTCGACCAAGCCGGCATCGTTCAGATTAGCCAAGTCGATCAGATAGACACGCTTGAACTCGGCCACCTTGGGGAAGCAACCCGATTTCTGCTCGGGTTTGCAGCGAAGGAGCGGATCACCCTCGGCATTGTCACGCTCGATGACCAGAGCCCGCGTCGCATCGATCATGTTGAAGTCACCGATGTTGTTACCGGCGACCTCGAGAGCGTATTTCCAACTTCTGCCGGTCCATCGGCGCGCCTGGGCGTCGAACTCGAGGATCCGGAGCACCTCCTTGTCGCCGACCGTTTCGACCGCCGGCTGATCACCGACGTAAATGGGCCCTTCCAGCATCGCGTACAGGAAACGGCCGTCGGGCGCGGCGGCCATGCCTTCGAAGCCGCGCGAACGCCGGACTTCGAAGCGGACCGGTCCCGGTGTCGCCGGATTGGCGACGGCGTGGTGGTCGGGCGAGCGGACGACCTTGCCGTCGACCTCGGTCTCGTGAAAGCTCACGACCTTGCCGGTTCGGTCGACGGCGATCAGGTAGGGGCCGAACTCGTCGCCGATCCAGTGCAGATCACCGACGGTCTGGATAGATTCGATGTCTAGATCGCCGCCGGTGAGGTAACGCGCGCGCGTGAACTCGTTGACGATCCGGAACGGAACGACCTTGCCCGGATCGTGGAGGAAGACGGTTTCGTCGCGGTGCACCCGGCCGCTCGACCAATCGACCGTGACCTCGTGGAAGGACAGCAGGGCATCGGGCGAATTGGCTTTGCTGCCGAAGCCGTTGTCGACCAAGACCCGGAACCGGTCGCGGGCGAGCGTCTCGATACCCGAGAAACCTTGCACCGGCTGACCGACGAAGGGCAGGGCGATGCCGGTGGTCCGGCCGTCCAAGAAGGACTTGCCCTCGACCGATCCGATCTCTTCGACACGGCGGGCGGCGACGGCCGCGAAACGGCCCGAGACGACGAAGGCCGGTCCGGCCTCTTCGGGCGGTGCCATGAAGCTCATGGCCGGCAGGACCGCTTGGCCGGCGAGCGTCGCATCGACCAGCCCGGCGGCTCGGGCACCCGAGACGGCCGATCCCAAGAGCAGCCCGAGAGCCCATCGCGAAAGGTAGCTGCGCATGGCGCCTCCGCATCTCCGATTTCGCGATGCGGGGGTACGGTCGGTTCGTGACCGTCCCGCGAACGAAAGATGATCGGCGCTTCGCAGCGCGGCGGCGCTCAGGCCCGGTCCAGTTCCTCCCGCAGGATCTCGAGCGCGATCCGCACGAGATTGATCGACGCCTCGCGGGTCATGAACCCCGCGTGCGGGGTGAGCGTCGTGTTGGGGAGCCCGCGCAGGGGGCTGTCGGCGGGCAACGGCTCCGTGACGAAGACGTCGAGCGCGGCATGCCCGATCCGGCCGTCTGCCAGCGCCTCGGCGAGGGCCGCCTCGTCGACGATGGCGCCGCGCGCCGTGTTCACGAAGATCGCCCCGGGCTTCATCAGCGCGAGCTTGGCCCTGTCGATCAGGCCGCGCGTTCCCTCGTTCAGCACGAGATGCAGCGAGACCACGTCCGACCGCCGCAACAGATCCTCGAGGGTCACGGCCTCGCACGGCAGCCCGGCCGGCACGCCCGAGCGGTTCCAGGCGAGCACCTTCATGCCGATGCCGGCGCAGAGCTGGATCATCTGCCGGCCGATCCCGCCGGTGCCGATCACGCCGACCGTCTTGCCGAGCAATTCCATGCTGTTCTTGGGCTCGAAGCGGCCGGATCGCAGATCCCGGTCCATCTCGGCCACGCGGTGCGCCGCCGCCAGCATCAAGGCGAAGGCGTGCTCGGCCACGCTGCGATCCCCGTAGCCGCCGTAGTTGCGGACGGTGATTCCGAGACGCCGCGCGGCGTCGAGGTCGACGTAGCTCGCTGCTCCCGTGCCCAGGAACACAATGCAGCGCAGGTCCCGGCACCGCTCGAGGATGTCGGCCGTGAACCGGCTGTGGTCGTTCATGATGTGGCTGCGCCCGGCGCACAGTCGGACCAGCTCGTCACCGACCGGATCCCCGATGTTGACCTCGAGGTCGGGGACCAGGCCGGAAAGGCCCTCGTCGTAGATCTCCTTCAGGAAGGGCGGGCAGTCGATGAACAGCGGTCGCACGGCCGGGCTCCTCGATGTTCGTGCCGGCGAGGATGGCCGCCCCGCGCCCCGTTGGCGAGTGTGATCCGGCGACCACGGCGCGCGGCGGGGCCTCTTGGCGAGCGGCCGGCCGCGTGCCAAGCCGTGCGTCGTTCGCAGGGGAGGCAGGGAGCCCAGCGATGACCCGCATGTCGCCGTCCGAGGCATTCGTCGAGACCCTGGTGGCGCACGGCGTCACCGACGTGTTCGGAATCGTCGGTTCCGCCTACATGGACGCGCTCGACATCTTTCCGGCCGCCGGGATCCGCTTCTGGTCGGTGGCACACGAGCAGAACGCGGCGCACATGGCCGACGGCTACAGTCGGGCCTCGGGCCGGCACGGCGTCTGCATCGCCCAGAACGGACCCGGCATCACCAACTTCGTGACGGCGATCGCCGCCGCCTACTGGGCGCACAGCCCGGTCGTGGCCATCACACCGGAGACCGGTTCGATGACCATGGGCCTGGGCGGCTTCCAGGAGACCGAGCAGCTGCCGATCTTCTCCAAGATCACCAAGTACCAGGCCCATGTGAACCGCCCCGAGCGGATCGCCGAGCTCACCCACCGCGCCTTCCAGCTCGCCCTGCTGGAGCGTGGGCCGACCCAGGTCAACATCCCGCGCGACTATTTCTACGGCGAGTTCGATTATGCGATCCCCACACCGATCGTGGTGCGTCGGGCCGCCGGCTCGCCGGAGAGCCTGGACCAGGCGGCGGCCCTGCTCGCCGGCTCGCGCTTCCCGGTGATCCTCGCCGGTGGCGGCGTGATCATGTCGGACGGGCAGCGCGAGGCGGTGGCGCTCGCCGAGCACCTCGAGGCGCCGGTGGTCTGCTCCTACCTCCACAACGATGCCTTTCCGGCCTCACACCGCTTGGCCTGTGGGCCGCTCGGTTATCAGGGCTCGAAGGCGGCGATGCGGGTCCTGGCGCAGGCCGACGTCGTCCTCGTGCTCGGCTCCCGGCTCGGGCCCTTCGGCACGCTGCCCCAGTACGGGATCGAGTATTGGCCCACGGGTGCCAGGATCATCCAGGTCGACGCCGACCACCGCGTCCTGGGCCTGGTCAAGGGCATCGACGTGGCGGTCCACGGCGATGCCAGGAGCGCGGCGCGCGAGATCCTGGCACGCCTCGAGCAGGCGAACGTGGCCATCGCGGCCCGGAGCAACGCCGCCTCCCGGCTGGCCGAGGTCGAGCGGCAGAAGCAGGCCTGGGCCGAGGAGCTCGAGGGCATGTCCTCGAGCCAGGGCTCGCCGATCGCGCCCCGACGGGCACTGCGCGAGCTCGCCCGCGCCCTGCCACGGGGCAGCATGGTCACGACCGACATCGGCAACGTCTGTTCGGTCGCCAACAGCTATCTGGAGTTCGAGGAGGCGCCCTCGTTCTTCGCCGCGATGAGCTTCGGCAACTGCGGCTACGCCTTTCCGACCGCGATGGGGGCCAAGGTCGCGCGGCCCGACCGGCCGGCGGTCGCCTATGTCGGCGACGGTGCCTGGGGCATGAGCCTGAACGAGGTGCTCACCTGCGTACGCGAGAACATTCCCGCGGTGGCGGTCGTCTTCAACAATGGGCAGTGGGGAGCCGAGAAGAAGAACCAGATCGACTACTACGCCGATCGCTTCCTGGGTACCAATCTCGTCAATCCGAGCTTCGCCGGGATCGCCCGGGCGATGGGCGCCAACGGGATCACGGTCGACCATCCGGATCAGGTGGGCGACGGCCTCCGCTCGGCGATCGCCTCCGGCAGGCCGACCGTGCTCGAACTCATGCTCACCCAGGAGCTCGGCGATCCCTTCCGCCGCGACGCCCTCAAGAAGCCACGGCGGCTGCTCGCCAAGTACGCGGCCTATTCGGTCGCCTGATCACCCGTCCAGGCCCGCCGCTCCGCGCCGCAGGCGGAGCTGCGACGCGGCCACCGGTCCGGGTCGAGCTCAGCCCATCCGCGGATCGCGGTGCCAAGTGCTGCCGCCCGCATCGGGAACGCTGCCGGCACGTCGGACACCCGGTGCGGCTGCGCGGCGCGCTCCGTACGGTCGCGCGCTCGGTCCCTGGGAGCCCGCGAGCTCCAGGAGCGCCGCGACGCGGCTCTCGGTCGGTGGATGGGTTCGGAACAGGCTGTCGACGCCGGCCATGCGCAGCGGGTTGACGATGAAGAGATGCGCGGTCGCCGGGCTCCGCTCGGCGGACGGCATCACCCGATTGCGCGCGACGGTCTCGATCCGCTCGAGGGCTCGCGCCAGCCACAGCGGTTGGCCGCAGATCTCCGCCCCGAGCCTGTCGGCCGCGTACTCGCGCGTGCGGGAGATGGCGAGCTGGACGAGGGTCGCCGCGAGAGGGGCCAGGATCATGACCAGGAGCGCCCCGATGGCGCCCAGCGGGTTGCGGTTGTCCGAGTCGCGCGAGCCGGCGAACAGGAACCCGAAGTTGGCCAGCATGCCGACCGCTCCGGCGATCGTCGCCGCCACCGTCATGATCAGGGTGTCGCGGTTCTTGATGTGGGCCAGCTCGTGCGCGATCACGCCGGCCAGCTCCTCGCGCGGCAGCGCCTCGAGGATACCGGTGGTCACCGCGACGGCCGAATGCTGCGGATCGCGCCCGGTGGCGAAGGCGTTCGGCTGATCGGTGTGGATCAGGTAGACGGCCGGCATCGGCAGCTGGGCACGCCGCGCCAGCTCCGCGACCATGTCCCAGAGCTCGGGTACCGTGGCCCGGCTGACGGCCTGCGCATTGTGCAGGCGGAGGACCATCTTGTCCGAGTTCCACCAGGCGAAGGCGTTCGCGCCGATCGCGAACAGGAGCGCCAGCACGAGCCCGCTCTCGCCCCCGATCAGGAAACCCGCGGCCAGGAAGAGCGCGGTCATCGCCGCGAGCAGAAGACCGGTCTTGACCAGGTTCATGGACGCCACCCGACAGGCCACCGCCCCATGAGGTGGCGCGGCGGCGCCACGGCGCAAGCCCCCGCGCTTGCCGGGGCGAGGCGTCGCGGCGACAATCCGGTGGCGGTCCGCGACAGCGGTGGCGGACGCGGGGGAGCCTTCCGATGAGCGCTTGGGACGAGGGGTCTGCGAATGCCGGCGGACCGGTGACCGCGGAGGAGGCACTCGAGGTCCATGCCCGCGGCCGCCCGGGCAAGATCGAGATCACGCCGACCAAGCCGCTCGCCACGCAGCGCGATCTTTCGCTGGTCTACTCGCCGGGCGTGGCCGCGCCGTGCCTCGTGATCGCCAAGGATCCGGCCAAGGCCTACGACTATACCGCCAAGGGCAACCTCGTGGCCGTGATCTCGAACGGCACGGCGGTGCTCGGGCTGGGCAATCTCGGCGCGCTCGGGTCGAAGCCCGTGATGGAGGGCAAGGCCGTTCTCTTCAAGCGCTTCGCCGACATCGACAGCATCGATCTCGAAGTCGACACCACGGACGTCGATGCGTTCGTCCAGTGCGTCAGCCTGCTGGGTCCGACCTTCGGAGGCATCAACCTCGAGGACATCCGGGCGCCGGAGTGCTTCGTTATCGAGCAGCGCCTCCGGGAGCTGATGTCCATTCCGGTCTTCCACGACGATCAGCACGGAACCGCGATCATCGCCGCCGCGGGTCTGATCAACGCCCTGGATCTGACCGGCCGCTCGCTGCGGGATGCGCGGATCGTGATCAACGGCGCCGGTGCCGCCGGCATCGCCTGCGCCGAGCTCATCAAGGCGATGGGTGTCCCCCACGACCACGTGATCCTCTGCGACACCCAGGGCGTGATCTGGCGCGGGCGCGAGAGCGGCCTCAACCAGTGGAAGTCGGCGCACGCGATCGACACGGATGCGCGCACGCTGGCGGACGCGATGCGCGGCGCCGACATCGCCCTCGGGCTTTCGGTCCGGGGAGCGTTCACCCCCGAGATGCTCGCCTCGATGGCGCGCAACCCGGTGGTCTTCGCCATGGCCAACCCCGACCCCGAGATCACGCCCGAGGAAGCGCGCGCGATCCGCAAGGACGTGATCATCGCCACGGGTCGCAGCGACTATCCGAACCAGATCAACAACGTCCTGGGTTTCCCCTACATCTTCCGCGGTGCGCTCGACGTCCGGGCCTCGACGATCAACGACGCGATGAAGATCGCCGCGGCGCACGCGATCGCCGCACTCGCTCGGGAGGACGTGCCCGACGAGGTGACGGCGGCCTATCGCGGCCGGCGACTGCGCTACGGATCGGAGTACTTCATCCCGACGCCGTTCGACCCGCGGCTGATCACGCATGTTCCGACGGCGGTCGCCAGGGCGGCGATGGAGAGTGGCGTCGCCCGCCGGCCGATTGCCGAGCTCGAGCGCTATCGGACGGAGCTGCGGAGCCGGCTCGACCCGACCGCCTCACGCATGCAACTCGTGATCGATCGGGTCCGCGCCCAACCCAAGCGCGTGGTGTTCGCGGAGGGTGAGGAGGAGAAAGCGATCAGCGCGGCCCTCGCCTGGCGGGACCAGAGCCTCGGAACGCCGATCCTGATCGGGCGCGAGGAGCGGATCGCCTCGACCCTGCAGGGCATGGGTCTGAAGAGCCTGGATGGCGTCGAGATCCACAATGCGCGGCTGTCCGAGCACAATCGCGCTTACGCCGAGTTCCTCTACCGACGCCAGCAGCGCAGCGGCTTGCTGTTCCGTGACTGCCAGCGTCTGGTCAATCAGGACCGCAACGTGTTCGCCGCCTGCATGGTCGCCAACGGCCACGCCGACGCCATGGTGACCGGCCTGACGCGCAACTATCACGACGTGCTCGAGGACGTGCTCCGCGTGATCGACCCGAAGCCCGGCCACCGGGTCTTCGGCCTCACCATCATGGTGGCCAAGGGTCGCACGGTGTTCATCGCCGACACCAACGTGCACGAGCTGCCGGACACCAAGACCCTGGCCGACATCGCGATCCAGACGACGCGCGCGGTCCGGCGGATGGGGGTGACCCCACGGGTGGCACTCCTGTCCTTCGCGACGTTCGGAAATCCGCCCGTCTCGAAGGCGGCACGGATCCGGGAGGTGGTACAGGAGCTCGATCGCCGACAGGTCGACTTCGAGTACGATGGCGAGATGGGCGTGGACGTGGCACTCGACCCCGACCTTCTGGCCCTCTACCCGTTCTGCCGGCTCAAGGGACCGGCCAACGTCCTGATCATGCCGGCCCTGCACACCGCCAACATCTCCTACAAGCTGCTCCAGCAGCTCGGAGGCGGCACGGTGATCGGCCCCCTGCTCGAAGGCCTCGCGCACCCCGTGCAGATCGTGCCGATGAACGCCACGGTGTCGGACATGCTCAACATCGCCGCCATGGCGGCGCACGATGGCATCCGCGAGCCCGAGCTCGTGGCCAGCCGGGCGGCTGCGGAGTAGGGACGGCGATCAGGTCGACCCGGCCCGACCGACCCCGAACCGCGACGGCGCCAGTCCTGCGAGCGAGGTCGAGCTGTGCCCGTCGAGCACGAGCTCGGCGAGCACGGCCCCGACCGCCGGCGCCAGCATGAAGCCGTGACCCGAGAAGCCGAAGGCGTGGAACAGGCCGGGCACCGTGGCGCTGGCGCCGATCACCGGGAGATCGTCCGGTGTGCGCCCCTCGATGCCCGCCCAGGTGCGGATGATGGTGGCCCGCGCGAGGTCCGGCACGATCCGGCACGCCTCCTCGAGCGTGGCGAGCGAGGTGGCGAGGAGCGGGCGGCAGCGGCCCGTCTCCGGATCCGCCGTCCCACGGCCACCGCCGAAGATCACCGAGCCTGAGGGGATCTGGCGCAGATAGACCCCGGGGCCGGCCATGCCCAGGTTGGGCTCGATCCGATAGGGCAGAGGCTCGGAGACGAGCATGTTGGGGGCGATGACCTCTCCGGGCAACCGCTCCCCCAGAAGTGCCGCGAGCCCCGGCCCCCAGGCGCCGGCGGCGTTCACGAGGATTCGCGCCCGGACCTCGAGGCCGCCGGCTGCCTGCAGGTGGAAGCCGCTCGGGATCCGCTCCACGGCCAGGACCGCGCGCTGCTCGATGATCCTGGCGCCGTGGCGGCGCGCGGCTCGCGCGAAGAGCGGCGTGGCGAGCCGCGGATTGGCCTGACCGTCGTCGGCGCAGAAGGAGCCGCCGGCGAGCCCCGGCCCGAGCCAGGGCCAACGCTCGGCGAGCCGGTCAGGGCCCAGGATCTCGCACGCCACACCGAAGCTGCGGGCCTCGGCGGCCCACCGCTCGAGCCCGGCCAGCTCCGCCGCGTCGCGCGCCAGCCGCAGATGTCCCGTGGCGCGGAACTCGCAGTCGCCGTCGACGAGGCGCGCCAGACGCCCCCACAGCCGTCGGGCGCGGTCGGCGAGCGGAAGCTCGGCGAGCGTGCGCCCCTGGCGGCGAACACCGCCGTAGTTGACCCCGGACGCCTGACCACCGCAGAGCCCGCGCTCCAGGACGATGCACGGCACGCGCCGCATGGCCAGGTGCAACGCGGTCGCGCATCCGACGAGCCCGCCGCCCACCACGCAGACCTCGGCCTCGAGCCGCGTCGTCACGGCGTCGCATCCGCAGCGTCGGCGCGCCGGGTCCGCGCGGGCAGGGGCTCCACCGGGGCCTGCGCGCGCAGCCGACCCACCTCCGCCAGCGACCGGCCCGAAGCGCGCGCCACCAGCCGGGCCAGGACAGGCCCGCAGATCCGGCCCTGGCAGCGACCCATGCCGCAGCGGGTGAGCGCCTTGAGCCGATTGACCTCGCCCGCGTCGAACTCGCCGACTGCCGAGCGGACGGCTCCTGCCGTGACACCCTCGCAGCGGCAGATCACCGTCGCATCGTCGATGCTCTCCTCGAGCCGGGTCGGGAACGGAAAGGCACGCGCCAGGGCCCGGGCGAGGCCCGCGTGCCGGGCGAGCTCGCGGTCGAGCCACGCCGCGCGGTCCCGGTCGGAGGCGAGGTGGAGGTCCTCGAGGACGGCCAGGGCGGCGCGCTCGCCCATCAGACCGGCCGCCTCCGCTCCGGCGAGGGTCGCTCCGTCACCTGCCGCATAGACACCCGGCATCGACGTGCGCCCGGCCGCATCCAGCACGGGAAGCCAGAGCCCGGACCTGCTCTCCGGGGCCAACTCGACGCCCGCGAGGTCGAGGAGCTGCGTCTGCGGCACGAGCCCGAAGCCGATGGCGACGGCGTCGCAGGGAAATGTCGTGCGTCGCCGCCCGGCGTGGATCACGAGGCCGGTGACGCGGTCGTCGCCCTCGACGGCGAGGGCCGTCACGCGACGGACGCGCCGGACACCCGCGCGAGCGAGGATCCGGAGGCAACGCAGGCCGAGCGCGAGGCGCGCCCTGTCACCGAGGAGTCCGGCAACGGCCGCAGCCGCATCGCCGACACCGGACGTGTCGGCCACGACCGCCACGTCGCATCCGGCCGCGACGTGCTGTGCCGCGCTCAGGTAGAGCAATGGTCCGGTACCGACGAAGGCGATGCGGCGCCCCACGGCGCAGCCCTGCGTCTTGAGGGCGATCTGCGCGGCCCCGAGGGTGACCACACCCGGAAGCGTCCAGCCCGGAACGGGCACCAGCCGGTCGTGCGCGCCGGTGCACACCAGGAGCCGGTCCCAGCCCGTCGAGTCGATCTCGCCGGAAGGCCCGATCGCCCAGAGCCGGTTGCCCTCGATGGCGATCACCGTGGTCGACGGATACCAGTCGATGCGGTCTCGCAGGGCCTCGAGATCGGAGCGCATCCGCGGACCCGCTGCCGGATCGAAGCCCGGGAGTGGCGGGAGTTCGATGCCGGGAGCCTGCTGGCGGAGGATCTGGCCACCGACCGCCGGCTCCCGATCCAACAGCATGGGACGAAGCCCGGCCTCGGCGAGCCGACGGGCGGCAGCGATACCCGCCGGACCCGCGCCGACGATGACGACCGTCGGTAACGGGCTCACCAGTGCACCTCGACCGCCTCGAGCAGTACGGCCATGCCGGGCTCGAGCCGGGTCGTGCAGGCGCGCACCCTGCGCCCGTCGGCGAGACGCACCCAACAATCCTGGCAGATGCCCATCAGGCAGAAGCCCGCGCGGCGGCGCGGGTCGGGCCCGATCGCGCCGAGGTCGGAGCGATTGGTGAGGATCGCGGTCAGCAGGGTGTCACCCTCGAACCCCTCGGCCGCCTCGTCGTCGATGGTGAACGCGACGCGGGCTGCCGACCTGCGACCTAGGCGCACGAGGCGAGGCGCGGGCACGCGTCGCTCACCCGCTTCGTCCGTGTCCGCCATCCGCGGCTCCCACGACGGTCGGGGCTAACTTGATCAAGAGCCTTGTCCGTCTCCACGCACCGCCGCGAGCGGCCGGGTCAAGGCGCGGTCGCCGCATGCTCGCGGCCGAGAGGCCGGGCGGCCGCAGCGCCCCGGAGTCGCTCGCGCAGCCATTGGAACACCACGTACAGGGTCGGGATGAAGAAGATGCCGAGCGCCGACGCCGCGATCATGCCGGCGAAGACCGCCGTTCCCACGCCCCGGCGGCTCAGCATCGCCGCGCCGGTGGCCGTCACGAGCGGGACGAGGCCGGCGATGAACGCGAAGCTCGTCATCATGACCGCTCGGAACCGCTCCCGTGCCCCCGCCGCAGCGGCCTCGGCGATCGGCAGTCCCTCCTCGCGCCGGAGCTTGGCGAACTCGACGATCAGGATGCCGTTCTTGGCGGCGAGCGCGATCAGCACGACGATGCCGATCTGGGCGTAGACGTTGTTGTCGAGGCCGGCCAGCAGGATACCCACCATCGCGCCGGCGAGGCCCACGCTCGTCGAGAGGAGAACGGGAACGGGGATCGTCCAGCTCTCGTAGAGTGCCACGAGGAACAGGTAGGCGAACAGGATCGCCAGGGCCAGGATCACGACGGTTCGGCCACCGGCCGCCTTCTCCTGCAGGGCCGTCCCGGTCCACTCGATGCCGTATCCCTCCGGCAGCGTCCGCGCCGCGACCGACTCCATGGCGATCAGCGCGTCACCGGAGCTCACACCGGGCGCCGGGCCGCCGTTGACGCTGACGCTCCGGAGGTTGTTGTAGCGGACGACCGACTGCGGTCCGATGACCGGACGAACCTCGGCGAAGGCGCGCAGCGGGACCATCTGGCCGTCCCGGTTGCGGACGTGGATCCGATACATGTCGGGAACCGAGGCGCGGTCGTTCGCCTCGCCCTGGACGTTGAGCTGCCACGTCCGTCCGAACAGGTTCAGGTCGTTCACGTAGTAGCCACCGAGAGTGGCCTGCAGCGCATTGAAGACATCGGAGAGCACGATGCCCAGCGTCTGCACCTTGTCGCGATCGATGTCGAGATAGAGCTGGGGCGTGTTGGCGGAAAAGGTGGTGAAGACGACGCCGAGCTCGGGGGCCTGATTGGCGGCGAGGACCAGCCCGCGGGCGACGCTCGCCAGGTCGGCGGGCGAGCCACCCTTCAGGTCCTGGAGCTGCAGCTCGAACCCACCACTGGTGCCGAGGCCGATGATCGGCGGCACGTTGAACACGATCAGGTTGGCCTCGCGGAGGGCACGCCCCTCGGCGAGCACCCTGGCGATGATCGAGCGCACATCCGAGCCTGCCGCGGTGCGCTCGGCGAACGGTTTCAGCAGGATGATCAAGTAGGCGCTGTTCGATTCGGCGAGACCCTCGAGCGTGCTGTAGCCGACCACGGCGCTGATGTCCGCGACGCCCGGAACGCTCTTGATGATCTCCTCCACCCGCTCGACCACCTGGGCGGTGCGGTTGACCGATGCGCCTTCCGGGAGCTGGAGCTCGGCGAAGAAAGCCCCCTGATCCTCCTCGGGCACGAAACCGGTCGGCGTCGCCTCGAAGAGCCAGGCGTTCGCGACGAGCACGCCGGCCAGCGCCACCAACGACAGGAACGCCACCCGCACCAGCCGCTTGACGATCGCCGCGTAGCCGTCCCGGGCGAGATCGACACCCTTGAGCACGTACGCCATCGGACCACGCCTCGGCCCGTGATCGTGCCGCAACAGGATCGCGCAGAGCGCCGGCGACAGCGAGAGCGCATTGATCGCCGAAATGACCATCGACACGACGACCGCGACCGCGAACTGCTGGAAGAGCTGGCCGACGATGCCCGGAATGAACGCGGTCGGCACGAAGACCGAGAGCAGGACGAGCGTGATCGCGATGATCGGCGCCGTGATCTCGGCCATCGCCGCCTTGGTGGCCTCGGCCGGGCTCATTTCCGGATGCTGCGCGAGCTTCGCCTCGACCGCCTCGACCACGACGATCGCGTCGTCGACCACGATCCCGATCGCCAGGACGAGGGCCAGCATCGACACCATGTTGAGGGAGAAGCCGAGGGCCAGCATCACGGAGAACACGCCGATCAGGGAAACCGGCACGGCGATCAACGGGATCAAGGTGGCTCGGAGATTCCCGAGAAACAGGAAGACCACGATCACCACGAGGACGAATGCCTCCAGCAGTGTACGGAGTACCTCCTCCATGCTCTGCCTGACGAACGAGGTCGTGTCGTAGGTGACTTTGTAGTCGATCCCCTGTGGAAAGCGGGTCCTGGCCTCCTCCATCACGCGGAGGACGCCGGTCGCCGTGTCCAGCGCATTGGCCCCGGGCGCCAGGAAGACGGCGATCAGGGCGCCCGGGCCGCCGTTGAAGCGGCCGAACGAGTCGGACGTCTTGGCGCCGAGCTCCACCCGGCCGACGTCCTTCACACGGACGAAGGAGCCGTCGGGATCGGCGCGGACGATGACGTTCTCGAACTCGGCGACCTCGGTGAGCCGCCCCTTGCTCTGGATCGTGAGCTGGAACGCCGCGTCGTCCGAGATCGGCTGCGCCCCGATCCGCCCGACGGCAGCCTGGATGTTCTGTGCCCGAAGGGCGGCGATGACGTCGTTCGGGACCATGCCGAGCGCCGTCAAACGATCGGTCGCGAGCCACACCCGCATGCTGTAGTCGAGCGCACCGAAGAGAAATGCGTCACCGACACCCCTCACCCGCTTGACGTTGTCGAGTAGGTTGATGGTTGCATAGTTCGAAAGAAACAGCATATCGTACGACTGGTCAGGAGAATATATTGCGAGAACCTGAAGGATCGCGGACGACTTCTTCTTTACGGACAGCCCCTGCCTTCTGACCTCGTCCGGGAGCTGGGAGAGCGCGAGCTGGACCCGGTTGTTGACGTTGACGGTATTGATGTCGGGATCGGTGCCGACCTCGAACGAGACGGTCAAGGTGTAGCTGCCGTCGCTTCCGGCGACCGACTTCATGTAGATCGTCTTGTCGACGCCGACGACCTGGCTCTCGACCGGCTGAGCCACCGTGGCATCGACGACCTCGGCGCTCGCGCCGGGATAGCGTCCCGTCACCTGCACCTGGGGCGGGACGATATCCGGGAACTGGGCGATCGGCAGGGCCGAAAGCGCGATCAGTCCGGCCAGCGTGATGACGATCGAGATGACGATGGCGAGGCGCGGTCGGTCGACGAAGACGGCGGAGATCACGGCATCAGTTCCGCGGCGCCAGGCCGTCGACCGGTGGCAGTGGGGCCTCGGTGGGCGCCACGACCACACCGGGGCGAACCTTCTGGATGCCGTCGGTGACGACGCGATCGCCCTCCCCGAGCCCCTCCTCGACGGCATAGAGAGCGCCATAGGCGGGTCCGGGCCGGATCCGCCGTAGCTGGACCTTGCTCTCCGCATCGACGACGAGCACGTAACGGCCGGCCTGATCGAACTGGACGGCGCTCTGCGGAACGAGCAGCGCGGACACGGGTTGCGCGGTTTCGACGAGAACCGTCACCAGGGCACCGTCGACCAGGGTCAGCTTCGGATTGGGCAGCTTGGCGCGGATCGCGATCGTATCGGTGCCCGGATCGACCGCGACGTCGACGAAGTCGAGGCTCCCGGTCTCGCCGTACAGGCTGCCGTCGGCGAGCCGGACGCGCACCGTCACCGCTCGCGGATCGTTGCCACCGGCTTCCGACTTCCGGCGCACCTCCAGGAGCTGCCGCACCGACACGGGAAACGTGACGTAGATCGGGTCCTGGCTCACGACGGTGGCGAGCGGCGGGCTCGCCGGTCCCACGAGGTCCCCTACCGAGACGCTCGACCGGCCGACCCGGCCCGAAATCGGGCTCAGGATGTCGGTGTAGGACAGCTCGAGCAGGGATTTCTCGAGCGTCGCCTCACTGGCGAGGAGCGCACCCTTGGCCTGGGCCTGCCGGGCGACCGCCTCGTCGAGCTTCGCCTGCGCCACGGCCTGGCGCTGGACGAGCACGGTCTGTCGATCGACCTCGAGATCGGCCAGCTTGAGCGAGCCCTGCGCCGCCAGGATCGCGGCCTTGTTCTCGTTCACCTTGGCGCGGTAGGGCCCCTTCTCCATCACGAAGAGGAGCTGGCCGGCGCTCACATCGGCCCCGTCCTCGAATCGGATCTCCTCGACGAACCCTTCGACCCGCGCTCTCAGATCGACCTTGTCGATGGCCTCGATCCGACCCGTGAAGCTGGTCACGGGCGTCACGTCGCGCCGCTCGACCCGGGTGACGGTGACCGCGGGTGGAGGGGCTCCCGGACCGCTCGGCTGGGCCGAGGCGCTCCCGCCGACGCCGGGGAGGTCGGCGATCGTGAGCAGAACGGCCAGAAGAGCCCCGCGACGCAGGCCGGCCAACATGGCCCCCGGTCCATTCCAGCGATGGTTGCCCTCGTGGTCCGATGGACGCCTGTCCACCGCGCGTCTCATATGCGTACGATCTGGCGAACGCCCGATCCGTCCGCGAGGCGATCGAAGCCGGCATTGATGGCATCGAGCGGCAGGGTTCCGCTCACGAGCCGGTCGACCGGAAGCCGGCCGCGGCGATAGAGCTCGATCAGTCGCGGCACGTCGCGCGCCGGCACCGCCGTTCCGATGTAGCTGCCCTTGAGCGCGCGCTCCTCGGCCACGAGCTGGACGATCGGCACGGGCAGGCGCGCCGAGGGATGCGGCAGGCCGGCCGTGACGGTCGTGCCGCCGCGCCGGGTGATCGCCCAGGCGAGCTCGAGGGCCTTGGCGCTGCCGGCGAGCTCGAAGGCGAAGTCGACACCACCCCGGGTCGCCTCGCGGATCGCCTCGGCGACGCGCTCCTCGCGGGCATCGAAGCTCGCCGTGGCGCCGAGCTGGCGGGCGAAGCCGAGCTTCTCCGGCAAGAGATCGACGGCGACGATCTCGCGCGCACCCGAGGCGACCGCGGCCAGGAGCGCGCAGAGCCCGACGCCGCCGAGGCCGACCACGGCCACGCTCTGCCCGGGCCGCACGCCCGCCGTGTTGATCACCGCGCCCGCACCGGTGAGCACGGCGCAGCCGAAAAGAGCCGCCTCCTCGAGCGGCAGGTCGGGTTCGATCTTGACGAGCGAGCGGCGCGAGACCGTGGCGTATTCGGCGAAGGCCGAGACCCCGACGTGATGGTGGATCGCTTCGCCGTCGCGCCGGAGGCGCCGGGCGCCCGAGAGGAGGGTCCCGGCACCGTTGGCAGCCGCCCCCGGCTCGCAGAGGGCGGGTCGCCCCTCCATGCAGGGCAGGCAGTTGCCGCAGGACGGCACGAAGACGAGGACGACATGATCGCCCCGGACGAGGTCGTCGACGCCCGGTCCGATCTCCTCGACGATCCCGGCCGCCTCGTGCCCGAGCACCATGGGCAGCGGCCGCGGACGGTTGCCGTCGATCACCGAGAGGTCCGAATGGCAGAGACCGGCGGCGGCGATCCGCACCAGGACCTCTCCGGGACCGGGCGGGGCGAGCTCGACCTCCTGGACCCGCAGGGGTCGGCTCTCCGCGTACGGCCTGGCCAGGCCCATGGTCTCGAGGACGGCGGCGCGGATCCGCATGGGCAGCCTGCTCCGACCTTCAGAACACCTCGAACACCCGGCCGGTGAGCCGGCCTTCGACGCTCTTGGCGTAGGCCTTGGCGACGCGTGCCGCCGAGACCGGGACGTGGCCGGGAAAGAACGAGCCGAAGCTGACCGCCGTCTCCTCGAGCAGGCCCGGGCTGACGCAGTTGATGCGGATGCCACGGGGGAGCTCGATGGATGCGGCCTGGACCCAGGCCTCGAGCGCGCCGTTCACCATCGATGCCGAACTTCCCGCCACGATCGGGTCGCGCGAGAGGATGCCGCTCGTGAGCGTGAAGGAGCCGCCATCGGCGATCCGCTCGCGGCCGATCAGCACGAGGTTCACCTGGCCCATCAGCTTGTCGTCGAGACCGATCCGATAGGCGGGGGCGTCCATCTCGGCGAGCGGTGCGAACTTCACGTGCCCGACGGTGGCCACGATCGCATCGAACGCACCGATCTGGGCGAGCCCTGCGCGGATGGAGGCCGGATCGGTCACGTCCAGGCGCACGTCGCCGCTCGAGCGGCCGACGCGGACGATCTCGTGGCGGGCACCCAGCTCCGCCACCGCGGCCCGGCCGATGGTCCCGGAAGCGCCGACCACCACGACACGCATGCCACGTCCTCCCTCGGAGCCCGAGCGGATACAGCCGAAAGGAGATCGTGTCGACGGCCCGGGCGGGAGTCCCTCAGTGCCCGCCGCCGCCGATGGCCTTGACGATCTCCTCGGTCATCTTCTTGGCGTCGCCGAACAGCATCATGGTCCGGTCCATGTAGAAGAGCGGGTTGTCGATTCCGGCGTAGCCTGCCGCCATCGAGCGCTTGACGAAGAAGACGGCCTTCGCCCTGTCGACATCGAGCACCGGCATGCCGTAGATCGGCGACGAGCTGTCGGTCTTCGCGGCGGGATTGGTGATGTCGTTGGCACCGATCACATAGGCCACGTCGGCCTGGCCGAACTCGTTGTTGATCTCGTCCATCTCGAAGACGACGTCGTAGGGAATGTTCGCCTCGGCGAGCAGCACGTTCATGTGACCCGGCATCCGGCCGGCCACCGGATGGATCGCGAACTTGACCTCGACCCCCTTCTTCGAAAGGGTGTCGTAGAGTTCGCGGACCGCATGCTGCGCCTGGGCGACCGCCATGCCGTAGCCCGGAACGATCATGACCTTCTGGGCGTTCTCCATGATGAAGCCGGCGTCCTCGGCGGATCCGGCCTTGACGGTCTTGTCACCCGTGTCGGCCGCGACCGCCCCGGTCTCGCCGAAGCCACCCAGGATGACCGCGACGAAGGACCGGTTCATCGCACGGCACATGATGTAGGAGAGGATCGCACCGGACGAGCCGACCAGGGCACCGGTGATGATGAGCATCGGGTTCTGCAGGGTGAAGCCGATGCCCGCCGCCGCCCAGCCGGAGTAGCTGTTGAGCATCGACACCACGACCGGCATGTCGGCGCCACCGATCGGGATGATCAGCAGGACCCCGATCGCCAGGGCGAGCAGGGTCATGGCGAGGAAGGCGGCGCCGCTCTGGCTGAACATGAAGACGATCAGGAACACGACGATCAGCGCGCCGACCGCGACGTTGACCGCGTGGCGAGCCGGCAGCAGGATCGGTCGGCTGGACATGGCCGCGGCGACGACCGGCTTGAGCGCACCCGGAATGAGGGCCTCGACATTGGGAGGGAACTTGGCCTGGAGCTTGCCGAAGGCGATGACCGAGCCGGTGAAGGTGATCGCGCCGATGATCGTTCCGAGGCCCATCTCCAGGAGCGAGAGGGTCTTGATGGAGCCGTCGGGACGGGTGATCCCGAAGTCGGTCGGCTCCAGGAAGGCACCCGCGGCGACGAACACGGCGGCCAGACCGACCAGGGAGTGGAACGCCGCCACGAGCTGCGGCATCGCGGTCATCTGGATGCGCTGGGCGATCGTGTAGCCCGCCGCGCCGCCCAGGCCGAGTGCCACCAGGATCGCGAGGTAGCCTGCGACACTCGCCTGCGGGAGCGCCGCGAGGGTGGTCAGCACGGCGAGCACCATGCCCGCCATGCCGTAGCGATTGCCGAGGCGGCTCGAGGCCGGGGAGGACAGGCCGCGGAGGGCCAGGATGAAGCACACCGCAGCCACCAGATAGCCGATCGCGGCGAGGTTGGCGTTCATCGGACCCGCTCCTTCAGCCGCGCTTCTTGAACATGGCGAGCATGCGCTCGGTCACCGCGAAGCCGCCGAAGATGTTGACCGCTGCCAGGAGCGCCGCGAGGAATCCGAAGATGGCGGCGACACCGCCGGCGCCGGTGGCGATCAGCGCGCCGACCACGATCACCGAGCTGATGGCGTTGGTGACCGACATCAGCGGGGTGTGCAGCGCGGGCGTCACGGACCAGACGACGTAGTATCCGACGAAGATGGCGAGCACGAACACGATGAGGTTGAAGATCCCAGGGTCGATCGCGGCCATCTGGCCCTCCTCCCTCGAGCTCAGCTGGTGAAGCCAGGATGGACGACCTGCCCGTCGCGGGTCAGAAGCGTGCCCTTGACGAGCTCGTCCTCGGCGTTGATGGCCAACGTGCCGTCCTTCGCCACGATCAGCCTGACGAAATTCATGAGGTTCTTGGCGTAGAGCGCGGAGGAAGCCGGGGCCAACCGGGCCGGCAGATTGCGAGCGCCGATCAGGAGGACACCTGCCACCTCGACCGCCTCGCCGGGCCGGCTCCCTTCGACGTTGCCGCCGGTCTCGGCGGCCATGTCGAGGATCACGGAGCCCGGCCGCATCGACTCCACCATCGCCGCGCCCACGATCCGCGGCGCCTTCCGGCCCGGGACCTGCGCCGTCGTGACGACGATGTCCTGGGACTTGATGTGCTCGGCGACGATCTTGGCCTGCTCGGCCTGCTCCTCGGGGGTCAAGGGGCGGGCATAGCCGCCGGCCGTGGCCGCGTCCTTCGGGATGAAGCCCACGAACTTGGCGCCCAGGCTCTCGATTTCCTCCTTGGCGGCGGGCCGCACGTCGGTGGCGGTCACGACGGCGCCCATGCGGCGCGCCGTGGCGATCGCCTGCAGGCCCGCGACGCCCGCACCGATCACGAACACCTTGGCCGGCGTCACCGTACCGGCGGCGGTCATCATCATCGGCATGACGCGGCTGTAGGCGGCCATCGCCTCCACCATCGCGCGATAGCCGGCGAGGTTGGCCTGGCTCGAAAGGACGTCCATGGCCTGCGCCCGCGTCGTGCGCGGCAGCAGCTCCAGCGCGAAGGCCGTGATCCCCTTCTGCGCGTAGGCCGTGACGTCGTCGCGGTGCATGTACGGATCGAGCATGCCCACCAGGACCCGGCCGCTCCCCAGGCGCTCGAGCTCGTCCGCCGTCGGCCGCTGCACCTTGAGGACGATCTCGGCCGCGAGCGCCTCGGCGGGGTCGTCGACGAGGCGCGCCCCGGCCTGGGCGAAGGCATCGTCGAGGATCGCCGCGGACACCCCCGCGCCGCGCTCGACCAGGGGCTCGAGGCCCATGGCCCGGTACTGCTTCACGGTCTCCGGCGTGGCGGCGATCCGCCGCTCGAACTCGCGGCGCTCCTTGACGATGCCGATCCGCATGGGCGCCTCGTCCCTGGTCGTTGCAGCCGCGTGGCGCGCGGCGGGCGGCGTGCCCGCGGCTGCTTAGGCAAGGATCGGGACTGCCGCAAGGCGAGCCTGGGCCGACATCCGGGACTGCGACGGTTTGCAGCCAGTTCGGAACGGCTTTAAACTGCGCGTCGCGCCAGGAAGGCCGGTCGGGGGCGAAGGGAGGACCCATGTGCCGGATCTACGCCGGGACCGATCCGCGCCACTACGAACCCGTGACCCGTTCGGTACGGCTGCACGGCGCGGTCACGAGCATCCGCCTCGAGGCCAGGTTCTGGGCGATACTCGATGCGATGGCGGCTGAGGAGGGGACCACCACCCCACGATTCGTGGCGACCCTCCACGACGAGGTCCTCGAGGAGACCGGCGAGGTGCGGAACTTCGCCTCGCTGCTCCGGGTCGCGTGCGTGACCTACCTCGCGCGCGCATCCGCCCACCCCGACGCGGACGGCCGCGGGCCCGACCGGACGACGGCACGCCAGCCGAGCCTACCCGTAGTAGCACGATAATACCAATTCTCGCGGGACGCCTGTAGGATTTCGCTGGCCTGAAGGTTCGCCGGAATAGCCGATGGCCAAAGCGATCCACATGATGATTCGCGTCCTCGACCTCGACCGATCGATCGCCTTTTACAGATCGGCGTTGGGGTTGGAGCCGGTCTCAACCCTGGATTTCGAGACCTTCACCCTCGTCTACCTCCGCAATCCCGAGGCCGATTTCGAGATCGAGCTCACCCTGAACAAGGGCCGCTCCGAACCCTACGCGCAAGGCGAGGCCTACGGTCACGTCGCCTTCTGCGTCGACGATCTCGACGCCGAGCACCGCAGGCTCCAGCAGGCCGGGTTCTCCCCGCAGCCGATCAAGGAGTTCTTCAGGGACGGGTCGCTGCTCGCGCGCTTCTTCTTCGTCCAGGACCCCGACGGATACAGGATCGAGGTCCTGCAACGCCAAGGCCGCTATCGCTGAGCGGCCACGCCGGATCGGGAGGCCAACCGGATGAAGACGATTCTCGATCGCCGCCTGTTCCTCCGAACGGCGGCCACCGCTGCGGCCACGGTCGGCAGCGCGGGCGGTGCCGTGGTGATCGGCGCCACCAACGGGGCATGGGCGATGACCCTTGCGACGCTCGACGCCGGCACGGCGTCGGCCCTGCTCGTCATGACCCGCCACATCTTCCCACACGACATGCTCGGCGACGTCTACTACGCCGAGGTGGTCGAAAGCCTCGACAAGAAGGCCTCGGCCGATCCGGCCCTCGCCAAGACCCTGAAGGACGGCGTGCTCGAACTGGACAAGACCAGCGGCGTTCCGTGGCTGAGACTTTCGCCTGGAGGTCAGGTCGAGATCCTGCGGGCGATGGAGAAGTCCGCGTTCTTCCAGACGGTGAAGGGTGAGACCATCGTCGGACTCTACAACAACAAGCTCGTCTGGCACCATTTCGGCTATCAGGGCAGCTCCGCCGAGTTCGGCGGCTACCTGCATCGCGGCTTCCAGGACGCCGGGTGGACGATGCAGCCGGACGCCGAGGCGAGCCCGCCGCCGCCCGCCTGAGATCGGACCGGAACGCGGACACGGAGCAGGGAGGCGAAGGACATGGCACGCTACGAACTGACCGACGATACGGTGGTGGTGGTCGTGGGCAGCGGCGCGGGCGGCGGGACGCTCGCCAACGAGCTCTGCCAGAAGGGCGTCAAGGTGGTGCTCCTCGAGGCCGGTGCGCGCCACTCCCCGGACACCTTCGTCAACGACGAATGGGCGGCTTTCGTCCAGACCGCATGGTTGGACAAGCGGACGACGAGCGGCAGCTGGCGGGTCGCGCGCGACTTCCCCAACCTGCCGGCCTGGATCTGCAAGACCGTCGGCGGGTCGACCGTTCACTGGGCCGGCGCGTCGCTGCGGTTCCAGGAGCACGAGTTCCGGGCACGCTCGGTCTACGGCGAGGTCGCGGGCGCGACGCTCCTCGATTGGCCGATCGGTCTGGCCGACCTCGAGCCCTACTACGCCAAGGCCGAGGCGAAGATGGGTGTGACCCGGACCAATGGGATCCCGGGTCTGCCCGGCAACAACAATTTCAAGGTCATGTACACGGGCGCCAAGCGGCTCGGCTACAAGACCGTCCACACCGGGCGCATGGCGATCAACAGCCGGGCACGCGACGGTCGCTCGCACTGCCTGCAGATCGGCTTCTGCTTCCAGGGCTGCAAGTCGGCGGCGAAGTGGTCGACCCTCTACACCGAGATCCCGGCGGCGGAGGCGACGGGGCGGCTCGATCTGCGGACCGAGTGCCAAGCCCTCCAGATCCAGCACGATGCCAGCGGCAAGATCAACGGCGTGCTCTACGCCGACAAGGATGGAAAGCAGCAGCTGCAGAAGGCGCGGGCTGTCTGCGTAGCCTGCAACTCGATCGAGAGCCCACGGCTCCTGCTGAACTCGACTTCGAGCAAGTACCCCGATGGACTGGCGAACTCGTCCGGTCAGGTGGGTCGCAACTACATGCGCCACACGACCGGGTCGGTCTACGCGACCTTCGACCGGCCGGTCCACATGTTCCGCGGTACCACGATGGCCGGCATCATCCAGGACGAGGCCGGTCATCGGCCCAACCGCGGCTTCGTCGGCGGCTACGAGCTCGAGACGTTGTCGCTCGGCCTGCCGTTCATGGCGGCGTTCCTCGACCCGGGAGCGTGGGGACGCGACTTCACGCGCAAGCTCGAGGGCTATGCGAACATGGCGGGCATGTGGATCGTGGGCGAGGACATGCCCCGGGCCACCAATCGGGTCACACTGCACCCGAGCGAGAAGGACAAGCACGGCCTCCCGGTGCCGAACGTACACTTCGACGACCATCCGAACGACATCGCGATGCGGGCGCACGCCTACAGGCAGGGAGCGGCGGTCTACCTGGCGGCCGGGGCCAGGGAGATCCACGAGGTCCCGCCCTATCCGAGCACCCACAATCTCGGGACCAACCGGATGAGCGCCCAGGCGCGGGACGGCGTGTGCAACCGCTTCGGGCAGACCTGGGACCACAAGAACCTGTTCATCTCGGATGGCAGCCAGTTCACCACGGGCGCCGCGGAGAATCCGACGCTCACGATCGTGGCGCTGGCGATCCGGCAGGCCGAGCACATCGCCGACCAGATGGCCAAGGGCGAGATCTGACACCGGGGAGCGCCCGCAGGGATCGGCTCGCGGGCGCTTGACCCGAGCCTCGCATGGTCTACTCTCGCTGCGGCCGAGGATCGCGCGTGGGAGAGTCCGCGCCGGGGTGACCCGAGCCGCGCGGCGCCGAAGGAGCAACCGCCCCGGAAACTCTCAGGCCGAAGGACCGCGCGCGAGCTGGCCCTCTGGAGAGCGGGCGTTTGAGCGCCCCACCGAAGGGGACATCCTGATCCGGCGACGGGGCGGGGTGGAATCTCTCAGGTCGTGGACAGAGGGGGCGTGCGACGCGGACCCCAGTCCC
>JBBIIE010000003.1:0-88162 GCA_037446605.1 Geminicoccaceae bacterium | reverse complement strand
CTCCACCCCCCTTCCCCGACCCTTCCGCGCCGTGCCCGCTGGCCGGGCGCGCGCGGTTCCAGCGAGCCGGAGGTCGCATGGCGCAGCTCGTCCAGCCGGGGCTCCTCGCGCCGCGCGGGCGCGGGACCCGCAGTCTCGAGTTCCGGGTGATCTTCGCGGTGAGCTTCCTCGTGTTCCTGGTGGCGGCGGTGGCCGGCCGGCTCCTGCCCGGCCAGGCGCAGCGCGAGGCCCGCTCGGTGTTCGCCGAGGCGCGGGCGGCGGCGCACACCTTCGTGCCGATGGTCTTCATGGGGTGAGCCCGGGAGCTCGAGGCTCCGGCCCACCCCGGGCAAGGAGTTCGTCGCGGCGGGCTCGCCGCGTCGGGCGCGACCGCGCGACTGGGCGCGGGAATCGGCCGCAAGGCCGCTCAGCTGGAGGATGGCATGGCTACGAACCTGGAGAAGCCCGGCGGCTCGCTGACGGGCCTGTCGGAAGGCGAGGCGCGGGAGTTCCACCGCATCTTCATGCAGAGCTTCATCGCCTTCGTGGTGGTGGCGATCATCGCCCACTTCCTCGCCTGGGCGTGGCGGCCCTGGCTGCCCGGCGCCAAGGGCTACGCGCTGCTCGACGGGGCGCGTGAGCTCGCGACCACCGCGCTGACCACGCTCGTCTAGGAGGATCGACGATGTGGCGCATCTGGCTCCTGTTCGACCCGCGGCGCACGCTGGTCGCGCTGTTCACCTTCCTGTTCGCGCTGGCGCTGCTCATCCACTTCATCCTGTTGAGCACCGACCGGTTCAACTGGCTCGAGGGGCCGCGCAAGGCGGCGGCGCTCGCGGTCCGCACGCTGCTCGCCTAGGGGCGGGCGTCCCGGACGCAGGCGGTGGGCGGGGTCGGGCGGCCGACCCCGCCCCCGGCACCGCGCAGCGCTGAGGGGAGGATCGGGCGATGGCCATGCTCAGCTTCGAACGCAAGTATCGGGTGCGCGGGGGCACCCTGATCGGCGGTGACCTGTTCGACTTCTGGGTCGGTCCGTTCTACGTCGGCTTCTTCGGCGTGACGACGATCTTCTTCAGTGTCCTGGGTACGGCCCTGATCGTCTACGGTGCCGCGATCGGCCCGACCTGGAACATCTGGCAGATCAACATCGCCCCCCCGGACCTCTCCTACGGCCTCGGCCTGGCACCGCTCAAGGAAGGCGGGCTTTGGCAGCTGATCACGATCTGCGCGATCGGCGCCTTCGTCTCCTGGGCGCTGCGCGAGGTCGAGATCTGCCGGAAGCTCGGCATCGGCTACCACGTGCCGATCGCCTTCGGCTTCGCGATCTTCGCCTACGTCACCCTGGTCGTGATCCGCCCGCTGCTGCTGGGCGCCTGGGGACACGGCTTTCCCTACGGCATCTTCAGCCATCTGGATTGGGTCTCGAACACCGGCTACCAGTACCTGCATTTCCACTACAATCCGGCGCACATGCTCGCCGTGAGCTTCTTCTTCACGACGACGCTGGCCCTGGCGCTGCACGGCTCGCTCGTGCTGTCGGCCGCCAACCCCCCGGAGGGCGAGCCGATCAAGGCCGCCGACCACGAGAACAGCTTCTTCCGCGACTTCATCGGCTACTCGATCGGCACCCTCGGCATCCACCGGCTGGGCCTCTTCCTGGCCTTGAACGCCGGCTTCTGGAGTGCCGTGTGCATCGTCATCAGCGGCCCGTTCTGGACCCGCGGCTGGCCGGAATGGTGGGGCTGGTGGCTCGACCTGCCGATCTGGCGCTGACGGTCGGGAGACCCCGGAGATGGCCGAGTATCAGAGCATCTTCACCCAGGTGCAGGTCCGCACGCCCGCCCATGCCGGCGTGCCCCTGCCCCGCGGCACCTGGATCCGCCAGGGCACGCCGCGCTTCTCCTACCTTTTGGGCAAGATCGGCGATGCGCAGATCGGGCCGATCTACCTGGGCTGGCTGGGCGTGGCCTCGATCGTCTGCGGGATCGTGGCGATCGAGATCATCGGCCTCAACATGTGGGCCTCGGTCAACTGGGACCCGGTGCAGTTCGTCCGCCAGCTCTTCTGGCTCGCCCTCGAGCCGCCCGGGCCGCAGTACGGGCTCTCGATCCCGCCTTTGGCCGAGGGCGGCTGGTGGCTGATGGCCGGCTTCTTCCTCACCACCTCGATCATCCTCTGGTGGATCCGCACCTACCGGCGGGCGCGCGCGCTCGGCATGGGCACGCACGTCGCCTGGGCCTTCGCCGCCGCCATCTGGCTCTATCTCGTGCTCGGCTTCATCCGGCCGGTCCTCATGGGCAGCTGGTCGGAGGCGGTGCCGTTCGGGATCTTCCCGCATCTCGATTGGACCGCGGCGTTCTCGATCCGCTACGGCAACCTGTTCTACAACCCCTTCCACTGCCTCTCGATCGCCTTCCTCTACGGCTCGACCCTGCTGTTCGCCATGCACGGCGCCACGATCCTGGCCGTCGCCCGCTTCGGCGGCGACCGCGAGGTCGAGCAGATCGTCGACCGCGGCACCGCGGCCGAGCGCGCGGCGCTGTTCTGGCGGTGGACCATGGGCTTCAACGCGACGATGGAGTCGATCCACCGCTGGGCCTGGTGGTTCGCCGTGCTGACCCCGCTCACCGGCGGCATCGGCATCCTGCTGACCGGGACCGTGGTCGACAACTGGTACCTCTGGGCGGTCAAGCACGGGGTAGCCCCGGCCTATCCCGAAGTGTTCCCGCCGGTGGTCGATCCCGCCGCGGCAGCGAGGTGAGCCATGCAGCCTCCGAGTGGATACCGCACGAGCCCCACCCTGATCGGCCTGGGCGTGGGGGCCGTGGTGGTCGGCATCGGCCTCGCCCTGACCTACGAGGCGCCGCCGATCGCCACCGCCCAGCTCGGCTTCCGCGGCACCGCGATGGTCGACGTGCAGAACCCGCGCCGGCTGGCCGGGTTCGCGGAGCGCAACCGGGTGCCGGAGGCGCAGCCGGCGGTCCAGCCGGCCGGCCAGAAGGCCAGGGAGCTCTACGAGAACGTGCCGGTCCTGGGCGAGCTCGACGTCGAGCAGTTCAACCGGCTGATGGCGGCGATCACCGAGTGGGTGGCACCCGAGCAGGGCTGCGGCTACTGCCACGCCGAGGGCGAGCCGTTGAGCTCGGACAAGAGCTACGCCAAGGTCGTGGCGCGCAGCATGCTCAAGATGGTCGGCACCATCAACGCCGACTGGCAGGCGCATGTCGGGGCCACGGGGGTGACCTGCTGGACCTGCCATCGCGGCCAGCCGGTGCCGAAGGGCACCTGGTTCACCGAGCCGAACCCGATGCAGGCGGGTGGCGCCGCGCAGGGGCCGACCGGGCAGAACCGGCCGGCCGCGGTGCCGGCCCTGGCCTCCCTGCCGGCCGACCCGCTGACCCCGCTCCTGTCCGGGCCGGACGCACCGATCCGGGTGATCGACAACCGGGTCCTGCCGGTGCGGGGCGGGCAGGGCGCCTCGATCCAGGCGACCGAGCGGACCTACTCGCTCATGACCTACATGAGCGAGGCCTTGGGCGTGAACTGCACCTACTGCCACAACAGCCGGTCGTTCTTCGCCTGGGACCAGAGCCGGCCGCAGCGGACCATCGCCTGGCACGGGATCCACATGGTGCGGGCGCTGAACAGGGACCATCTGCTGCCGCTCGAGGGGATGTTCCCGAGAGAGCGGCTCGGGCCGCTCGGCGACGTGCCGAAGCTCGCCTGCACGACCTGCCACCAGGGTGCCGCCAAGCCGCTGCTCGGCGTCTCGATGCTGGCGGACTATCCGGAGCTCAGGACGGTCGGGCGTTAGCCGCGACCGCGATCAGCCGGCAGACGCGCGAGCCGGCCGCCCCGCAGGCGGCCGGCTCGAGGCGCGTCCTCGGGTCGACGAGGCGCTGCAGCAGCGCCTCGAAGGTGGCGGCATAGTAGACGCAGCCGAGCCCCTGCGCGCCGGTCGGCGGGCAGAGCGGGCAGGGTGCGATGCGCAGCCGGACGTGTGGCCCGGGCTCGACCGTGAAGCCGCCGCCGCCGGTGAAGGTCCAGGCGTGGCGGGCGATCGAGCGGAGCAGGAGCCCTCCGGCGGCGGCGCGCGGCAGGAGGCGCAGGAGCAGCTGGAAGGGCCGCGGGACGCGGTGCGCGAGGAGGTAGGCGGCGGTGCGCCGGCCGGCCTCGGCGGCGAGGGCCCGCGCCCGCTCCGGGCCGAGCAGCTGCAGGAGGGCCCGGTGCAGGGCGGTCACCTCGGCCACCGGCAGCATGCCCGGATCCGGGAGGAGGCGGGGATCGGCGATGCCGGCCTCGGTCACCGAGCGCGCCGCCGTCCCCTCCCCTTCCCCCGCCGCGACCGCCGCCAGGAGCTGCAGGGCGGCGTTCGGCCCGATCCGGCCGGTGGCCGTCGCGGGCGTGGCGCTCACGTGGCCGGTGCCGGCGGATCGGGCGCCTCGGCGAGCTGCCCGGTACCGCCGCCGCAGGCCAGGACGCGCGGCGGCTCGGCCGCGCTCCGCGCCTTTTGGCGCAGCCGCTTGTCGGCCACCGCCTTCCACTCGCCGGAGCGTGCCCGCTCGAGCGTGCGCGCCCGGTCGAAGCCGAAGTCGACCTTGTTGACCGACTGCGGTCCCCAGTAGCCGACCCGGCCGAGATCGTAGAACTGGCGCTTGAAGCCGGCCCGCAGATAGGCCTCGAGGCAGCCGCGCAGATAGCGCCGGCGGACCGGGTCGCGCTGCCAGGGATAGGAGAGGAACGCCTTGCGCATGTAGAAGCGGCGATAGTTGTGCATGACCCGGTCGAGCAGCTCGCCGCGATCCATCGCGTCCGGCTTGACGATCGGCGTGACGAAATTGTACTTCTCGAAATCGAAGATCTCGACCTTGTCGTCGAGCTCCTTGAACAGATCGGTGAACGGCCAGGGCGTGTACATCGACCAGTTGGCCATGTCCGGATTCCAATCGCGGCACATGGCGTAGGTCTCCTCGAGGGTGTCGCGGGTCTCGTTCTCGAGGCCGACGATGAACTGCGCCTCGGTGACGATGCCGTGCCGACGGAGCAGGTCGATCGCCTTCTTGTTCTGCGCGATCGTCGTCTCCTTGCGGAAGCGGTCGAGCTTGAGCTGGGCGGCGGCCTCGGTGCCGAGCGAGACGTGCACGAGGCCGGCCTTGCGGTAGAGCGGCAACAGCGCCTCGTCGCGCAGGATGTCGGTCACCCGGGTGTTGATCCCCCACAGCACGCCGAGCTCGCGGCGGACCAGCTCCTCGCAGAAGGCGATGAACTTCTTGCGGTGGATGGTCGGCTCCTCGTCGGCCAGGATGAAGAAGCCGACCCGGTGGTCACGGACGAGCGTCTCGATCTCGTCGACCACCTTGATCGGATCGCGGACCCGATAGTCGCGCCAGAACTTCCACTGCGAGCAGAAGCTGCAGGTGAACGGGCAGCCGCGCGCGAAGTTCGGCACGGCGACGCGGGTCTTCAAGGGAATGTAGATGTATTTCGACCAGTCGAGGATGCTCCAATCGGCGACGATCGTATCCACGTCGGCGATCGGTGGCGCCGCCGGCGTGGCGACGATCGCGCCGTCGATCCGGGTGGCGATCCCCCTGATCGACCGCCGGTCGTCGCGCCAGCGCCCGTCCGCGACCGCGCGGACCAGGTCGAGGAGCACCGCCTCGCCCTCGCCGCGCACCACGACGTCGATCCAGGGCGCCTCGGTCAGCACCTGGCGGTACAGGAAGGTGCCGTGCACGCCGCCGAGCACGGTGACCGCCTCGGGACGGGCGCGACGGGCCATCTCGAGCACGCGCTCGGCCTTGTAGATGGCCGGGGTGATCGCGGTGCAGCCGACGATGTCCGGTGCCCAGGCCCGGATCTCCGCCTCCAGGGTCGCCTCGTCCAGATGGTCGGTCATCGCGTCGATGAAGCGGATCTCCTCGAAACCGGCCTGCTTCAGGTAGCCGGCCAAGTAGGCGACCCAGGAGGGAGGCCAGTTGCCGGCGATCTCGGCTCCGCCGGAATGATAGTTCGGATGGATCAGCAGGATCCGCATCCCGGGCCTCCCTGGCGTTCGAACGATCGACCTGCGGAAGACTACTGGAAGCGGGCGGGGGACGACTTGATCTCGATCAAACGGGATGGCGAGGAGGGCGATCGGCGGCCGGCGCGGCGGGCTTGCCGGGCGGACCGCCGACCGTATCATGCGCTGCACATGACGAGGAGAGCCCGATGGCCACGGCGACCGCCCGGGTGACCGTGCTGATGCCGCCCGAGGACAAGGCGGCGCTCGTCCGGATGGCCCGGCGCGCCGGGCTGTCGATCGGTGAGCTGGTCCGCCGCGCGGTCGCGGCGCAGCTCTCCGATGCCGAGCTCGAGCGCCGGCTCGAGGGCGAGCGGGCCGAGCTCGAGAGCCTGCTCGCGCGGCTCGAGGCGAGCCACCGGGCGGCGTTGCGCAGCGTCGACGGGGCGCTCGAGCGGGTCGACGCGGTGCTCGCCCGGCTCGGCCGCGGGGAGGCGGAGGATGGGGCTCGCCGAGCGGATCTATGAGGGTCTGCGGACCGTCATCCTCGTGAACGACCGCCTCAAGGCTCTGGGCGAGCGGGTCGAGCGGCTGGCCGAGGCCACGGCCGAGCTCGACCGCCGGTTGGTGCGGGTCGAGACCGCGATCGAGCTCGCGAGCCAGGGGCGGCTGCGGCCGCCGCCCCGGCGGCGCGAGGAGGGGTGAGGCCGAAGGTCGGGCCGCGCGAGCGGACGCGCCGAGCAGCCGGACGAGCCACGGGGACGGCGCATTGCGCGGGTTGAGGGGCGCGGGTTGAGGGGCGCGGGTTGAGGGGCGCGGGGTGAGAGGGGCGTGGGCGACGAGCCGGTGAACGGAGCGGAGGCGCCGCTGCGGGCGGCGCTGTTCGTCGATTTCGACAACATCTTCCTGAGCTTCGAGGCGCTCGACCCGGAGGCGGCGCGGCGCTTCGCGACGCGCCCGGCACGCTGGCTCGCCTGGCTCGAGCAGGGCCTGCACGCGCCGCCCGGGGAGCCCGGCCGCGCGCCGCGGCCGCGGCGGATCCTGGTGCGCCGCTGCTACCTCAACCCGCTGCAGTTCGGCCGCTTCCGCGGCGACTATCTGCGCGCCGCGTTCTCGATCGTCGACTGCCCTCCCCTCACCACGCGCGGCAAGACCTCGGCCGACATCTACATGGTCATGGACATGATCGACGCGCTCGGGCACGCGACGCGCTTCGACGAGTTCATCATCCTTTCCTCCGACGCCGACTTCACGCCGGTGCTGCTGCGGCTGCGGGCGCACGACCGGCGGACCGCCATCCTGTGCACCGACCTGGCGGCGGCGGCCTACAAGGCGGCCTGCGACCAGGTCGTGCCGCACGAGCGGTTCTTCGGCGAGGCGCTCGGCCTCGCGGTCGGTGCCGCGGCGCCGGCGCGGTGGCCGGAGGAGGATCCCTACGCCGCGGTCGTGCCACGGGTGGCCCGGGCGCTGCGCGAGCTGATCGCGGAACGCGGTGCGGTCGCCGCCCGCGACCTGCCGCAGCTCTTCAACCGCTTCCCGGAGTTCCGGGCGAGCAGCTGGTTCGGGCGCCGCTCGCTCAAGGCGCTGGTGGCCGACCTCCTGGTGGCGGAGCCGGAGCTCGTGGCGAACGGGGATCCGGACGGCAGCTGGACGATCGGCCCGAGCGGGGCGGCGGGCGCGCCGGAGCCGGCGGGCGGATCGGCCACGCCCGGGGACGCGCCGATGGCCGGGGGCGAGGGCGACGAGAGCGCCCACGAGGCGGTCGTCCGCAGGCTGGCCGACCTGACCGGGATCCCGGCGCTCGGGCCCGGCGCCTATCCCGTGCTGTTCGCGGAGCTCGCGACCCTGCTCGGCGCGGGCCCGAGACCGCTTCCCGACCTCGCCCGGACGATCGAGGAGCGGGCGGCGCGTCGCGGCGTGTGCATCGACCGCCACCAGGCGAGCTTCGTGCTGTCGAGCTTCCGCTACCACGGCTCCCGCCTCGAGGGGCGCTCGGCCGCCGAGCTGGCCGCGGAATGGCGCGAGCGGGTGCTCGAGCTGTGTGCGCACGCCCAGCTCGAGTTCGGGCCGGGCGAGCTCGATCTGGTCGACCTCTGGCTGGCGGGGGACGCGGCGCGCGGCGGGCCGGCCGGCGTTCCCTCCCCTCGGGATCCGCCGCGGGCCGCGCGGTCTGGCGGAACGAGCCGGGAGATCGGCGCGTCGGCCGACTGATCCGCCCCCGGAGGGCGTCGGGCCGGGCGTTGCCCGGACCTCGTCGGGGACTGGCTCGCCGGGCGATGCGCGGCGGATCTGGTCGAGCCGCTCGCAAGGCCTTGGCCGTTCGGGTCGTCGAGCCGGCCGGCGACGGCCGACCTGGACCTCGAGGGCCCGCGCCGCCCGCGAGCGCGCGGGCCCGGGGGCAGGTGTCGCCCGGTTTCGGGTCCTGCGCCGGCCGCGACGGCTGGCCGCCGGAGCCCCGGGCCTATCAGTGCACTGATAGGTCGGGGGAGCGACCGGCCCCGCCAACGAGGACGGCGGACGGGGTGCGCCATGCGGCGAGACGCGGGGCGTGCGCGATCGGTCGGGTGGCCCGGTAAGGGTCACCTGTCGCTCGGGGACGCCGCCGGATCCAGCCGGCGAGGTCCGGGATGCGTACCGCGGTCTTGGCCGATCGGACGAGGCGGGGTGCCCGCGCCCCGCGGGACGAGGCGTGCGGTCGGTCGGGACGGGGCCGGCAGGTGACGAGGGATGGTCGCGGTCGAGGGCGGGAGAGGAGGGGTTATCAGTGCACTGATAGGCTGATCGGGGACGAGCCGGGACCGGGAGCGCGAAGGAGCGCTGCGGTTCGGGACGGGCTGCGGGGAGGAGGGTGGGCGCGGACGCTCCGGTTTGGCGGTCGGCGCGGGGAAGCGGGCCGATGCGCCGCCCGGCTGTGGCGGCGGGGGTACGCGCCGGGGCGGATGTGGCCGGCAGCGCTGGAAGGCGGTGGATGGCCCCGGCGAGCGCGTCTAGAACCCGATCGGGAGCGATGGCGCGGGTGGACGGATGGAGGACATCGCGAGCCGGTTCGAGCGCTATGCCGAGCTCTGCCGGGCGGTGCAGCGCAAGGCGATCGAGCTCGAGAGCCACCCGGAGCGGCGCAAGCGGCTGCGCCGCTTCGCGCCGGGCGAGGTGGCGGGCGTGCTCGGGATCTCCCCCGGACATCTGCGCAACCTCGTGCGCGAGCCGGGCTTCCCGAGCGGCGAGATGCGGGCGGGTGGGCGGCGGAGCTTCACGGTCGAGGACCTGCACGCCGCACGCCGCTGGCTGTTCGCCGCGACCGGCAATCCGCGCTACGCACCCGGGCGCCGCGCGGAGGCCGGCGAGCGCCTGCAGGTGGTGACCTTCGTCAACTTCAAGGGCGGCAGCGGCAAGACCACGACGGCGGTGCACTTCGCCCAGCACCTGGCGCTGCACGGCTACCGCGTGCTGCTCGTCGATCTCGACCCGCAGGCCTCGGCCACGGCCCTCTTCGGCCTCGATCCGGACGGCGAGATCGGCGACCGTGGCACCTTCGCGAGCTGGCTCGCGCGGAGCGAGCCGCCGGCGGCGCTGGTGCGGACCACCTATTGGCCCGGCCTCGACCTCCTGCCGGCCAGCATCGCGCTCCAGCATGCCGAGTACGAGCTCGTCGGGCGGCTCCTGGAACGCCGCGACTTCCCGTTCTACGCGCAGCTGGCCGAGCTCCTGGCCGGGCTCGGGCAGGGCTACGACGTCGTGGTCTGCGACTGCCGGCCGGATGTCGGCATGCTCACCTTGAACGCGCTCTGGGCGGCGACCGGCCTCGTCGTGCCGATCCCGCCCTCGATGCTCGACTTCGCGAGCTCGGGCGAGTTCTTCCGCTTCCTGGCGGGGGTCGCGCGCGACTTCCGCGGCACGCTCGCCCCGGACGCGCTCGCCTACGACTTCGTGCGCGTGGTGACCACCCGGTTCAAGGCGACCGATCGCAACCAGGCCGAGATCGTGCGCTGGAAGCGCGCGCTCTTCCAGGACGCGGTGCTCGCCGAGCCGATGCTCGACACGGCGCTGGTGGACGCCGCGGGCATCCTCAAGGAGACGCTCTACGAGTACGAGCCGGCCGGCGGTCGGCGCACCTACGAGCGCGGCCTCGAGGCGATGCGCCGGGTCAACCGGGCGCTCGAGCGCGAGCTCCTGCGTGCCTGGGGACGACCGGTCGAGGGCTGAGCGGGCCGGCGGCGGAGGAGGGCGGGGATGCGGCAGACCGACAAGCGGGCGGCGCTCGCGGCCTCGATCGAGGCGCTCCGGGAGGGGCCGACGGCGGAGGCCGCGACCGCGCCGCGCGGCATCGTCGGGCGGGCGCTCGAGGTGCACCGGGAAGGCCTGCTCGAGCGGCTGCGGCTGCTCGAGGCGGCCCGACCGGCGGGCGTGTCGGACGGCGAGGCGCTCGTCCGGCTCGACCCCGTGCTGATCGACGAGCCGCTGCCCCCCGACCGTGACCCGCGCGGGTTCGCCGACGCGGCCTTCGAGGCCCTCAAGACGAGCATCGCCGAGCGCGGCCAGGACACGCCCGTCACGGTGCGCCCCAAGGGAGCCCGCTTCGAGCTCGCCGCCGGCCGCCGCCGGCTGGCCGCCTGCCGCGCCCTCGACCGTCCGGTGCTCGCCCGGATCCTGCCGCTCGACGACGAGGCGATGCTCGCGCTCCAGTACCGGGAGAACGCCGAGCGCAGCGATCTCTCGCCCTACGAGCGCGGTCGCTGGCTGGCGGCGCTCGCCGATCGGGGCTGGAGCACCACCCGGCTGGCGGCGCTCACCGGGCTGTCGCAACCCTCGATCGTCGACTATCTGCGGCTCGGCCGGCTGCCCGAGGCGGTCCTCACGCGACTGTCGGACCCGCGCGCGCTCAGGCTCGCCGACGGGCGGCGCCTGCAGGCGGCGCTGCTCGACCGGCCGGAGGCCCTGCCCCCGCTGCTCGAAGCACTCGACCGGGCGGCCGGCCGGCCGCTGCGCGAGCAGCTCGCCCGGGCGCTCGAGGCGGTGCGCCGGCCGGCCCGGCCGCGTCCGGCCCTGCGCGGGCGGATCGTGCTCGATCGCGAGGGCCGCAAGCTCGTCACCATCAGCCGCAGCGGCAACCAATGGCTCTATCGCTGGGCGCCGGAGGTCGAGGAGAGAGCGATCGCCTGGCTGGCCGAGCGCCTGCCCGGCCTGCTCGCCGAGTGGCAGGGACGGGCCGCCGCCTATCAGTGCACTGATAGGCCCGAGGCGGCCGGGCCGGACGCACTCGGGGGCGAGACCGGCTCGCCCAGCAGGTAGACCGTTCGGACCGCCCGCTCGTCGCCCAGCCAGAGGAGTGCCGCCAGCTCCTCCTCGAGGGTGGCGGAGCGCTCGAGCCGGTGTGCCATGGCCGGCGTGGCGCGCGGCTCGAGCACCACGAGATCGGCCTCGAAGCCGGGCTCCAGGCGACCGATCCGGTCGGCGAGGCCGAGCGCCTCGGCATTGCCGAGCGTGGCCAGACGCAGCGCGTCGAGGGCTCCCCAGGGATGGCCGCGCAGCCGGGCTATGTCGGACAGTGCCGCGGCGGTGCGCAGCATCGACCAGGAGCTGCCGCCGCCGACGTCGGTCGCGAGCGCCAGGCGGACCGGCCGACTGGGATCCGCGAGCCGCGGCAGGTCGACCAGGCCCGAGCCGAGGAACAGGTTCGAGGTCGGGCAGAGCGCCGCCACCGCCCCGGTCGCGGACAGCCGCGCCATCTCCTCCTCGCCCAGATGGATGCAGTGGCCGAGCAGCGTGCGCGGGCCGAGCAGGCCGAACCGGTCGTAGACCTCGGTGTAGTGCCGCGCCCAGGGGAACAGCTCGCGGACCCGGGCGATCTCGCCCGGGCTCTCGGCCAGATGCGTCTGCAGCCAGCAGGAGGGGTGGGCGCGCAGGAGCTCGCCCGCCGCGGCGAGCTGGGCCGGGCTCGAGGTCGGCGCGAAGCGCGGGCTGATCACGTAGCCGAGCCGGTCGAGCCCGTGCCAGCGGGCGATCAGCTCGGCGCTCTCCCGCGCACCGATCTCGACTGTGTCGCGCAGGCCTTCGGGGCCGCGGTCCATCATCACCTTGCCGGCCAGGAGACGCAGCCGCCGCGCCCGCGCCGCGGCCATGAGCGCGTCGACCGAGGTGGCGTGCACCGAGCCCCAGACCACGGCGGTGGTCGTGCCCTGGCGCAGGAGCTCGTCGAGGAACAGCTCGGCCATCCGGGCGGCGTGGGCGGGGTCGGCATAGGCGCGCTCGGCCGGGAAGGTGTGCCGCTCGAGCCAGTCGAGCAGGTCCCGGGCCGGCGAGGCGATCACCTGACCCTGGGGGAAGTGGATGTGCGCGTCGATCAGCCCGGGGAGGACCAGCCGCTCGCCGTGGGTGTCGACGGGCGTCCCGGGTGGCAGCTCGGCGAGCAGTGCCGCGGCCGGGCCGATCCGGGCGATCCGCCCGGCCTCGATCAGGATCACATGGTCGGGACGGAGGCGGTGGCCGCCGTCGGGCGAAAAGTCGAGCAGCCGGCCGCGCACCGCGCGCCGGTCGGGGATGGTCGGGGGCGGGCTCATCCGCCGGGCGCGCCGGCCGCGAGCCAGCGGGCGAGCAGGGCCCGCTCCTCGGCCTCGAGCCCGGACAGGTTGCCGGGTGGCATGGCCCGGCTGTGGACCGACTGCAGGCCCACGAGGGGGGCCCAGCGCCGGATCCCGGCCGGCGTGTCGAGGCGTACCCCCTTGGGCGGCGCGGCGAGGCCGGGCCAGACCGGGCGTTCGGCGTGGCACATGGCGCAGCGGCTCGTGACGATCGCCTCGACCTCGGCGAAGGCCGGCGGCGGCGCGGCGGCGGCGCCCACCGCCTCGGGCAGGGGGCGGGCCAGCCAGAGGACGGCCGCCCCGGCCGCCACCGTCACCGCCCAGGTCCACCAGGGCGAGGGCCGCCCCTTGTGCCGCTCGTTGAAGAAATGGCGGATCGCGAAGCCGATCACCAGCACGAGCGCCAGGATCAGCCAGGCCGACCGGCTCTCGAACACCAGGGGGTAGTGGCCGGCGATCATCGTGAAGACGACCGGGAGCGTGAGGTGGTTGTTGTGCAGCGAGCGCTGCTTGGCGCGCCGGCCGAGCTCCGGGTCGGGGGTGCGGCCCTCGAGGAGGGCGCGCACCGCCTTGCGCTGGTTGGGGATGATCACGTGGGCGACCGAGGCGACCATGCAGGTGCCGAGCAGGGCACCCACCTGGATCACCGCCCCGCGTCCCGAGAAGATCCGGCCCATCGCGAAGGCGAACGCCACGACCAGCAGGCTGCCCAGGATCGCGAGCGCCCGGTCGTCCCGGCCGAGCGGCGAGCGACAGAGGATCTCGTAGACGAGGTAACCCAGGAGGATGCTCGAGAGGCCCACCACCGCCGCCCGCCAGGGGGCGAGCGGCCAGACCGCCGGGTCGATCAGGTAGAGCTCGGGGCGGGCGTAGTAGACCGCGAGGAGCAGGGCGAAGCCCGACAGCCAGGTGGTGTAGGCCTCCCATTTGAACCAGGTGAGCTTCTCGGGCAGCTCGGGCGGGGCGATCACGTACTTCTGCATGCGGTAGAAGCCGCCGCCGTGCACCTGCCAGGCCTCGCCCGCGACGCCGTCGGGCAGGCCCGGGCGCCGCTCCAGCGAGGCGTCCAGGTGGACGAAGTAGAAGGAGCTGCCGATCCAGGCGATGCCGGCCACGACGTGCAGCCAGCGCAGGGCGAGCTCGAGCCCCTCGGCGAGTGCCGCGTCCATCGTCCCCTCCATCCGCGCGGCGCGAGTTGAGCCCGGCCGCGGGCCGTCCGGCAAGCCGGCGCTCGCGCCGTGGACCGGGATGCGCCCTTCGGGCATCCTGACCGGACAGGCCCGGGCCGCCGGGCCGGGGAAGGGAGGCAGGTCATGCCGGAGAGCATCTACAAGGTGATCGAGCTCGTGGGCACGAGCACGGAGTCCTGGGAGCGGGCCGCGACCGTCGCGGTCGAGCGGGCGGCGCAGACCCTGCGCGACCTCAGGGTCGCCGAGGTGGTCGAGCAGGACCTGGTGATCGAGGACGGCAAGGTCCGCGCCTACCGGACCAAGCTCAAGCTGTCGTTCAAGTACGAGGGCTGAGCCCGCGGCCGAGGATCAGCGCGGCGGCAGGAAGGGTCGGCCGAGGCCGGCGGGTGCCGCCGCCCGCCGGCCGCCCGCGACCAGCGCCAGGACCAGGATCGTCGCCAGGTAGGGCAGCATCGAGAGGAGCTGCGCCGGGACCGGCAGCAGGCCCAGGCTCTGGGCGTGGAGCTGGAGGATGGCGACCCCGCCGAAGAGATAGGCGCCCACGAGCACGCGGCCCGGCCGCCAGGCGGCGAAGACGACGAGGGCGAGGGCGATCCAGCCGCGCCCGGCGGTCATCTCCTCGACCCACATGGGCGTGTAGGCGAGCGAGAGGAAGGCGCCGGCGAGCCCGGCCATGGCGCCGCCGAAGAGGGTGGCGCCCGCCCGCACCCGCCGCACCGGGCAACCCATGGCGTGTGCCGCCTCGGGGTTCTCGCCGCAGGCCCGCAGCACCCGGCCGGCGCGGGTGGCGACGAGGAACCAGGCGGTCGCCGGGACGGCCAGATGGGCGAGGTAGACGAGCGCGTCCTGGCCGAAGAGCAGGGGCCCCAGAAGCGGCAGGTCGGACAGTCCCGGAACGTCCAGCCGGGGCAGCCGCGCCACCGGCGTGCCGACCAGGTGCGCGCCGAGCAGCGCCGAGAGCCCCACGGCCAGGATCGTGAGGGCGAGGCCGGAGGCCACCTGATCGGCCAGCAGGACCAGGACGAGGAGCGCGAAGAGCGCGGCCACGGCGGTGCCGGCCAGGGCCGCGGCGAGGAGGGCGAGCATGGCGCTGCCGGTGGCGAGCGCGGTGGCGAAGCCGGCCACGGCGCCCACGAGCATCATCCCCTCGACGCCGAGGTTGAGCACCCCGGCGCGCTCGGCGACGAGCTCGCCCGTGGCGGCGAGGAGGAGGGGGGTGGCGGCGGTCACCACGGTCGCGAGCACCGCCACGAGCAGCTCGAGGCTCATCGCCGGGACGCTCCCTCGCGACGGCGGATCCGGTAGTGGACGAGGAGTTCGGCGGCGAGCAGGAAGAGCAGCAGGAGCCCCTGGAACAGGCCGGTCACCGCCTGCGGCAGGCCGGCCTCGATCTGCGCCGTCTCGCCGCCCAGATAGGCGAGCGCCACGACGAGCGCCGCCGGCAGGATGCCCAAGGGGTGCAGCCGGCCGAGGAAGGCCACGATGATCGCGGTGAAGCCGTAGCCCGGGGTGAGGACCGGCACGAGCTGACCGACCGGCCCCGTGGCCTCCAGGATGCCGGCGAGCCCGGCCATGGCCCCGCCGGCGAGCAGGCAGCCCCGCACCAGGCGGGGCTGCGCGAAGCCGGCCAGCCCGGCCGCCGCCGGCGCCCTGCCGGTCACCTCGAGGGCGAGGCCCAGGAGGGTGCGGCCGAGCAGGAGCCAGAGGAGGAGCGCCAGGAGCGGGGCCAGCACCACCCCCGGATGCAGCCGGGTCGCCTCGACCAGGACCGGCAGGCTCACCTGGAACAGGCGGGTCTGCGGGAAGTTGAACCCCTCGGGATCGCGCCAGGGACCGTAGACCAGTGCGGAGAGCAGCAGTTGGGCGACGTAGGCGAGCATCAGGCTCACCAGGATCTCGCTCGCCCCGCGGCGGGTGCGCAGCACCGCCGGGATCCAGGCCCAGGCGGCCCCGCCCGCCATGCCGGCCAGGATCGCCGCCGGCAGCACCCAGGCGGCGTCGAGCGGCCAGAGGGCGAGCAGGAGCCCGCCGCCGGCGATCGCCCCGACCGTCAGCTGACCCTCGGCGCCGATGTTCCACACCCCCGCCCGGAAGCCCGGCGCCAGGCCGAGGGCGATCAGCGCCAGCGGGGCGGCCTTGACGAGCAGCTCGCCGACACCCCAGAGGCTCGTCAGGGGCGCCACGAAGAACGACCAGAGGGCGCGGCTCGGATCGGCACCCAGGGCCAGGAACAGGCCGAGGCCGGCGAGTGCGGTGAGCGCCACCGCGAGGAGCGGCGCCAGGATCCGCCAGAGGGTGGAGGGCAGGGGGCGACGCTCGAGCTCAAGCGCCATCGACGACCTCACCCGTCCGCTCGTGCAGGCCTCCCATCAACAGCCCGATCTCCGCACGGGCGAGGCCGGCCACCGGCCGGGCCGGTGAGAGCCGGCCGCGGTCGAGGACGGCCAGCCGATCGGCCAGCAGCAGCAGCTCGTCGAGGTCCTGGCTGATCAGGAGCAGCGCGGCCCCGGCCCGGGCGAGCGCGCGGAGCGCGGCATGGATCGCCGCCGTCGCCGCCGCGTCCACCCCCCAGGTCGGCTGCGCCGCGACCAGGACCAGCGGGTCCTGGAGGATCGCGCGGCCGATCACGAACTTCTGCAGGTTGCCGCCGGACAGCGCCGCCGCCGGGGCGTCGAGCGAAGGCGTGCGCACGTCGAGCCGCTGGACGATCCGCGCCGTGGCCGCCCGCGCCCGGGCCCAGCGCACCACCCCGCCCGGGGCGAGGGCGAGCCGCTCGCGTGCCCCGAGCACGGTGTTGGCGGGGAGCCCGAGCTCGCCGACCGCCGCGTGGCCGAGCCGCTCCTCCGGCACCGCGACGAGCCCGAGCGCCCGTCGCGCGCTCGGGCCGAGCCCGCCGATCGGCCGGCCGTCGAGCCGGATCGCCTCGGGCCGGGGTGCCGCACGCTCCCCGGCGAGGGCCGCCAGGAGCTCGTCCTGGCCGTTGCCGGCGATGCCCGCGATGCCCAGGATCTCGCCGGCGCCGAGCTCGATCGACAGCGCGTCGAGCGCCACCCCGAACGGGTGGTCGGCCGGCAGCGAGAGCCGCTCGACGGCGAGCCGGACCGGCCGGCGTGGCGACGTCCCGCCCGGCTCCCCGGCGTGCGGCTCCCCGGCGTGCGGCTCCCCGGCGTGCGGCTCCCCGGCGTGCGGCTCGGGGCCGACCATCCGCGCGGCGAGCTCGCGGGCATCGGTGGTGCGCGGATCGAGGCTCGCCACGACCCGACCGGCGCGCAGGATCGTGGCGCGCTCGCACAAGGCGACGATCTCGGCGAGCTTGTGCGAGATGTAGAGGATCGCGCAGCCCTCGGCGGCGAGCCGGCGCAGCGTGGCGAACAGCCGCTCGGCCTCCTGCGGGGTCAGGACCGAGGTCGGCTCGTCCATGACCAGGAGGCGCGGCCGCTCCAGCAGGCAGCGGACGATCTCGACCCGCTGCCGCTCGCCCATCGACAGCTCGCGCACCGGCCGGTCGGGGTCGAGCGACAGGCCGTAGGCCTCGCCCGCGGCGGCGATGCGGCGCGCGAGCTCGCGCCGGGGCAGCCGCTCGTCGAGCCCGAGCGCCACGTTCTCGGCGACGTCCAGGGCGTCGACCAGCGTGAAGTGCTGGAAGACCACGGCGATGCCGAGCCGGCGGGCGATCCTCGGACCGCCGATGCGGACCGCCCGGCCGTCGACCCGGATGGTCCCGGAATCGGGCTCGAGCAGGCCGTAGATCTGCTTGACCAGCGTCGACTTGCCGGCCCCGTTCTCGCCGAGGAGCGCGTGGATCTCGCCCGGCCGAACGACGAGATCGATCGCATCGTTGGCGAGCAGCCGGCCGAACCGCTTGGTGATGCCCTCGAGCTCGAGGCGGGGTGGGACGCTCACCTGCGGCTCCGTTCGGCCGGGGCCGTGCCGAGCGCACGCCAGAGCTCGGCCGTGGCGAGAAGTGCGATGACCTCGGGCCGCTTGTCGGCGGTGGTCCCGCCGAGCGGGCAGGCGAGCCGGGCGATCCGCTCCTCGCCCAGGCCCAGCCCCCGCAGGCCGTGCACGAAGCGGGCGCGCTTGCTCGTCGAGCCGATCAGGCCGACATGGGCCGGATCGTCGCGGGCGAGCGCGGCCGCCACGAGCTCGAAGTCGAGCGCGTGGCTGTGGGTCGAGACGAGCACACCCGCCACCTCGGGCGCTTCCTCGAGGATGCGCACCGGCGCGCCGGCGCACACCCGCTCGACCTCGACCGGCGGATCGGGCGGGAAGGCGTCGGGGCGCGGATCGATCCAGGCGACGCGCAGGGGGAGGGGAGCCAGGCTCCGCGCCAGCGCGCGGCCGACATGGCCGGCGCCGAACAGCAGCACGCGCGGTCGGGCCGCCCGCTCGGCCGCCTCCTCGGCCTCCAGCCGGGCGAGGAGCGCGGCGTCGGCCCGCACCAGCTCGAGCCCGACCCGGCCGCCGCAGCACTGGCCGAGCCCGGGACCGAGCACGAGCTCGAGCGCGGCCGCGCTCTCGCCCGCCGCGAGCATCGCCCGGGCCCGGGCGATCGCCCGCCATTCGAGCTCGCCGCCGCCGACCGTGCCGGCGATCCCCTGGGCGTGCACGAGCATCCGCGCCCCCGGAGCCCGCGGCGTCGAGCCGTGCGCCGTGGCGACGGTCACCAGCACCGCCGGTCGATCGACGGCGAGCAGGTGGGCGAGCGTGGCCGCGAGGCCGCTCACCGTGTCGTCCCTGCCGTGGCCGCGCGGACCCGCTCGACCGCGGCCAGCACCGCCTCGGCGGTGGCCGGCGGATCGAGCCGCGGGCAGAGGCGGTGCCCGCCGACGCTCGCGACCGCGTCCGAGAGCGCGTGCAGGACCGCGGTCGCGAGCATCAGCGGCGGCTCGCCCACGGCCTTGGAGCGGTGGATCGTGGGTTTGCGGTTGGGTGCCCCCTCGAAGAGCGCGATGTTCAGGATCCGCGGCCGGTCGCCGGCGGCCGGGATCTTGTAGGTCGAGGGGGCGTGCGTGCGCAGCCGCCCGCGCTCGTCCCAGACCAGCTCCTCGGTGGTGAGCCAGCCGATCCCCTGGACGAGCGCCCCCTCGATCTGGCCGATGTCCACGGCCGGGCTCAAGGAGCGACCGCAGTCGTGCAGCACGTCGACACGGTCGATCAGCTGCTCGCCGGTCAGCGTGTCGATCGTGACCTCGGCGCAGGCCGCCCCGCAGGCGAAGTAGTAGAACGGCCGGCCGCGGCCGGCCTGCCTGTCCCAGTGGATCTCGGGCGTGCGGTAGAAACCCGAGGCCCAGAGCTGGATGCGCGCCCGCCAGGCCTCGGCCACGAGCTCGTCCCAGGCGATCTCCTGGTTGCCGACGCGCACCCGCCCCGGCAGCCAGGCGATCCGGTCCTCGGGGACCGACCAGCGTCCGGCGGCGAAGGCGGTGAGCCGCTCCTTGAGGGTGCGGGCCGCCGCCTGCGCGGCCATGCCGTTCAGATCGCTGCCCGAGGAGGCGGCGGTGGCCGAGCTGTTCGGGACCTTGCCGGTGTCGGTGGTGGCGAGCCGGATCCGCTCCAGATCGAGGCCGAGCTCGTGCGCCACCACCTGCGCCACCTTCACGAACAGACCCTGGCCCATCTCGACGCCGCCGTGTGCCAGGAGGACGCTGCCGTCGCGGTAGACGTGCAGGAGCGCGCCCGCCTGGTTGTACCAGGTGGCGGTGAAGGAGATGCCGAACTTCACCGGGGTGAGGGCGATCCCCTTCTTGAGGACCGGGCTTCCGGCGTTGAAGGCGGCGATCGCGCGGCGCCGCTCGCGGTAGGCGCTGCGGCGCTCGAGCTCGTCCAGGATCGCCTCGAGCGGCACGTCCTCGATCGGCTGGTGGTAGGGGGTGGGATCGCCCTCGCGGTAGAGGTTGCGCCGGCGCACGTCGAGCGGGTCGAGGCCGGTGGCGAAGGCCACCTCCTCGACGATCCGCTCGGCCACGAGCACGCCCTGCGGCCCGCCGAAGCCGCGGAACGCCGTGGCCGAGCAGGTGTTGGTCCGCAACGGCTCCGAGGCCAGCCGCACGGCCGGGTAGTGGTAGGCGTTGTCGGCGTGGAACAGGGCGCGGTCGGTGACCGGCCCGGACAGATCGGCCGAATGGCCGCAGCGCGCCGTGAGCGTGGCGCGGACGGCGTGGATCCTCCCCCCGCGGTCGAAGCCGACCTCGAACTCGGTCAGGAAGTCGTGCCGTTTGCCGGTCACGACCATGTCCTCGTCGCGGTCCGGGCGGAGCTTGGCCGGACGGCCGGTGCGCGCCGCGACGAGTGCGGCGAGCACGGCCCAGAGATTGGCCTGGGTCTCCTTGCCGCCGAAGCCGCCGCCGAGCCGCCGGCAGCGCACGGTCACCGCCGCCATGGGCAGGCCGAGTGCCCGGGCCACCATGAGCTGGGTCTCGGAGGGGTGCTGGGTCGAGGACCAGACGAGCATCTCGCCCTCGAGGCCGGGAACGGCGAGCGCCACCTGGCCCTCGAGGTAGAAATGCTCCTGTGCGCCGCAGCGCAGCCGGCCGGCGAGCCGGCAGGGGGCGGCGGCGAGCGCCGCCTCGACCTCGCCGCGGCGGAGGGTGAGCGGCGTGCAGACGAGCTCGCCGCCGGCGGCGCGGGCCTGCTCGATGGTGAGTGTGGCCGGAAGATCCGCGTAGCCGACCCGGGCGAGCCGTGCGGCGAGGCGGGCCTGCTCGCGCGTCTCCGCCGCCACGACGGCGAGCGGCTGGCCCCAGAAGCGGGCCTCGCCCGCCGCCAGCACCGGCTCGTCCTGGGCGTGGACCGGGCTGATGTCGCACGCCTCGCCCAGATCCGCGGCGGTCAGCACGGCCACCACGCCCGCGGCCCGGCGAACCGCCTCGAGGTCGAGGTCGAGGATGCGGGCGTGCGCCCGCTCCGCGGTCACGAGCGCCAGGTGCAGGCAGCCCGCGGGCTCGGGCAGGTCGTCGACATAGGCGGCCCGGCCGGTGACGTGGCCGACCGCCGAATCGTGCGCGACCGGCTCGTGGACGTCGCCGCGGATGCGTTCGACCGGCTCAGCCAAGCGCGGGCTCCGCGGCATGCAGGCGGACCGGCACGCCCCGGCTCTCGAGCCAGAGACGGCGCAAGAGATTGGCGGCCAGCGTCCGGCGATAGGTGGCCGAGCCGCGATGGTCGGAGATCGGCGTGAAGTCGTGGTCGAGCGCGGCGGCGGCCCGCTCGATCGTGGCCTCGTCCCAAACGGCACCTTGGAGCGCCGCTTCCGCCGCCCGCGCCCGGACCGGGATCGCCGCCATGCCGCCGAAGGCGAGCCGGACCTGCGCCACCCGACCGTTCTCGACCGCGAGCGCGATGCCGGCGCTCACGGTGGCGATGTCCTGGTCGCGGCGCCGGCTCACCTTCTCGAAGACGAGGCGGGTGCCGGGGGCGGGGCGCGGGACCAGGACCGTCTCGATCAGCTCGCCCGGCTCGAGGGCGGTGCGCCGATAGTCGAGGAAGAAGCGCTCGAGCGGCAGCTCGCGGCGGCGATCGCGCCGGCGCAGCACGAGCCGGGCGTCGAGCGCCAGGAGGGCGGGGGGGCCGTCGCCGACCGGCGAGGCGTTGGCGAGGTTGCCCGCGACCGTGGCCACGGCACGGACCTGCTCGCCGGCGAAGCGGTCGAGGAGCTCGGCCGTGCCGGGTGCCAGCCGGCGCAGCGCCGGCCCGGCCTCGCGCCAGGTGACCGTGGCGCCGAGGCGGAGACCGGGTGCGTCCTCCTCGACCCGGTCGAGCCCGGCCACCCGCCCGAGCCAGAGGAGGAGTGCCGGCCGGCGCAGCTCCTTGGTGATCCAGAGCCCGATGTCGGTCCCGCCGGCGAGGAGCAGGGCGTCGGGCCGCTCGGCCAGGAGGTCGAGCGTCTCCTCGAGCGTGGTGGGCGCCACGAGCCGCGCCCCGCCCCCTCCCTCGACCAGGAGGGTGTCCGGGTCGGCGAGCGCGGCGAGCCGGGCACGCCAGAGCGGCTCGTTCGCGCGCAGCGGATCGCCGGCCGGATCGCCGAGCGCGTAGGCCGCGCGGGCGGCCCGCACGATCGGCCCGTAGCCGGTGCAGCGGCAGAGATTGCCGGCGAGCCAGCCGTCGACGCTGGCCTCCTCGGGTGGCTCGGGCCGGTCGAGCCAGAGGGCGTGCAGCGCCACCACGAAGCCGGGCGTGCAGAATCCGCACTGGCTGCCGTGCTGCTCGACCATCGCCCGCTGCACGGGGTGGAGCGCGCCGTCCGCCCCGGCCAGATCCTCGACCGTGCCGATCCGGCAGCCGTCGACGGTGGCGAGCAGGCGGATGCAGGCGCAGATCGGCTCGTGCACGAGCCGGCCGTCGCGCAGGCGCGTGAGGAGGACGGTGCAGGCGCCGCAATCGCCCTCGTTGCAGCCCTCCTTGACGCCGGGCCGACGGCCGGGCCCGCGCAGCCAGTCGAGCAGCGTCGTGGTGGGGGTGGGGACCTCGACCTCGCGCAGCTCGTCGCCGAGCCAGAAGCGCACCACCCGCCGCATCAGCTGCCCCGGTAGGTGGTGTAGCCGTAGGGGCTCACGAGCAGGGGGACGTGGTGGTGGGCGTCCGGATCGGCGATCCCGAAGCGGACCGGGACCTCCTCGAGGAAGGGCGGGTCGGGCAGGGCCACGCCGAGCGAGCGGAAATAGGCGGCGACGTGGAACAGGAGCTCGAAGCGGCCGCGGGCGATCGTGCCGGGGCCGAGCAGCGGCGCGTCGAGCCGTCCGTCGGCGTTGGTGGTGGCGCGGGCCAGGGGACGGCGCTCGCCGCCCTCGAGCCGGGCGAGCTCGATGTGCAGCCCGACCGCCGGACGACCGTGCATGGTGTCGAGGACGTGGGTGGTGAGCCGCCCCGACCCGAGTTCCGCCGCCGCCATCACCGGCTCCCCGCCTGCCGCCGCCGCCCGCGAGCGAACCCTGTTCCAGGCGGGCGCACAAGGCCCTAAGGCTGGGGCGCCACGCGGAGGATCGACCATCGCCACGTCCGCGCTCTCCCGCCTGCTGGACCGGCTCGACGCGCTCGCCGGGGTGAGCGACGAGCCCGGGCGGCTCACCCGGCTGGCCTACGGGCCGGCCTGGCTGCACGCCACCGGCCTCGTGCGGGGCTGGATGGGCGAGGCCGGGCTCGCCACCCGGCTCGATGCGGCGGGCAACCTGGTCGGCCGGCTCGAGGGCGCGCGGCCCGGTGCGCCGGCCGTCCTGCTGGGCTCGCATCTCGACACGGTGATCGACGCCGGCCGGTTCGACGGGGTGCTCGGCGTGCTGCTCGGCCTGGCCGCGGTCGAGGCGGTCCGCGAGGCCGGCCACGTCCCGCCCTTCGCGCTCGAGGTGGTGGCCTTCGCCGACGAGGAGGGGGTGCGCTTCCCCTGCGCCCTCACCGGCTCGCGGGCGATGGCCGGGACGCTCGATCCGGCCGTCCTCGGGGGCCGCGACCGGGACGGGGTGAGCCTCGCCGAGGCGCTGCGCGGCTGCGGCCTGGACCCGGCCGGGATCGCGGCCTGCGCCCGCCGGCCCGAGGAGGTGCTGGCCTGCCTCGAGGCGCACATCGAGCAGGGCCCGGTGCTCGACCGCGAGGGTCTGCCGCTCGGGCTGGTCACGGCGATCGCCGGGGCCGTCCGGCTGCGGGTCGAGGTCCGGGGCGAGGCGGGGCATGCCGGGACCGTGCCCATGGGGCTGCGGCGCGACGCGCTCTGCGCCGCGGCCGAGGCGATCCTCGGCGTCGAGCGGCTCGCCCGTGGCGGCGAGGGGCTGGTCGCCACGGTCGGCCGGATCGAGGCGGCCCCGGGCGCGGTCAACACGATCCCCGGTCGGGTGGTCTTCACGGTCGACCTGCGCAGCGCGGAGGACGGCGCGCGTGCCCGGGCCGAGGAGAGCTTGCGCGCGCTGGTCGCCGAGACGGCACGGCGGCGAGGGGTCGAGGCCCGGGTCGAGACGACCCACGCGGCCCCGGCGGTCGCCTGCGATGCGCGGCTGGTCGGCACGCTCGGCCGGGCCTGCGCCCGGCACGGCATCCCCGAGCGGCGGCTGGTGAGCGGCGCCGGCCACGACGCCATGGCGATGGCGGCGCTCGCGCCGACCGCCATGCTGTTCCTGCGCTGCCGCGACGGGATCAGCCACGATCCGGCCGAGACGACCCGCCCGGAGGACGTCGCGTCCGCCCTCGAGGTCCTCGTGACCACGATCGCCCTGCTCGCCGAGGAGCACCGATGACCGACCCGCTCGACCGCCTCGCCCGGATCGTCGAGGAGCGCCTGCCCGAGCAGGTGGCGCTCCTGGCCGAGCTCGTGCGCACGCCGACCGACAACCCGCCGGGCGATCTGGCGGCGGCGGCGGAGCGGATCGCGGGCCTGCTCGAAGGGCTCGGCCTCGCGGTCGAGCGGCACCCGGTGCCGGCCGGGAAGGCCGCCGCGGTGGGCATGCGCAGCGCCACCAACCTCGTGGTCCGCCGCCGCTTCGGGCCCGGCCCGGTGATCGCCCTGAATGCCCATGGCGACGTGGTGCCGCCCGGCCGGGGCTGGACCACCGACCCCTACGGCGCCGAGGTCCGCGAGGGGTGGATGTACGGCCGTGGCGTCGCCGTCTCGAAGTCCGACATCGCCACCTACGGCTTCGCGCTGCTCGCCCTCGACCGGCTCGTGGCCGAGGGAGTGCCGCTCGCCGGGACGGTCGAGCTGCACGTCACCTTCGACGAGGAGGCGGGCGGCGAGATCGGCCCGGGGCTGCTGCTCGCGGAGGGGATCAGCCGGCCGGAGCTGGCGCTTTGCGCCGGCTTCTCCTACGCGGTGGTGACCGCGCACAATGGCTGCCTGCACCTCGAGGTCGAGGTCCGTGGCCGCTCGGCGCACGCCGCCCGTCCCGAGACCGGCGTCGACGCGCTCGAGGCGGCGACGCACCTGCTCGCCACCCTCTACGCCTTCCGCCGCGGGCTCGCCGGGCGGACCAGCGCCACCCCCGGGATCGGCCACGCCCAGCTCACCGTCGGGCTGATCGAGGGCGGCATCAACACCAACGTGGTGCCCGACCGGATCGCCTTCCGGCTCGACCGGCGGATGATCCCCGAGGAGACGCCCGAGGCGGTCGAGGGCGAGCTGCGGGCGCTGCTCGAAGGTGCCGCCCGCGCCTTCCCGGCCGCCCGGCTCGAGGTCCGCCGCATCCTGCTCGCCCGGCCGCTCGTGCCGTTGCCCGGGCACGAGCGGCTCGTGGACGCGCTCACCCGGCATGCCGGGCGGATCCTGGGCGAGCCGGTGCCCGCCACGGGCGTGCCGCTCTACACCGACGCCCGGCACTATGCCGAGGCCGGCATCCCGGTGGTGCTGTTCGGTGCCGGGCCGCGCACGCTCGAGGAGGCCAACGCCCACCGCGCCGACGAGCGCCTGGCGCTGGCCGACCTCCACCGCGCCACCGAGATCGTCGCAGCCGCGCTGCTCGACCTCCTGGCCGGGGCGTGAGGCTCAGCCCTCGGCCTGCGGCAGCCGGGCCTCCTCGGGCGGCCGGCGGCAAGTGGCTCGAGAGTCGGGTGCCAGGACCTCGAGCAGGCAGGCGCGGGCGGCCGCGTCGACCTCGGGGGTGCGGCCACCCCACCAGGCGAAGCCGGGGACGGCCTGGTGCAGCAGCATGCCGAGCCCGTCGAGGATCGGGTTGCCCCGTGCCCGGGCGGCGGCCAGGAGGTCGGTCTCGAGCGGCACGTAGACGAGGTCGGCCACGACCGTGGTCGTGGGCAGGGGGCCGAGATCGAGGTCGAGTGGCGGCTGGCCCTTCATGCCGAGGCTCGTGGCGTTGACCAGGAGCGCGAGGCCGTCGAGTGAAGCCGCGCCGGCCGGCCAGTCGACGGCCGCGACCCGGCCCGGGAAGGCTCGGTCGAGCTCGGCTGCGAGCGCCGCGGCGCGCCCCACCGTGCGGTTGGCGAGGCGCAGGAGCGGCACCCCCGCCCCGAGGAGGGCCCAGGCCACGGCACGCGCCGCACCGCCGGCACCGAGGACGAGGGCCGGTCCGGCCAGGGGACGGCGGCCGGCATGCTCGGCCAGGAGATGGGCGAGGAAGCCGGGCCCGTCGGTGTTGCGCCCCTCGAGCGTCCCGTCGGGGTGGACCAGCACCGTGTTGACCGCCCGCATCCGCTCGGCCGCGACGTCGCGCCGGTCGACCAGGGTCGAGGCCCGCTCCTTGTGCGGAAGGGTGACGTTCCAGCCGAGGAAGCCCAGCCGGGGCAGGGCGCGGAAGGCGAGCTCCAGATCCTCGGGACGGACCGCGAGCGGCACGTAGGCGCCGTCGACGGCGTAGCGGGCGAACCAGTGGCCGTGCAGGCGGGGCGAGAGCGAGTGGCCGACCGGCCAGCCGATCACACCGGCCAGCCGGGCCTTCCCGGAAAGCAGCACGGGGCCGGAAAGCAGCACGGGGCCGGAAAGCAGCACGGAGCCGGGGAGCGACACGGGGCCGGAGGGCGACACGGGCGGGCGATCCGAGGCGGCGGCCGGGCGAGCTAGGCGGCCGGCGCCCAGGGCGTCAAGCGGGCGGGCTTGCCCGGACCGCCGGGCGCCGCGATGCTCGGGCGCATGGACCTGCTCCGCCGCCTCGCCGGGTCGAGGCGCGTCGACCCGCTCTGCCGGCTGGCCTACCGGTCGGCGCACGGTCTCCTGCGGCTGTGGTGGGCGGTCCGCCGGCCGGCGGCGCGGGGTGCGGCGGTCGCCACCTGGCACGGGGGGCGGCTGCTCGTGGTCGAGACCTCCTACCGGCCGGGTCTTTTGGATCTGCCGGGCGGGGCGGTCGAGCGCGGCGAGCGGCCGGCCGCCGCCGCCCTGCGCGAGCTCGCCGAGGAGACCGGGATCGTGGCGCCCGAGGCGGCGCTCGAAGCACCCGTCGAGCTGACCTTCGGCTTCGAGCACCGGCGCATCACCAGCACGGTGTTCGCCTGGCGACCGCTCGCCCGACCGACGGCGCGGGTCGACCGCCGCGAGGTGGTGGCGGCACGCTGGCTGGCGCCGGGCGAAGCGGCCACGGCCCGGTTGGCGCCGGGCCTCGCCGTCTATCTCGAACGGGCCGGTCCGGCGCCGGCTCAGCGATCGGCGTCGACCCGGGGCTCGGTGGCACGCGGGGCGGTCAGCGCCGGCAGGACGCCGCCGCACACCAGCCCGACATAGTGCCGCTCGAGCTCGGACAGCTCGCGGAAATAGGATCCCAAGGAGATGTCGCAGGTGGCGGCCATGGTGAAGCGGGCCTGCAGGTCGTTCATCATCCGCCGCTGCTGGATCGCGCCGGTACCGAAGGCCTGGATCTCGGTGCAGGCGGGCAGGGCGAAGAGGAGCAGGGACGGGAGAAGGCGGGTGAGGCGAGGCACGGGCGAGCTCCCGGCAAGGTTCCTGTTCTGCTCTTTATTCCTTCAGAATAGGAATGTCAACCCTTATTTGGAGGTCTTCCCATTCGCCCCTCCGGCGGCTAGAGCGGCAGGGGCATGCCGGGGAGGGGTGATGCGGCTCGACCAGGTCGCGGTCCTGAGCTTCGATTGCTACGGCACGCTGATCGACTGGGAGCGCGGGCTGCTCGAGGCGCTCGCCCCCTGGCGCGCGCGGACCGGCCTCGGGCTCGACGACGAGGCCCTGCTCGCCTGCTTCGCCGAGGAGGAGTCGGCGCAGCAGGCGGCCACGCCCGGGCTGCGCTACGACCGGCTGCTCGGCGCGGTGCTGGAGCGGCTCGGCCGGCGCTTCGCGGCACCGCCGACCACGGCCGAGGCCGAGGCGTTCGGCGCGTCGGTCGGCGAGTGGCCGCCTTTTCCGGACAGTGCCGAGGCTCTCGCCCGGCTGGCCCGGCAGGTGCCGCTCCTCGTGCTCTCCAACGTCGACGAGGCGAGCATCCGCCGCTCCGCTGCGCGGCTCGGCGATCCGTTCACGGCGATCCTCACCGCCGAGGCGATCGGCTCGTACAAGCCGAGGCTCGAGAACTTCGCCTATCTCCTGGGCTTCCTCGCCGGCCGCGGGCTCCGGCGGGACGGGCTCCTGCACGTGGCACAGAGCCTCTTCCACGACCACGCCCCGGCCGCCGCGGCGGGCATCGCCTCGGTCTGGATCGACCGGCGGGGCGGCCGGCCGGGTGGAGCGACGCCGCCGCCGGCCGGAGCCGAGGCACCGCTCCTGCGCTTCCCCTCGCTCGCGGCCTTCGCCGACGCCTTCGCGGCGGCGCGGGCGGGCTGAGCGGCGGGCTCGGGACCGTCGTGCCGGCACCGCCACCGGCCGGCGCCGGCGCTCAGGCGCGGAAGCGCTCCTCGACGTAGCGCAGCAGGAGCGCCACGCAGTCCTCGATCGCGAGCTCGTCGGTCGGCACCACGAGCTCGGGTGCCTCGGGCGGCTCGTAGGGCGAGGAGACGCCGGTGAACTCCTTGATCTCGCCCTTGCGCGCCCGCTTGTAGAGGCCCTTGGGGTCGCGCTGCTCGCAGACCTCGAGCCCGGCCTTGACGTAGATCTCGTGGAACGCCTCCCCGGCCGCCTCGCGGGCGCGTTGCCGGTCGGCCCGGTAGGGCGAGATGAAGCTCGACACGACGAGGAAGCCGGCATCGGCGAACAGTGCGGCCACCTCGCCCACCCGGCGGATGTTCTCGGCCCGGTCCTCGGGGCCGAAGCCGAGGTCGCGGCAGAGGCCGGAGCGGACATTGTCGCCGTCGAGCACGTAGACCTGGAAGCCCCTGGCGAACAGCTCGCGCTCGAGGGCCAGGGCGAGCGTCGACTTGCCGGCACCGCTGAGCCCGGTGAACCACAGCACGCCGCCCCGGTGGCCGTTGCGGGCGGCCCGCGCCGTGCGGCTCACCGCGTGCCCCACCTGGGTGAGGTTGGTGGCGCGCACCGTCACGAGCTGGCGCTGGTCGGGGTAGCCCTCCATCGAGACGATGCCGCCGCCGACCGGGAGATGGTCCTCGACCAGCACGAACCGGCCGGTCGTGGGGTTGGCCGTGTACTCGTCGAGCGCCAGCATGCGCTTGGTCCGCAGCACGATCTCGCCGGCACCGTTGCGCTCGATCCGATCGGGCGGGAGGCTCCTGAGCTCGGCCGTGTCGATCGATCGCTCGATCGCTTCGACGACCGCCGTGGCTTCGGTCGTGGCGAGCTTGAGCTTGTAGGTCGAGCCGATCCGCAGCGGCGTGGTGCCGAGCCAGAAGATCCGCGCCTTGAAGACGGTGGTGAGCACCGGCGGCTGCTCGACGTGGCTCATGATCTCGCCGCGTTCGACGAAGATCGGCTCGTCGAGGGTCACCCCGATGCTCTGCCCGGCGACCGCCTCGCCGGGCGGGGCGGGCACGTGCCAGGCCTCGATGGTCCGGATCCGGGCGGTCTTGTTGGAGGGCGAGAAGAGCACCGTGTCGCCGACCGCGAGCCGTCCCGCCTCGATCCGGCCGGCGACGATCCGGCGCTGGTCGAACTTGTAGACGTCCTGGACCGGCATGCGCAGCGGCCGGTCGACCGGCAGGCTCGTGTAGGCGAAGGAGTCGAGGGCTTGGACCACCGAGGGACCCTGGTACCAGGGCATCCGCGGGCTGTGCCGGACGAGATTGTCGCCCTCGCGGGCGGAGATCGGCACCATGCAGGCCGGTTCCACCCCGAGTTCGGCGAGATAGGCCCGGAAGTCTTCCGCGACCCGGCCGAACCGGTCGGCCGAAAAGTCCACGAGGTCCATCTTGTTGACGAGCACCGCCACCTGGCGGATGCCGAGGAGGTGGAGGAGATAGCCGTGCCGACGCGACTGCTCCTGGATGCCCTCGGCCGCGTCGATGACGAGCAGCGCCGCTTCGGCTTGGGCGGCACCCGTCACCATGTTCTTCAGGAACTCTTTGTGGCCCGGGGCGTCGATCACGAGATAGGGCCGCGCGGCGGTCGCGAAGCGGATCTGGGTCGTGTCGATCGTGATGCCCTGATCGCGCTCGCTCTGCATGGCGTCGAGCACGAAGGCCCATTCGAAGGGCATGCCGCGGCGCGCCGACATGGCGCGGACCGCCTCGAGCCTGCCCTCGGGCAGGGAGCCGGTCTCGTGCAGGAGCCGGCCCACGAAGGTCGACTTGCCGTGGTCGACGTGGCCGACGATGACGATCCGAAGCGGCCGCGCCTCGGCGGCCCCGCTCGCTTGCGGCATGGTGGTTCCGTCCGTCGGGAGGGCGGTCGCCCTCACATGTAGCCTGCGGTCCGCAGGCGCTCGAAACTGTCCTCGGCCTCGTGGTCCATCGCCCGGCCGGCACGCTCGGGGACTTTCGTGGTTTCGAGCTCGGCGATGATCGCATCCAAACTGTCGGCCGTACTCGGGACCGGGAAGGTGATGTCCTGGTCGCCGAGCGAGCGGTAGCGCTTGCCGTTCTTGGCGAAATAGAGCTCGATCACCGGGATCCCTTCGCGCCGGGTGTACTTCCAGATGTCGAGCTCGGTCCAGTGCAGGATCGGGTGGACCCGGACGTGCGTCCCCTGCGGGAAGCTCGTCATGTACTGACCCCAGAACTCGGGCGGCTGATCCTTGAGCTGCCATTGCCCGCTCTCGTCACGCGGGCTGAAGTAGCGCTCCTTGGCGCGGATCGCCTCCTCGTCGCGGCGGATCCCGAGGATCAGGCCCTCGAAGCCGTGCTTCTCGATCGCCGCCTTGAGCCCGAGGGTCTTGCGTGCCGCCGAGCGGGCGGCCGGCGGCAGGGTCGGGTCGGTCGCCTCGAGCGGCGGGCATTCCTCGCGCAGGAAGGTCAGCCCCCACTCGACCGCGTAGCGGTCGCGGAAGGCGTACATCTCGGGGAACTTCCTGCCGGTGTCGATGTGCATCACCGGGAACGGCACGTGGCCGAAGAAGGCCTTGCGGCAGAGCCAGAGGACGACGTTGCTGTCCTTGCCGAGCGACCAGAGGATCGCGAGCTTGTCGAGCTTGGCCTTGGCCTCGCGCAGGATGTAGACGCTCTCCGCCTCGAGCTGGTCGAGATGGTCCATGGCCGACGGCCGTCCTCCGGATGACCGGCCGTCGCGCCGCGGCGGCCGGAAGACAGCGGCGCTTAGACGTGGCCGGGTCGGCTTGTCAACGCGACCGGATGCGCCGCCGCGGGCGCCCGACCGGGCTCAGCGGCGGGCGGTCGCGAGCCGCCCCTTGAGCCGCGCCAGCCGGCTGCGCCGCGCCTGGGCGCGGCGGCTCTGCGCCCGGCCGCGCGGCACGCCGCCGTCGCGCCCGCTCTGCACGCGGCCGAGCTGGGTCCAGGAACGGACCGGGCCGCTGTCGAGATGGATGAAGTCGGCGCCGGGATAGTAGCCGACGCCGCCACCCTGGAGCGCGAGCGCCGCCCGGTGCGCGGCCGCCAGCGGCACGCCCGGGAAGCGCAGGTCGACAGCCATGCCGTACATGTGCAGGCTGTTGCGGGCGACGGCACGCGAGCGGCGGCGCAGCATCGCGTTGGTCTCCGGTGAGCGGTAGCCCGAGAGCACCTCGAGCGGGCCCTCCAGGCCGAGCTTCTGCTGCAGCACGTAGGCGATGTCGAGGACCTGCGGGTCGATCTCCACGATCTCGTCGGTCCGCCAGTCGCGCAGGAGCCGGTTGATCGAGCGCAGCCCCTCGTCGAGATAGTGCCCGTCGGCGAAGTACACCGTCCGGAGCGCCTCCCCGGTATGGCGATGGTGGAACGCGATCTGCCGGACCGGCACCGCGGCGAGCGCCGCCCGCCAGCCGAGCGACAGGAGCGGGAGGCCTGCCGTCAGCCCGAGAAGGAAGCGCCGGCGGGAGCTCACGGGCAGTTCCGGCATGCCGTTCTCCTCCGTCTTCTTTCCGACCCGGGCGGGCAAGTCCCGAGCGACGCCGACATCATCGACCCGGCGTCGAGCCGACAGCCCGTTCCTAAGCGAATCGTCGAGGTTCTGCAACAGTCTGGACGTGAAGCGACATGCCCGTACCGGATGGTGTCTGACCCCTATTGACGGGAGCCGATCCGTGACTTGAATGCAACTGTGAACGTTGCGGATTTGTCACGTTTCGGTCAGGAGCCGCCTCCCTCGTCGCTCGGGCCGGCCGACGGCGACCGGTTCGGCCGGTGCGGCCGCGCGCCGGTTCCGCGAGGCTGCCGTGGGAGGGGTTGCGGCGGTCGGGACACGACGGCGCCTCGATCATATCGGCGTACCGCATGCCCGTCCGGCGGCGACCTTCCCGAGATGCGCGGAATCGTGGATGCTCGCGGTGATGACCCCCGATCTCTCGATCATCGTCCCCCTCTACAACGAGGAGGACAATGTTCGTCCGCTGGTCGAGGCGATCGCCGCCGCGCTCGCCCCGCTGCCGCTCGCCATCGAGCTGCTCCTGGTCGACGACGGCTCCAGCGACGCCACCTTCGCCCGCGCCCTCGAGCTGCCGCGTGACGGCAAGCCGGCGCTGCGGCTCCTGAAGCTGCGCCGCAACTACGGCCAGACGGCGGCCATGGCGGCCGGCATCGAGCACGCCCGCGGCCGCGTCCTGGTCACCCTGGACGGCGACCTGCAGAACGACCCGCGCGACATTCCCCGCTTCCTGGCCGAGATCGACAAGGGCTTCGATCTGGTGGTCGGCTGGCGCAAGGCGCGCAAGGACCACTGGTCGCGGGTGTTGCCGTCCAAGGTCGCCAACCGGCTGATCGGCTGGATCACCGGCGTGCCGATCAAGGACAATGGCTGCTCCTTGAAGGCCTACCGGGCCGATCTCATCAAGGCGATCCCCCTCTATGCCGAGATGCACCGTTTCATCCCGGCCATGGCCAGCCTCGCCGGCGCCCGGATCGCCGAGCTCGAGGTGCGCCACCATCCGCGCCGCTTCGGCCGCTCGAAGTACGGCTTCTCGCGCATCTACAAGGTGCTCGTCGACCTCGTGGTGATCGCGACCATCCTCGACTTCGCCCGCCGCCCGATGCGGTGGCTGCTCGGCACCGGTGGGCTCGCCGCGGCCGCCGGCTGCCTCGCCGCCGGGCTGTTCGTGCTGACCCGGGCCGAGCCCGGGGTCGCCTTCCAGGGGGTGGTCATGCTCAGCGGCGCGCTCGCCGCCTTCCTCCTGTTCCTCGGCTTCCTGAGCTACCTCCTGCACAGCGCCCGTGCGCCGCGGTTCGAGCGCTTCCGCCTGCTCGCCGCCCGGCCGGTCGGTGCCTCCCCCTCGCCCTGACAGCCAGTCGGATCCACCCCATGACCGCCGAGCTCGGGATCGCCCATCTCGCCGCCGCCACGGCCGAGCTGTCCGTCGTCGTGCCGGTGCTCGGGGAGCTGCCCGGGATCGCCGAGCTGCACGCCCGGCTGCGCCGCGGCTTGGCCCCGCTCGGCCGACGCTGCGAGCTGATCTACGTGGTCGACGGGCCGTGGCGGTCGACGCTCGAGACGTTGAAGGCGCTGCGTCGGCAGGACGGCCGGATCGAGATCCTGACCTTCGCCCGATCGATGGGCGAGGCGGCGGCGCTGACCGTCGGCCTGCGCCACGCCACCGGCGCCGTGGTGCTGACGCTGCCGGCCGAGCTCGAGGTCGACCCGGCCGAGCTGCCGCGGCTCGTGCGCACGCTCGAGGCCTCCGGTGTGGACATCGTCACGCTCGCCCGGCGGGTGCCCGGCCACGCTGGTCGCGGCAAGCTCGAGCGGCTGCTCGAGCTCCTGCTGCAGAGCCGTCTCGAGGACGTCCGGAGCCCGATCCGGGCGATGCGGGCGCGGGTCGCGGCGGAGCTCGGTCTCTACGGCAACCAGCACCGGTTCCTGCCGCTGATCGCCCAGGCGCAGGGCTTCACGGTCGAGGAGCTGCCGGCTCCGGCACCCGGCCGGGCCGGGCCGGGACTGGCCCGGGCCGGCGCCTGGCCGAGCCTCGCGCTCGACGTCGTGAGCCTGTTCTTCCTGTTGAAGTTCCTCAGGAAGCCGTTCCGCTTCTTCGGCGGCTTCGGCTTCCTGACGCTCGCCCTGGGCGGGCTCGCCACCGCCTGGCTCGTGTTCGAGCGGCTGGCGCTCGGCGTGCCCCTGGGTGACCGGCCGGCGCTGATCCTTTCGACCCTGCTCGTGGTGCTCGGGATCCAGATCGTCGCGGTCGGCCTGATCGGCGAGCTCGTGACCTTCGCCTGGGCGCGCGAGACCAAGGACTACAAGGTCGACCGCATCGTCGAGTGAGGCGGTCGGCCCCGGCGGGAACCGGGTCCGACCGACCTCTCCCGGGACCCTCCTCAGCGGAGCGGCGTGGTCGCGACCGGCTCGCCCAGCCGGCGCACCAACCGACCGTCGTAATCGTAGATGTAGTTGGCGCTCTCGAAGAAGCTGATCGGCACGTCCAGGCCGATCTGCCGTGCCCTCCGGAAGTTGATGGCGATGTCGGGTGGCGAGACGATCCCCACCTTGAGCTTGCCGGGCGTGGTTCGTCCGGCGAGGATGTCGACGGCGTAGATGGCCGCCAGGTTGGCGTTGCTCTCGAAACTGATGCCGATCGAGAGAACGGCGCTGTCGTCACCCTCCTGGACGACCTCAGGCACGGCACTCACCACCGGGACGCGACCGGCATGCGCGTTGATCGTCGCGATCTCCTTGAACACCGCGGTGCTGCCGGTGATCCAGAACAGGCTGCGCTCGAGCCCCGGATCGCTCGCCTGCATCTGCGCGGTCGCCTCGCCGACGAGCTTGGCGAGCTCCTCCTTGGCCTTGGCCGGGTTCTGGACGGCGAGGTACTGGACCGTGATGCCCTGGGCCGCCGCCGCCTGCTGCATCGGCTTGGCCTGGGTGCGCACGGCGCTGATGTTCTTGCCGTCGACCAGGATCCCGAGGTTGCGCAGGCCCGGTCTGAAATCCTGGAGATAGGCGAGCTGGACGTCGATCGGCATGTTGAGCGAGGTGAAGGCGAAGTTGGTCCCGCTGCCCTCCTCGTAGCCGGGGATCTGACCGAGCGCGACGGGATCCTTCGAGCACACCGTGACCACGGGGACCGCGCCCTTGCGATAGTACTGATGGAGCCAGGCGGTCGATTCGGAGCCCATCGACAGGACGAGGTCGACAGGACCGTCCTCGACCATCTGCAGGGCAGCGGCACCGCGCCCGTCGTCACCTTGGAAGTTGAAGGCCAGGAGCTCGAGGTTGAGGTTCTTGGCGCCGAACACCTCGAGGATCTTGCTGATCGCCACGTCGTAGGCCGGGGAGGGGCGCGGGTACAGGACGAGAAGCCGACGGAGCGGGCCGGATCCCGGCTTGACGCGGCGGACCATCGCCTGGAGCGGGTCTCCCTCGACCGGCTCCACCCGCCAGTCCGCCGAGCGCGCCTCGTCGACCTTGAACCAGCTGGCGAGGGCGAGCGGCGGGACGGCGCCCGAGGCGGCGGGCGGCAGGACGAACAGAGCCAGGCTCGCCGCGGTCCAGGAAGCGAGGCGGCGACGGTCGATCGTGAGCGGTGGTGTCTCGGGCATCCGGAAAGGCTCCGTTGCGGCGGCGCGACACGCCGCCGATGGGTGGTCAGGTGGCCGATGCCGGCTCGAGCTCCGCATGCGGCCCGGCCGCGGACGAGCGGATCCAGACGAACGGTCGATCCGGCCCGGACCGGCGCCGCCCGTGATCGGCGAGGGCCCGGGCGAGCTCGGCAGCGGGGCGCCCGCCAGTGGCGGTCCCGCGCACGAGGAGGGGCCGCAGCTCCGCGAGCCAGGCCGCGGCATTCGGTACGCAGCGCAACTCGACCCCCGCCGCGTCGGCGAGGGCCGTCCGATAGGAGGCGGGATCCCCGCAACCGACCAGCCGCAGGCGGGTGCCGGGCGGGACGGTGGCGAGAAGGGGTGCGAGGAACGCGCGCAGACGGTGCACCCGGCCCGGATCCTCGGGGGTGGCGCGGGGCGGTCCGGCCACCCGGAGCATGCGGCCGGGGCGGACCGGCTGGGCGGGCTCCTCCTCGCCGACCACGAGCAGGAGCGCGAGGTCGGGAGGATCGAGATGGAGAGCCAGCAGCTCGGATCCTCGCCGCTCCGCGGCCGCATCGGCCGCGTGACGTCGCTGCAACCCGAGAAAGGCCAGCCCCAGGATCGCCACGGCCGTACCGATCCATTGCAGGGTGACGCCGATCTGCCCGGCCAGCAGGATGAGCTGGCCAACCAGAAGGGGCCCGGCCACGTGGCCGCCCCGCTCGAGGAAGCGGTAGGCGGCAGTGGCCGCTCCGGCGCCGATCCGCTTGGCCAACCCGAGCTCCGCCACGTGGGTGACGATCGGTGCGTTGATCAGGCCGTGCGCCGCACCCACGATCAGGATCCCGAGCCCCATCAGCACGACCTGCAACACGCCGGCGTAGCTGCCGTGCCCGAGGGAGTCGGAATCGACGAAGGCGATCAGGAGGAGGCCGAGACCACTCGACACCCCCCCAAGCCCAACACGAGACCGGTCCGACCGGTGCGGTCGACGAGGCGGGCGATGGCACCGCTCGCCACGATCACGCCACCGGCATAGATCATCAGCATCTGGCCGATGTCCTCCTGCCGATATCCCTGCTCGGTCATGAGCAGCGGCAGGGCGAAGACGATCACACCGGTCAGCACGGCCTTGGCCGGAAGGCCGACGAGCCCGATGGTCGCGAGCAGGCTGCGGCTGCGTAGCGCCAGGAGGAGCTCCCGGCGCAGTTGACCCAGGGTGCCGGCCAGCTCTCCCTCGATGCGGGCGCGGCTCGCCTCCGCGGGAATCACGACCGAGGCGTAGAGGGCGGTCAGCACCGCGGCGCCGGCCCCGAGCGTGAACACGCCCCCGGGGCCGAGATTGATGACCAGCAGCGAGCCGATCGCCATGCCCGCGATCATGCCGCCCTGGAAGCCGAACACGATGATCGTGGCCCCCTGGGTCCTGCGCTCGGGCGCGGCGACCGCGAGGATGTAGGATTGCACACCGATCAGCAGCAGCCCCTGGCCGATGCCGGCGCAGGCGCGACCGAGCAGGAGCGGCAGGAGGCCCCCGGGCAGGAGCAGGGCGAGCAGCCCCGCGGCGGTCAGCAGCAGGCCGATGGTCATCGGCCGACGCGAGCCGAACCGCCGGGTCAGATGGCCCGCCGGCACCAGGGTGAGCGCGAAGAGGAGGTAATAGGTCGTGACCACGAGGCCGGCCAGACCCTCGGGGAGGCCGGCCGCGGCGAGCTCGGAGTGGATGTGCTGCGGCAGGAACGGGTAGATCAGATGCTCGATGCACATCGCCACGTAGAAGACCGGCTTGACCAGGGCGAGGGCCCGGTCGCCGCCCGGGCTCGCGATCGGCCGATCCTCGCGACGGAGCGTCCCGGCAAACTGCAGGAACAGGTTGGCGAGGAACGCCGAGGCCACGAACAGCGCCAGGAAGTTCTTGGCGTTGCGCAGGATTCGCCCGTAGACGATGTCCTCCGGCAGGGTCACCGCGACATCCACCCGCTGCGTGCCGCCGGGTGGCGTCACGTCGACCCGGTACTCGTAGGTCGAGGCATCGCTGCTCCACGGTCGCCCCACCATGAAGGGGTCGGTGTGGATGGTGATCCGACCGTCGACGAGCAGGGCCACCGCACCGATGTCGGGGTTCAGCCGGCGGTACTCGCCGAAGGCGCGGTCGAGCCCCTGCAACTGCTGCAGGTCGAGGTGGAAGCCCATGATCTCGGTCATCCGCTGGCCGAGCGAATCGGCGAGCGCCTTGACCTCGAGCTGCACACCTCGGCTGTAGAGCTGGATCATCGCGGTGATGACCGCTCCGGCCATCACCATGAACAGGCTCGCGTAGAGGATCGGCAGCCAGGGCAGGCGCTGGCGGGCGAGCCAGCCCCGCGCCGAGCCGACGACGAGCGCGAACAGCAAGGAGAGCCCCGCCGCCAGGTAGAGCAGCGGGACGAAATGACTGGTCACCTCCTGGTCGATGGTCGCCCGGCCGACCGTGAGGGCGAGGCTGCCGACCCGCTCGTAGCGGTTGGCGAGCGGCAGCACGAGCTGCAGATGGCGATCGTCCTTGTGCACCTCGCCGGTGCCGACCTGGGTCCGGCTCGTCTGGGGTGTCGTCGGGATGAGGCCGATGCCCGTGTCCCCGCTGGTGAACAGGGGGGTGCCGTCGGCAGCGAAGACGGCGAGCGCCAGGAGCTGCTCGTCCGAGGCACGCAACCGCTCGGCCCGAGCGCGGAACCCGACATACTGTGAGAGGGGCAGGTCGCGGCGCAGGTAGCTCTCGATGGCGCCCTGCAGCATCCGACCCTGCGCCGCCAGCTTGTCGAGATGGAACCGCTCGAAGCTGCGCTGCGCCTCGCCGTGCCCGACATAGAGCAGGAGCAGGAACGACAAGCCGGCGACGAGCGCCATCGCGAGCCCGTCCAGGGCTCGACTGACGAGCTCCGTCGATCGCAGGGCCAGCCCGAGGCGCACCGCCGATCCGCCTCAGCCGATCAGGTCGAGCAGCCGATGCGCGCTGCCGCGGTGTCGGGAGAAGAGGACATCGAGCCGATCGGCGAGCAGGCCCAGCACGAGATCGTCGTAGCTCATCCCTTGATCCGGCAGGCCGGCGCACACGAGGCTGGTCCGCTCGGCCACCGGCGCCGCGAGATCGGGCTTGGGGTTGGCCTCGAGGACGTACAGCCGCCCGGCGGCGTCGGCCCGCAGGTCGAGCCCGTGCGGTGCCACGGCCCGCCCGCGGCCGCCGAGAGCCGCACCCGGGCGGCGATCATCGAGAGCATCCCGCACGGCTTCGCCCTGTTCGATCCGGGCGGCCGGCTGGTGACCTGGAACGGCAGGCTGGTCGACCTCTACCCGGCCCTCGAGGGGACCCTGCGGGCGCAGCTCTCCTATGCCGACCTGGTTCGCGCCGAGATCGCGAGCGGCATCGATCCGGTGCCGGCCGAGACCGATCCCGAGGTCCGCTTCCATCAGCGGATGGCCCAGCATCGCCAGGCCGACTCGGTGATGGAGCGCCAGCTCGCCGACGGCCGCTGGATCCTGGTCAACGAGCACCGTACCGCCGATGGCGGGCTCGTCGTCCTGCACACCGACATCAGCGAGCTCAAGGTCCGCGAGGCGGCGTTGCGCCGCTCCAACCAGGAGCTCGAGTCCTTCGCCTCGATCGCCTCGCACGACCTGCAGGAACCGTTGCGCAAGATCGAGGCGTTCGGCGACCGGCTCCGCCAGCGCTACCACGCGGCGCTCGGCGAGGACGGGCAGATGTACGTCGAGCGCATGCAGAGCGCCGTCAAGCGGATGCGGGCTCTGATCAACGACCTGCTCGACTACTCGCGGGTCACCACCAAGGCGAAGCCGTTCACGGCGGTGAACCTGAACGAGGTGCTTTCCGGTGTTCTGGTCGACCTGCAGATGCGCCTGGAGAGCAGCGGAGGATGCGTGGAGGCCGGCCCGCTGCCGACGATCGATGCCGATGCCACCCAGATGCGGCAACTGTTCCAGAACCTGATCGCCAACGCCCTCAAGTTCCATCGCCCGGACGTGCCGCCGCGGATCACCATCGGCGCCCGGGAGGTGGCCGGCGGGCGCGAGCAGCAGCCCGGCGAGCGCCGCGTCGAGATCCGCTTCGCCGACAACGGCATCGGCTTCGAGATGAAGTACGCCGAGCGGATCTTCGGCATCTTCCAGCGGCTCCACACCCGGGCGGAGTACGAGGGCACCGGGATCGGGCTCGCCACCTGCCGCAAGATCGTGGAGCGGCACGGGGGAACGATCACCGCCCAGGGTGTACCGGGCGAGGGGGCCACCTTCATCATCGAGCTGCCGGCCCAACAGCCGACCATGGAGACCAAGCCATGAGCCACGCCGTGCGACCGATCACCATCCTGGTCGCCGAGGACGACCCCGACGATCGGATGATGATCGAGGACGCCTTCGCCGAGAACCGGCTCGCCAACGAGATCCACTTCGTCGAGGACGGCGAGGAGCTGCTCGCCTACCTGCGCCGCGAGGGGGCCTGGGCGAAGCTCGCCGGCCAGCCCTACCCGGGCGTGATCCTGCTCGACCTCAACATGCCGAGGAAGGACGGGCGCGAGGCCCTGCGCGAGCTCAAGGCCGATCCCCAGCTGTGCCGGATCCCGGTGGTCGTGCTCACCACCTCGCGCGCCGAGGAGGACATCGTCCGTACCTACGGGCTCGGCGTCAGCTCGTTCATCACCAAGCCGGTCACGTTCAACGGCCTGGTCGAGGCGGTCAACGTCCTCTGCCGCTACTGGATCCAGATCGTGGCCCTGCCGCCCGAATGCTCGCAGCGCGCGGCCTGAGATCAAAGGCGCGCATGCCTCGCATCCTGGTGGTCGACGACGACGAGGAGGATGTCGCCCTCCTGCGCGAGCTCCTGATCACCGGGATCGGGCCCGATGTCGTCGTCCACACGGCCGCGGGCGTCGCCGAAGGGCTCGACCGGCTCGCCCGCGAGCCCGTCGATCTGTGTCTCGTCGACTGGCGGATCGGCCAGACGTCCGGCATCGCCTTCCTCGAGCAGGCGCGGCCGATCCGACCGGTGCCGGTCGTCCTCCTCACCGGTGTCGGCGACCCGGCGGTCGACCGGGCGGCGCAGGGTGCCGGAGCCGCCTACTATGTCGAGAAGACCGGCCTGACCGCCGAGCGTCTCGAGCGAGTGGTGCGCTATTGCCTGGGGCACGGGCCGACGCTGCCGACCGCCTCGCCCGAGCCGCCGGCGGAGCGCGAGGGCCCCCCGGGGGGCGAGTGCCCGAGGATCCTGCTGATCGACGACGACGAGGACGACTATCTTCTGACCCGCGAGCTCCTCGGCGAGGTGTTCGGCGGGCGATTGCGGCTCGAGTGGGCCCGCAGCTGGGACGCCGCCCTCGCGGCGATCGCCGAGCGTCGGCACGAGGTCTATCTGGTCGACTATCGGCTCGGCGAGCGGACCGGTCTCGAGCTGGTGCGCGAGGCGATCGAGCAGGGGAGCACGGCGCCGTTCGTCGTGCTCACCGGCCAGGGCAGCCGCGAGATCGACCTCGAGGCCATGCGCGCCGGCGCCATGGATTATCTGGTCAAGGGCGAGATCACCGCGCCCCTTCTCGATCGATCGATCCGCTACTCGATCGAGCGGCACCGCGCCGAGCGGCGGCTCGCCGAGATCGCCCAACTCGACCAGCTGACCGGTCTGCCCAACCGCTATCTCCTCCAGGACTTCCTCACCCGCAGCCTCGCCCGGGCGCGGCGTTTCGGGCACCATGTGGCGCTCCTGCTGATCGATCTCGATCGCTTCAAGCCGGTCAACGACATCTACGGTCACGGCGCCGGCGACCGGCTCCTGCAGGAGATCGCCGGGCGGCTGCGCGGCGTGGTGCGCGCGAGCGATCTCGTCGCCCGGCTGGGGGGTGACGAGTTCACCGTGGTGCTGACCGACCTCGACGATGCCGGGTCCGCCCTGCCGCGGGCCGAGCGCCTGCTCGAGGTGATCCGCGAGCCCGTGGACATCGGTGGATGCGAGGTCGAGGTCGGCGCCTCGATCGGTATCGCCGTCTATCCCCGCGATGCCGGCTCGATCGAGGAGCTGCTGGTGAGCGCCGATGCCGCCATGTACCGCGCCAAGGCCGGGAGGGTCGGCGGAATCCATCGCTACACCGTCGAGATGCGGCAGCAGGCAGCGCGCCGCCAGGCGCTCGAGCGGAGCCTGCGGCAGGCGGTGGCCCGCCACGAGTTCTGCCTGTTCTACCAGCCCCAGGTCGAGCTCGGCACCGGGCGGCTGGTGGGCTTCGAGGCGCTGATCCGCTGGCGCCACCCCGAGCTCGGCCTCGTCTCGCCCGGGGAGTTCATCCCGCTCACCGAGGAGACCGGCCTGATCGTGCCGATCGGGCAATGGGCGCTCGAGACCGGGTGTGCGCAGCTCGCCCGCTGGCGTCGCGCCGGGCACGGCGAGCTGCGGCTCGCGGTCAACCTGTCGCCACGGCAGATGCACGAGGTCGGGCTCGGCACCCTGCTCCATCACCTGCTCGCCGAGCACGAGCTGCCGCCCTCGCTGCTCGAGCTCGAGATCACCGAGAGTCATCTCCTGCAGAAGCCCGAGGAGGTACGGCGCCTGCTCGCCACCTTCTCGCAGATGGGGGTCCGGGTCTCGCTCGACGATTTCGGGACCGGGTTCTCCTCGCTCAACCATCTGCGCGCCTTTCCGGGAGCCTCGCTCAAGATCGACCGCTCGTTCATCCAGAGCGTCGAGGAGAACGGCAGTGATGCGGCGATCGTCCGTTCGCTGATCGCCATGGCCCACAGCCTCGACCTCAAGGTCATCGCCGAGGGGGTCGAGCGTCCGGCCCAGCTCCGCATCCTGGCCGAGTATGGCTGCGATTTCGTGCAGGGATTCCTGCTCGGCCGGCCGGCGCCAGCCGAGGAGATCACCCGCCGCTTCCTCGATCGACCGCCATTCTCGCGGCTCGGACGCGGCCGCGGGCGGGCCATGGCACCGCACGGTCTCGACCTCGCGAGCCGCCTGCCCGTCCCCGGCGCCTGACCCCACCTCCGTCGAGGGGTGGCGATCCCGGGAGTGCGGATCCGGGATCTTGATTTCAGAGATTGCTAATATTAGCTCTCCAACGAGAGCCACTGCGGCTCCAGAGGGGAGACATCTCCATGCCCGCGCTCGACGATCGCGCCTGGTCGCCCTACCTGGCCGGCGCGCTCCTGGGGCTCCTGCAGATCCCCGCCTTTCTCCTGATCGGCACGGCACTCGGTGCGTCGTCCTCGTTCGTCACCGTAGCCGCCTCGCTCGCCGCGTGGGTCGACCCCGCCATCCAGCAGATCGACTACGCCGCCAAGCACCTCTCGGGTGCCAAGAACTGGTGGCAGGTGGCCCTCGTGGTCGGGATCGCGCTCGGCGCGTTCCTCTCGGCGAGGCTCTCGGGAACGCTGCGCCGCGGCATCGCCCCGGTGTGGGTGCGCGCCCTCGGCACGAAGAGCCCGGCCACCCGCTTCCTGCTCGCCTTTTCGGGTGGCTTCCTGATGCTCGCCGGTGCCCGGATCGCCGACGGCTGCACCTCCGGCCACGGGCTCTCGGGCATGGCCCAGCTCGCCATCGGTTCGTTCGTGGCGATCGCCGCGACCTTCGCGGGTGGGATCGCCATGGCCCATCTGCTCCGCCGCGTCTGAGGGGGAGACCGTCCATGTCCGTCACATTCGCCGTGTTCGTCGGCCTCGCCATGGGCGTGGTCTTCGGCTTCCTCCTCGAGAAGTCGCGCGTCTTCGAGCCGGCCGTCATCCTGGGCCAGCTGCAATTGCGCAACTTCCTGATGCTCAAGATCTTCCTCGCCGGGGTGGCGGCCGGGCTCGTGGTCCTCGGCACGCTCGTGGCCGCCGGCCTCACGGGTCTGCATCCCAAAGCCGCGATCTGGTCGGCCGACATCGTGGGCGGGTTGATCCTGGGCGCGGGCATCGCTTTGGCAGGAGCCTGCCCCGGGACGACGCTCGCGCAGATCGGCGCCGGCTACAAGGACGCCTGGTTCACCCTCGCAGGCGGTCTCCTGGGCGCGCTCACCTTCACCTATCTGGAGCCGACGCTCCGGCCGGTCCTGCTCACGGGCGGTGCGGGCAAGCTCACGCTCGACGCACTCCTGGGCGTTCCGTTCCCGTGGCTCGCCTTCGGAGCCGCGGCCCTGATCGCGGCCGGCCTCGTGGCTCTCGAACGCTGGCGGCCCTGGCGCGAGGAGGTCGGCGCGAACGCCGACGGCCTCCTGCCACCCCCCGACGGCGCGAGCGGCACCGCCCCGGCCACGGCGCCGAGCCGGGCCTGACGTTCCTCCTCGCCCGTCGGCCTTCCCGATCCCAGCCCGCCGGCCCTCCGGCGGGCTTCTTCTTTCCCGGTTTCGTGGCAACGACCGAGATACCGATCGGATGTGCGGGACTCGTCCGTCCCGAGAGGGATGACCGAGGGAGGGTTCTCGAGCGGGCGTCTCCGACGGCCCGAGTCCGGCGATCAGGCGGCGGAGGGTGGCAGCAACGCTTCCAGGCTCGCGAGCCGGTCGGCTTCGGCCGCGGGCTTGTCCCAGCGGATCCGCAGCACGCGCGGGAAACGCAGGGCGATCCCCGACTTGTGCCGGGTCGACCGCTGGATCCCCTCGAAGCCGATCTCGAAGACGAGCACCGGCTCGACCGCGCGCACGGGGCCGAACCGTTCGACCGTGCGCTCGCGGATCCACCGGTCGAGGCGGACGAGCTCCTCGTCGGTGTAGCCCGAATAGGCCTTCGCCACGGGCACGAGCTCCGCGCCCTCCGGTCCGTCCCGCCACGCACCGAAGGTGTAATCGGAATAGAAGGACGACCGTTTGCCGTGGCCACGTTGGGCATAGAGCAGGACGAGATCGGCGGCGAACGGATCGCGCTTCCACTTCCACCAGTGACCCTTGACCCGTCCGGCGAGATAGGAGCTCGCCCGACGCTTCAGCACGAGCCCCTCGACGGCCGGATGCGGCGGCTCGCGACGCAGCCGGTCGAGCGCTTCGGGTGGCGCCGGGGTGAGGAGGGGCGAGAGCCGCAGACGCGGAGAGGCGAGGCGGGTCAGGAGGGACTCGAGCCGGGCGCGCCGGGTGGCGAAGGGGAGGGGACGGAGATCCTCGCCACCCTCGGCCAAGAGATCGTAGAGCAAGAGCCCGACCGGGAATTCGGCCAACATCCGAGGCGACGGCTCCTTGCGGTTGAGGCGCTGTTGCAGATCGTTGAAGCTGCCGACCTCCGTGCCGCGCAGGACGACGAGCTCGCCGTCGAGCACCGCGTGCAGACGGTGCAGCCGCGCGGTCTCGAGCAGCTCCGGGAAGCTCGCCCCGATCTCCTCGCCGCCGCGTGAATAGAGGCGCACCCCCGAGGGTCCGGCGGCGAGCTGGACGCGGATCCCGTCCCACTTCCACTCGGCCGCCCAGGCTTCGGGCTCGGCGGCGATCACGGCGAGGTCCGGCTCGTCGAGCGGATGGGCCAGCATGAACGGGCGGAAGGCGAGTTCGGCCCCGTCCGCGGGCTCGGGGCCCTCGCCTTCGAGCCAGGCGAAGAGTGCTTCGTAGGGTGGGCTCTGGGCGTGCCAGAGCTCTTCCACGCGGACCGGGTCGACCCCACCCAGGCCGGCCAGGGCTTCGCGCACGAGCCCGGCCGAGACGCCGACCCGCAGGCCACCGGTCACGAGCTTCAGGAGCGCCCAACGGCCGGTCGCATCGAGCCGGTCGAGGAGGTCGGCGAGGACGGCCGGCAGGCGCGACTTCGGGGTCGTGGCGAGCTGTTCGACCACCCGGGAAAGCCGCGGCGCCGGCCGACGCTCGACCGGCTCGGGCCAGAGCAGTGCCGCGGTCTCGGCGAGATCGCCCACATAGTCGTAGGACCAGGCGAACAGCACGGGATCGGTGCGTTCGGCCAGGAGTGTCCGGACGAGCCCGGGCTTGGCGTGCGCGAACTCGAGCGTCCCGATGAGGGCGGCCAAGGCCCAACCCCGATCGGGATCGGGCGTGCGGCGCAGATGATCGCGCAGGAGCGCGAGCTTGCCCGTGCGCTGCGGGCAGTGGAGGAGGCGTTCCAGGAGCTCGGCGAAAGCCTGCATCGCCCAAGTCGAAGAAAGGTCGAAACGAGAGCCGTGCAGGACCGAGGTAGCGAGCGGCGGGGGCACCGCAAGATGCGACCGTCCCGGCAGGAACGGGAGAGAGCGCACACGATGCCGCCCCCCGGTTCCGGTCGAGGGTCGCCGCGGACGCCGCCCGCTGCGGGAGCCGGCATGCCCCTCCCCGGACGGGTCGAGCGGCGCGCGGATCGACACGGAGGAGCCGTCGCGCGGCACGCCGGCGGCTCGGCCGCGCGCTCGAGATCCGGGCGCTCGCCGGCGGGACCGGGGCGGTGGCCGAGATCGTCCCGGTCCATCCCCACATCGAGGGCCGCCCGCCCTCGCCGAGAGCGGCGTTGCAGGATCTTCCGGTTCTGCTCGGGGAGGGCCGAGCGGTTCCCTCAGGCCCGCGGTGGTACGTCCAAGCGGGCCACCACACCTTCGAGCCGCGGATCGGGTGCTGGATAGCGCTCCATGACGAGCGGATCGTGACCCGGCACGATACGGTCGACGGCCCCGGCGAGCGCGCGCAGCCGATCGTAGCCGCGCAAGGTCGCCTCGACGTCGTGCACGACGAGGAACGGCCGATAGTCCAAAAAATTCTCGTAATAGTGCGCGGTGTCGGAAGCCAGGACCACGGGTCCGCGCGCCGTCGCGACCCGGACGCACTGGATGCCCTTGGCGTGCCCGCCGATCCGGTGGACGGTGACGCCCGGGGCGATCTCCTCGTCGCCGTCGTGGAAGGCGACCCGGCCCTCGAAAACCCGCCGCACCATGGAGCAAACGTGCTCCACGCTGTAGGGCCGGCGGAGCTCGGCATAGGTCATGCAACGCCCCGTCGTGTAGGCGAGCTCGGCCTCTTGGAGGTGGAAGCGGGCGGCCGGGAAATGGTCGAGCGTGCCGGCGTGGTCGTAGTGCAGGTGCGTGACGATCACGTCCGGGATCTCTTCGGCACGGACGCCGAGCATGGCGAGACCCTCCCGCGGCAGCCGGTCGATCCGCCGTCCACGGCGAGCGGCCTCTTCGGCATCGAAGCCCAGATCGACGAGGATCGACCGTTCGCCCGAGCGCAGGAGCCAGACGTAGAAGTCGATCGGCATCGGCGCGGAATCGTGTGGATCGACGCCCAGGAAATTCTCCCGGCGGGTGCGTGCGGCGAGCCGTGCGTAGCGGATCGCGAAGACTTCCCAGAGCATGATCGTCCGAGCCTCCCCTTCGCCTCACGGGGAAGCGCTAGCAGGGGTGCGATCGGCCGGGGAGGGCAGGGGGCACGGACGCCCATGCAGGGAAAGATGCGACGCTTGCACCTGCCGGGGTTCGCCGACCTCGGCGTCGGGCTTTAAGAGGGGAAAGTCTGTTCAGCCTCCCTGTACCTCGGTGGGCCGGGCGGGAGCGATCCCGTCCGGCCCGATTCGTCCGTGCCGGCACCGTCAGCCGGTCTCCTCCTCGTAGCCCGCGAGGGCCAGCGGCCGGGCGCGGATGCCCCGCAGACCGAGGGCGTGGACGAGGGCTTCCTCGCGGCCGTGGGTGATCCAGACCTCCGCGGCGCCGACCTCGCCGCAGGTCGCCACGAGCTCGTCCCAATCGGCATGGTCGGAGATCACGAGCGGGAGCTCCACCCCGCGCTGCTTGGCCCGTTGCTTCACCCGCATCCACCCCGAGGCGAGGGCGGGAAGGGGATCGGGCAGCCGGCGGATCCAGCGATCGGCGAGGGCCGAGGGCGGCGCGATCACGATCTCGCCCGCGAGCTCGCGCCTCGGCCGGCCGCGTTCGCCGACCGTGGCCGGCACGAGCGGGCCCAAGGGCACGCCGAACCGCTCGTAGAGCGCGCACAAGGCGAGCAGTGCGCCGTGCAGGAAGATCGGCCGGTCGTAGCCGGCCCGGCGCAAGGAGGTGATCAGCCGCTGGGTCTTGCCGAGCCCGTAGACCCCCACGACGATCGCCCGATCGGGACTCGCCTCGCGGGCGCGCAGCAGCTTGTCGAGCTCCTGCTCGACCGGCGGGTGGCGGAAGACGGGCAAACCGAAAGTCGCTTCGGTCACGAAGAGATCGCACGGGACGAGCTCGAACGGGACGCAGGTCGGATCCGACCGGCGCTTGTAGTCGCCCGACCAGACCACCCGGGATCCCCCGTACTCGACGACGATCTGGGCCGAGCCCAGGACGTGCCCCGCCGGGGCGAGCCGGAGCCGGACCTCGCCGAGCTCGACCGTCTCCCCGAGCGGCAAGGGCCGCAGCCGGCCGAAGGCTTCCGGGCCGTAGCGTTCTTCGAGGATCGCGCAGGTCTCGGGCGTGGCGACGACCTCGCGATGGCCGGGACGCGCGTGATCGGAATGACCGTGGCTCACGACCGCGAGCGGGACCGGTCGGACGGGATCGAGGAAGAAGCCGCCCGGGCGGACGAAAAGCCCTTCCGGTCGAGGCTCGAGCCAGGTGAAGCGGCTCATCGCGCGAGCTGGGCTGCGAGGATGCGGGCCCCGAGCAGGTCCTCGAGCCGCTTCCGTGCGTGCTCGAGGCTCGCCGCGTCGACCGGGTGCGGGGCGAACCCGTAGAGCACGAAGAGAATCGCACGGGTCTCGGGGCGCACGGCGGTACGGGCGCTGTCGCGGGTCGGGCTGCCGAACGGTCCCTCGCGATCGGCGAGCAGCGGCAATCCTTCGAGATTGAAGGCGATGCCGCCGATGCCGAGATACGATTCGGCCGCGCGCCCCGGCCGCGCGACGATCGGCGGGCGGAGCGTCTCCCGGTCGTAGACACCGATCGAAAAGCCGGTTTCGAGCGACACCAGCGTGCCGAGATCGACCCGGGGATCGAGCGCCGGCAAGGGCTCACCCTTGCGCAACCGACGGAGGAGTGCTTCCGCCGAAGGTCGATAGCGAGCCGGATCCTTGCCGAGCGCACGATAGGCGTTCCGTGTGGCGGCGATCGCCGGAATCTCCGCAGGTTCCCACGCCCGGGCCGCTTCGGCTGCCGCGGCCAGGACGGTCCGCAGCGGCGCGGTCGCCGGTCGAGGGTCGACCTCGGCCGGGATCCATCCGAGCCCGGGCCGGACGGTGACGGGAAACTCCGCGATCTCGATGAAGTCGGGACTTTCCATAATATTCATTATCCGAGGGTCCGCTGGCTCGAGATTCGCCGTTACCGGTCTCCGGCCACCTCGGCCAAGCGCGCCCGGAGCGCCGCTTCGAGTGCCGCCACGTCCTCGACCACCACCACCCCCTCGAATTCCTCGAGCCGGGCGGTGTTCTCGAGATCGATCCGGCGCGGCCACAAGCGCACCATCCGGTGCGGCGCCATGCTGTCGTGCACGGGCTTGGTGTCGCAGGCGTAGACGATGATCGGGATCCGGCACTTGCCAGCTTGGGCGAAGACGTTGGTCACCAACGTGTCGGAGATGCCGTAGACGAACTTGGCGACCGTGTTCGAGGTCGCGGGTGCGACGACCAGCGTGTGGTACCAGCCGTCGTAGAAGCGGCCCACGGGTGGTGCGGACGCGGTCGTGTCGCGGATCAGCTTGATCCCGGGTGGGAACGGTTTGCGCTCGCGGGTGTAGAGGAAGATCACCTCGGCCGCGGCTCTGGAGAGGAAGAGATCGAGCTCGCCGAGCCCGCGGATGATCTCGAGGCACGCCGTGAAATCGTGTCCCGAGCCGGTCAAGGCCCAGGCGAGCCGCGGCGTCTTCGGCCGCGCCGCCGGCTCGTCGAACGCTTCCTCCATGCCCCCGCCACTCCGATCCGAACCGACGATCGGCCCGATCACGCGCTCTCGCGGAGCCTGGCCGGCCCATTGCCGTGCGGCAAGCCCGCTCGGCTCGGTTCGAGCCCGCCCTTCTCGAGCGCTCCGAGCTCGAAGAGGGCCGCGAGCCGGATCCGGCCCCGATAGGTGCGGGCGAGCTCGGGGAATGCTTCGTCGAGGATGCCCTGCGCGGCGAGCCGTTCGAGGTCGATCGGCGCCGGCGGGAGCGTTGCCGCCTTGACGAGCAGGAGCTCCGGCACGGCGAGCCGGATCGCGAGGAGGAGGGAAAGGCTGTCGGAGGTGACCCGCCACGAGGCTTCGATCGTGGGATCGCGGCCGATCGTCGCCCAGGGGAGCCAGAGCATCGACCGCCCCGCCCGGGCGGCCTCGGCGATCTCGGCCGGCCCTTCGACCGGCACGAGCCGCGGCTCGATCGCCGCCAGGACGAGGGCATATTGTTGCATGGCGAGGATCGCCGCGCCGTGGGCGGTGCGCTCGTCGAAGCCGAGTCGGGGTTGGAGAGCGCGCACCGCGTCGGCGAAGGGCCCCCCGCCCGGCACGACGAGCCGCGGCACGAGCCCCTCGGCGATCGCCGCGAGCCAGCGGGGCAGCGCCGGCTCGCTCGCGAGGCTGCCGCCGAGCTTGACGACGGCCGCGAGCGCCGGCACGGGCGCCGCCGCGCTGCCGCGAAGGGACGCCATGGACACCACCCTCACCCTCTTCCCGCCGCCGCCACCTTGGATCATGGGGGTCTTGAACGTCACCCCCGACAGTTTCTCGGACGGCGGCCGGTTCCTCGCGGCCGAGGCCGCGGTCGCCGCCGGCCGGCGGATGCTCGCCGACGGCGCGCACCTCCTCGACATCGGCGGCGAATCGACCGCGCCCGGCCGTCGACCGATCGAGGCCCGCGAGGAACTCGCGCGGATCGGCGCGGTGGTCGAAGCGCTCGCCGGCGACGCCTTCCTTTCGATCGATACCTACCACGCCGCGACCGCCGCGCACTGCCTCGCGCGGGGTGCCCGGATGATCAACGACACCTCGGCTTTGCGCGCCGACCCCGCACTCGCCGAGGTGGTCCGCGAGCACGGAGCCTTCCTCGTCCTCATGCACGCCAAGGACGGGCCTCTGCCGCACGTCACCCCGGCCGATCGGACCTATCGCGACGTCGTGCAGGAGGTGGGCGATTTCCTGGCCGAGCGGGTCGACTTCGCGCTCGCCCGCGGCATCCCGGCCGAACGGCTCGTGCTCGATCCCGGCTGGAGTGCGTTCTTGAGCCACGATCCCGAGGACACGTTCCGGCTCCTGCGCGGGCTCGACCGGCTGGTCGAGCGCTTCCGGCCGATCCCGATCATGGTCGCGATCTCCCGCAAGGGGGTCTTGAAGGTCCCCCTCGAGGAGCGCGATCCGGTCTCCCAGCTCGCCGCCTCGGTCGCGGTGGCGCGTGGCGCGCTCTACGTCCGCACCCACGCACCGCGGATGATGGTGCAGTTCCTCGAAATGGCCCGGCGCTGCGGTTGGCCGCTACCGGCCGTGGCTCAGCCCGTCGGCCGGACCTGATCGCCCGCTCGGGCGGCTTCGAGCGCGGCCAGAAGTTCAGCGGCACTCCGGCCCAGGATCGGGTGGCGCCAGTCGGGCCAGAGTTCGCACAAGGGCCCGAGCACGAAGTCACGCTCGTGCATGCGGGGATGCGGCAAGACCGGCCGGGCCGGGGGGGTGCGGACCTCGCGCCCGAGGGCCACGAGGTCGAGGTCGAGGATCCGCGGCTGCCAGGGCAGGAGCTCGCGGTTGCGGTCGCGGCCCAGGGCCCGCTCGATCCCGTGCAGGACGGCGAGGAGGGCCTCGGCCGGAAGTTCGGTTCCGAGGATCACGACACCATTCAGATAAGGTGGATGCTCGCGGACCGGATCGTCCGGATGGACGAGCGCCGGCGTCGTGATCCAGCGCGACCGGGCGAGGATCGGCCCCGCTTCCTCGGCGAGGAGCGTGAGCGCCGTCTCGAAGGTCCGCCGCGGATCGCCGAGATTGGCGCCGAGTGCCACGATCGCCTTCCGGCTCACCCTCGGATGTCCCCGCGGCTCAGGAACCGGCACCGAGCTGCCAGCTCTGCACGAACCGGCGCCCCTTGATGTCGGAAGCCTCGACCCGGAGCTCGCCCGGCCCTTCGGGCTTCACATGGAAGCCCAGAAGCGGATCCTCGGAGAGCGAGATGTCGGCCTCGACCTCGACGAGCGGCTCGCCGTTCCAGGTGATCCGGATCGTCTCCAGATGATCGGCGGGGATCCAGTTCCGGGTCAGCTGATCGATCTGCATCCCGGAATATTGAGGATGGCTGATCAGGAGCCGGAGCTCGTTGGGCTCACCCGCGTGGAACCGTTCGGGCGTCAGGAGCTTCATCTTGCCGAGCCGGGCGTAGGCCGCCTCCTTGTCCTTCGAGGCCGGGGCCGAGCAACCGCCCGAAGCCTTGACGAAGCGCTCGACCATGAAGAGGGCGCCGTCGTCGGTCTCGGCCACCGCCCGCACGGGTGTGTATTCGTTCACACGGATCCGGGTCGTGATCGACGCCGAGCCGGTCGTGGGCGCGAGCTTGAAAACGGCCGCCCGCGGCGCCGGGTTGCGGTCGATCAGGAGGTGGATCGCCCGGATGTAGCGCTCCGGCGTCTGGGGGAAGAGGGCTTCGACCGTGACCTCGACGAGGGCGGCGTCGTGGGCGCGGGCCGGCGCTTCGAGCTCGATCAGCCCGGTACCGTCGAGCACCGGGCGGTTCTCGAAGAAGACCTCGCGCAGGACGTCCCATTGGCTCTGGGCGAACGCCGGCAGGGCGAAGCCGGCGGCCGGCAAGGCCAGGGCCGTGGCGAGCAGCCGGCGACGGGCGAGCGGATGGCGGTTCATTCCCACTCGAGCTCCTTGTAGGCCGCGGTGATGTTGCGCGGGTGATTGTCCGATGACAACAGCCAGTCGCCGGCCGGTGGTGGGTCGGCGAGGAGGGCCGAGAGCGAGCGGCCGCCGGCGATCGCCCGACGGACCGCGGCCGCGAGATCTTCGAGATAGCGCCGTTGCGGTGCGAGGGCCTCGGGCCACGCGGCGCTCGCCGGCCCGTGCCCCGGCACGACGAGGCGGGCGGGAATCCGGGCGAGTTCGTCCATCACCCGCAGCCAGCCCCGAAGCGAGCCGTCGACCACCGGGATCCGTTCCGAAAAGAGCAGGTCACCCGCGATCAGCGTGCCGGTCGCCACGTCGACCACGCTGAGATCGCAATCGGTGTGCGCGGTGGGCCAGGCGCGGAGCTCGAGCACACGGCCGCCGAGATCGAGCCGCCTCGGCACCTCGATCGTCACCACCTCCTCGATCGGCACGGGCTCGGCGCCCTCGATCGCCGCGCCGAGGAGCCGTTCCATGGCCGCGCGGTAGGTCGGGAAACGGTCGAGAAGGGAGGCCTGGAGCCGGGCATGGCCCCACACCCGCGCCCCGCGCGCGCGGAAGACGGTGGCACCCATCACGTGGTCGGGATGGTGGTGGGTCAAGATCAGATGGCGGATCGGTCGATCGGTGCGCGCCGCGATCGCTTCCAGGAAGTCGCGCGCCTGGGCCGGGCTGCCGCCGGCATCCACCACCGCCACCGCTTCACTGCCGACGATCGCGACGAGATTGGCGATGCCGCCCCGGTTTCCCGGGGTGAAGTCCTCGTGCACGCCCACGTGGACGAACAGCCCCGGCGCGATCTCGACGAGCGGCAGGGCCGCGGCCTCCGCGCGCCGCAGCGGTGCCGCGACGGCGAGGCCGGCGACACCACCCAGCAAGGCGCGACGATCGATCGCCGGGCCGATCACCCGCGATCCCTCCCCCATCGGCCGGCGGGCGCTTGCCGGGACCGGCCGCGGCCTCCATAGCAGCGCGGCGCCGCGCCGGACCAGCGGTCCTCGGGCAGCTCGGGGGAGATCGGGATGGACGAGCCGCGATCGGGGAACTGGCAATGCCTCGCGCTGCGCGAGGTGCCGCTCGACGTGCGGCTCGGGGTCTACCCGCACGAACGCGAGCGGCCGCAGCGCATCCTGATCGACGTCGAGCTGTGGCGACGGATGGACCGGTTCACCGGCACGAGCCTGGCGGACTGCCTGGACTACGATCGGATCCACCGCTGGCTGATCGAGACTTGGCCCGCCCGTCCCCACACCGAGCTCTTGGAGCAACTCGCCGAGGAGCTGCTCGGCAAGTGTCTCGAGGATCCGCGGGTCGAATGGTGCCGGGCGCGGATCCGCAAGCCCGAAGCGCACGGCGGACGGGGTGTGCCCGAGATCCTCGCGACCCGCGGGCGGTCGGCTCCCGGCTGATCCACCGCAGTTTCCCTCCCGTATGTTCCGCTCGGATCGGAAAGGGAGGCTCGACCGTGCGCGCGACGCTCGCTCTGATCTTCTCGGTGACGCTCGCCCTCCACGCCCTGCCGGCCGAGGCGATCATGAGCGGGGCGGAGAGCCCGCGCGCCCGCTCCTCCGATTCCGACTATGCCGACGGGCGCGAAGCGTTCCTGCGCAAGGACTGGAAGGCCGCGATCGAATCGCTCCTCGAGGTCGTCGAGCGCCGACCTCACCACGACAACGCCCACAACATGCTGGGCTTCGCCTACCGCAAGCTCGGTGATTACGAGCGGGCTTTCCATCACTACGAGAAGGCACTCGAGCTCAACCCGCGCCACAAGCAGGCGCTCGAATATCTGGGCGAGGGCTATCTCGAGCTCGGCCGGATCGAGGAGGCCAAGGCGACGGCGATCCGCCTCGACCAGGTCTGCCGGTTCGTCGTCATGGCCTTCGACAACAACGGCTGGAAGCACGGCTGCGAGGAGCGCGAGGACCTCAAAGAGGCCTTCGCCGAGCACGGCGTGCCCTGGCCTCTGCCGGAGTGAACCCGGCTCACTCCCAGGGCTCTTGTTCGGGTGTCGCCGGAACCAGCGGCAGGCCCGCCTCCTCCCAGCCCTGGATCCCGTCCGGATACCAATGGACCCGCCGATAGCCGAGCTCGAGGCGGGCCCGCTTGGCGGCGTTCCAACTCATCCAGCAGTCGCGTTCGCAGTAGAAGACCAGTGGCCTGGTCTTCGCGCCGCCCGTGAGATCCTCCAGGCGCCGGGCGAGCCAAGCGGCGGTCGAAGCCGGCAATTCGCCGAGCCCCACGTTCGGCAACCACACCGAACCCGGAAGATGAGAGCGGCGAGGCGGCAACCAGGGCCGGCCGGTCCCGCGGTCGGGTGGGCGACGCGGCGCCGGCATGACGTCGATCAGGACGACCGGCTCGCGGGCGAGGAGCGCGATCAGGCCCGCGGTGTCGAGCACCACCGCACCTTCGAGCGTGCGCGGTACCGGCGCCCGGTAGGCGTCGAGCCGATAGCCCTCGGGCTCCGGCACAACGACCGGCTCGGTGGCTGCAGCACGGCTCCGCCGCTCGGTCTCCAGACAAACGAGCCCGGCGAGGAACGCCCGACGAGCCGACCCTTTCATTCCGCTTCGAGCAGCGCGCGGAGGCGGCTCGTCACCGGCCCCGGGCACGGTCCGGCGAGCGACCGACCGTCGACGCTCGCGACCGGGCGGATCCCGCGCAGCGCGTTGGTCGTGAAGATCTCCTCGGCCCGGGCGAGGAGGTGGCGCGGCACTTCGGCCTCGACCGCGAGCCATCCTTCGGCTCGGGCGCGCTCGAGCAGGACCGCGCGGGTCACGCCCGGCAGCGCCCCCTCCCCCACCGACGGCGTCCAGATCCGCCCCTCGACGACGAGGAACAGGTTGGCGGCGGCGGCACAGGCGAGCCGGCCGGCGGTGTTGCACACGAAGGCCTCGTCGCCGCCGGCCGCGACCGCCTCCCGCAACGCCAGGATCGGATCGAGACAGGCCGTGCTCTTGATCCGGCTCGACGGCGAGAGCTCGTTGCGGCGGACGCCCTCGACCAGGACGGCACGGGCCGGGGCCACGGGCTCCGGCATCGGGAACGCGGCGAGCAGCAGGGTCGGGGTCGGCCGTTCGGGCGGAGCCAGCCCGCGCGGGCCGGGCCCCCGCGTGAGCGTGAGCCGCAGTGCCGCCTCGCCACGCGCGAAGCCGTTCGCCAAGAGGAGCTCGCGGGCCGCCGCAGCCAGACCCGACTCGTCGAGCGGCAGGGGGATGTCGAGCAGCCGAGCCCCTTCCGACAGACGCGCCCAGTGCCGCTCGAGCCGGAGGATGCGGCCGTCGCGCGCCCGCATCGTTTCGAACACTCCATCGGCCAAGAGGAAGCCGCGGTCGTTCGGATCGATCCGGACAGCCTCGATCGGCCGGAGCACGCCCTGGTGCCAGACGATCACCCGCGCACCTCCCTTCCCTGCCACGCCGTCCGGGCCTCCGCGACCGGCGGCGGCCCCCACGAGGCCGGCGAGGCTGTGAGGAAATTACGCAGAAGATCGTGACCGTGCTCGGTCAGCACGGCTTCGGGGTGGAACTGCACGCCGTGGACCGGATGGCGGCGATGGGCGAGACCCATGATCTCACCCTCGGGGCTCCGGGCGGTCACCTCGAGCTCGTCCGGCAGTCCCTCGTCCTCGACGATCAGCGAATGGTAGCGGGTCACGCGCAAGGGCGAGGGGAGCCCGCGGAAGACCTCCGTGCCGCGATGGACGATCGGGCTCGTGCGGCCGTGCATCGGCCGCCGCGCCCGGCCGACCCGACCGCCATGGGCCGCGGCGATGCATTGATGGCCGAGGCAGACGCCCAGGATCGGGACGCGGGCACCGAAGCGGCGGACGAGCTCGACCGAGATCCCGGCCTCCGCGGGCCCGCACGGGCCGGGCGAGAGGAGGATGTGGGAGGGGCGCAAGACTTCGATCTCGGCGAGGCCGATCGCGTCGTTGCGGACGACGAGCCGCTCGAAGCCGAGCTCGGCCACGTAGCGGGCGAGGTTGAAGACGAAGCTGTCGTAATTGTCGACGAGCAGGATCACGGACCCGCTCCCTCGCCCGAAAGGGCCCGCAACAGGGCTCGGGCCTTGGCCAGCGTCTCCTCGTATTCGGCCGCGGGCTCGCTCGCCGCCGTGATCCCGCCACCGACCGCGAAGGTGGCGATCCGGTCGCGGATCGCGAAGGTGCGGATCGTGATCGCACTGTCCATCGATCCGTCGAAACCCAGCCAGAGGATCGTCCCGCAATAGGGGCCGCGCCGATCGGGCTCGAGCTCGGCGACGATCTCCATCGCCCGGATCTTGGGTGCACCCGTGATCGAGCCGCCGGGGAAGGTGGCGCGCAGGAGATCGATCGGCCCACGGCCGGGCTCGAGCTCGCCCACCACGGTCGAGACCAGGTGATGCACGGTCGGATGGCGCTCCAGCACGCAGAGCTCGGGGACGTGCACGCTGTGCGGCCGACACACCCGCGACAGATCGTTGCGCAGGAGATCGACGATCATCACGTTCTCGGCCCGGTCTTTCTCGCTCTCCAGGAGCTCGCGGGCGAGTGCCTCGTCCTCGGCGGGCGTGCGGCCGCGCGGCCGGGTCCCCTTGATCGGCCGGGTCTCGACCCGCCCGCCCTCGAGCCGCAGGAACCGTTCGGGTGAGGCCGAGGCGATCACCGTTCGGCCGAAATCGAGGAACGCCGCCATGGGCGCCGGGTTGATCCGGCGCAGACGGCGATAGAGGTCGAAGGGGTCGAACCCTTCGGGCAGCACGGTCGTGAAGCGCTGGGCGAGGTTGGCCTGGAAGATGTCGCCCGCGAGAACGTAGTCGATCACCCGCTGCACCGCCGCTTCGAAGTCGGCGCGATCGAAATTGCTCGAGGGCGGCGGGAGTGCGACCGGGTTCGGCTCCGCAAGCTCCGGTGCGCTCGCGAGCCGTGCGAGGAACGCTTCCGCCCGGGCGGCGCGACGGGCGAGCCGGGCTTCCGGGGCGCGCTCGGGAAGGCCCGAGCTCGAGATCCAGGCGCGCCGTTCGAGCAGGTCAAAGGCGAGGATCGTGTCGTAGAAACCGAGCTCGAGATCGGGAAAAGCGGGTTCGTCGCCCGCCGCGGCAGGCAAGCGCTCGAGGTGGCGGGCCGCCTCGTAGCCGATCCACCCCACCACACCGGTCCGGAAGGGCGAGGCGACGGTCGGATCGGGGGGCAGGTGGAAGCGGGCGAGGCAGCGCTCGAGGAGCGTCCAGGGATCGCCCGTGCGCTGCTCGCCGTCGAGGCGGATCCGCCCGTCGCGGCTCGACAAGACGAGAAAGGGATCGGCCGCCGCCCAGCTCCAGCGACCGAGCCCCGGGTCGAGCCGCGCACTGTCGAGCAGAACCGGCGCCGGCAGATCGCGCAGCGCGGCGAAGGCCCGCAGCGGATCGAGGAACGGGATCTCGCGGACGAAGAGGCTCACGGGCGGAGGCTAGGCGCCGCGCCCGCCACCCCGCAACGTCCCGAGCGACGTCTCCGGGTCCTCTCGCGTGACCGTCAGATGCTCCGGCCGCGCTCGCAGCGCCAGCCGCCTTCGAGGACGAAACCCGGATGCTCGCGCAGCCAGCGGGCGATCTCCATCTGGCCGAAGAGCTGGCAGCGGAAGGCAGGACCGTCCCAGGGGAGCTCGATCCGATCGCAGCGCGGTTCGCCCGCGCCGGCGAGGCAGGCGACGAAGGTCAGGACGTAGAGCATCGAACGGATCTCCGGGCCACCCATTCGCGCGCGGGTGCCCTCACCTCTTACGCCCGCGATGATGACGCGGATGACGGGACCGCGCCAAGCCGAACGGCGCTACGGTCGGCCGAACAGCAGGAGTTCGCCCTTGCCGAGATCGGCGAGATCGCCCACGAGCCGGCGCGCCCGCCGCGATGGCGGGAGATCGGGCAGACCGAGCCCCGCCAGATGGCGCCCCAGGACCGCGAGCCAGAGGAGATGGTGGACACCGGTATCGACGAAGGTCGGACCGGGATCGACCGAGCCCTCGAGGAGGAGCAGCGAGCCGCGACGCATGGCGGCACCGGGGCGGGCCCCGCAAGGACCGCGGACGAGCACGGTACCGCCGCGCAGGGCGAACCCCGGACGGTCGTCGCAACCGCCGAGGAGGAGCAAGAGCCCGCGCCGCATCGCTTCGCCGGCCGCGGGTCCGCAGCGGCCCTCGACGCGCACCGTCACGCCCGAAGCTCCGCCGCTTCCGGGCAAAGCACCCGCCAGTCGCTCGCCGACATCACCGCGCACGTAGAGGAACCCGCCGCTCGCCTCGGCGGCGGCGAGGGCCCCGACGTCACCTTCGACCTCGATCCGCCCGCCGCGCATGCCGAGGCCGACCTCGACCCCGGCGTCACCGGCGATCCGGATCGCACCCTCGACGAGCCCTGCACCGATCCGATCGCAGAGCCGGTTCGTGCCTTCGAAGACGAGCGTGTCGTCCCCGCTCCGACCCCGGCGGATCGCGAAGAGCTCACCCGCCGGAACCGAGCGGTTGCCGTAGCGGAGCGGGATCGTGGCGATCTCGGCCTCGCTCGCACCGCCCACCCGCTCGGGTGCGAGGGGCGAGAGATCGAGCGGCAGGGTCGGCGGCTCGCGGAGACGGAAGATGCACGCGGTCATCGCGCCGGACCATCGGCGCGGAGCGGACCGTCCGGCAAGAGCTTCGTGTCGGGAGCGGGAGGCCCGGCGTGCCTTGGCCGGGACCGTGACCGCGTGGCACGATCGGCGGCATGCGCGAGCACCTCGTCTTCTTGACCGGCCGGCTCGCCGAGCCGCGCCTCCGGCAGGTGCTCGAGAGCCTCGGCGAGACGCCTTTCTCCTGGGAGATCCGCCAGATGGGGGTCCAGGTCGCGGCCCTCATGACGCCCGAGATCATCGCCCGCCGGCTGGGGTCGGTCGAAGGGGCGAGCAAGGTCGTCCTCCCCGGCCGGGTCCGGGGCGCGCTCGAGCCGCTCGCGCAGAAGTTCGGCGCCCCCTTCGAGCGCGGCCCCGAGGAACTCGAGGATCTCCCCCGTCATCTCGGCCGCAAGGGACCGCCGCCCGACCTCTCGCGCCACGATTGCCGGATCTTCGCCGAGATCGTCGAAGCCCCCGAGCTCGAGGTCGAGGCGATCCTCGGCCGGGCCCGCGAGCTCCGCGCCGAAGGCGCCGACGTGATCGACCTCGGCTGCCTGCCGGGTCGGCCCTTTCCGCATCTCGAAGAGGCGATCGCCGCCCTGCGCGGGGAAGGCTTCGTGGTGAGCGTCGATTCGGGCGATCCCGACGAGCTGCGCCGCGGTGCCCGGGCCGGCACCGCCTTCCTGTTGAGCCTGCACGAGGACACGCTCGATCTGGCCTTCGAGAGCGACGCGACGCCGGTGCTCGTGCCGGCCCGGCCGGGCGATCTCGAGAGCCTGGCACGTGCCTGCGAGCGGCTCGCCCGTGCCGGTCGGCCGCATCTCGCCGATCCGATCTTGGATCCCGTCCATCTGGGCTTCACGGCCTCGATCGTCCGCTACCACGAACTCCGCCGGCGCCTGCCCGAGGTCGAGATGCTCATGGGGGTCGGCAACCTCACCGAGCTCACCGACGCCGATACGACCGGCGTGACGATGCTCCTCCTCGCGGTCTGCTCGGAGCTCGCGATCCGCAACGTGCTCGTCGTGCGGGTGAGCCCGCATTGTCGGCGGGCGGTGGTCGAAGCCGATCGGGCGCGTCGCATCCTGTTCGCCGCCCGGGAACAAGGCACGCCGCCGCAGTGGATCGATCCGGCGCTCCTGTGTCTGCGCGATCGGCGCCCCTTCACCGAAGAGCCGGACGAGATCGCGGCCGAGGCCGTGCAAATTCGCGATCCCAACTTCCGGATCCGGGTGGCGCGTGACGGAGTCCACGTCTTCAACCGTGACGGTCACTTCGTGAGCACGGACCCTTACGATCTCTTCCCCCGGCTCGGGGTCGAGAGCGACGGGTCGCACGCCTTCTATCTCGGCTACGAACTCGCCAAGGCCGAGATCGCCTTCCGCCTCGGCAAACGCTACGTCCAAGACGAGCCCTTGCGCTGGGGCTGTGCGGTCGACCTGCCGGCGGAAGACCTCGGCCGTCACCGGGCACCGGGCGTCACGCTCACCAAACGCCGCGGCGGATCCGAGGCCTGATGCCGTTCGTGCGCGAATCGATCGTCGTGACGGTGGGGGCGGACGGTCGGGCCCACGTCGCGCCACTCGGCCTGATCGAGCGGGAGGAGTGGCTCGTCATCGCGCCGTTCCGGCCTTCGACGACGCTCGTCAATCTCGAACGGCACCCCTTCGCGACCGCCTGCTACACCGACGACGTCCGTATCTTCGCCGGCTGCGTGACCGGGAGGCGGCGCGATTGGCCGGTGGTTCCGGCCGAGCGGATCGCAGGCTTCCGGCTGGCCTCCTGCCTCGCCCACGAGGAGCTCGAGGTGGTCGCGGTCGAACCCGATGCGCTCCGCCCGCGCTTCCTCTGCCGGGTGGTCCACGGCACCCGCCACGGACCGTTCCTGGGCTTCAACCGGGCCCGGTTCGCGGTGATCGAAGCGGCCATCCTGCTCTCGCGCCGACACCTCCTGCCGGCGGGCGAGATCGAGGAAGGCTTGGTGCGGCTGCGCCCGCTCGTCGACAAGACGGCGGGCCCGGTCGAGCAGGAGGCCTGGGGCTGGATCGAAGAGGCCTGGCGGAACGCTTCCCCGGAACCGCCCTAGGGCCGGGACGGCGCGAGGCGCTCGCCGATCGCCAGGAGGATCTCGGCCACCGTCGGTAGCACCCGATCGCGCAAGCCGCGCGCCCGCAACGCCACCACGGGATCGGTGCGGTAGAGATCACCCGGGTGATCGAGGCCCGGGGTGGCGACCGGGAACGTCACCTCGGCGGTTCCCGGCACCGGCGACCCGGGCCGGCTCAGGAGAACGATCGGCACCGTCGTGGCGGGTGGCGGGCGCGTGCCGAACGCGTCGATCCAGACGAGCAGGTCAGCGGCACCGTCGTTCAAGAGCCGTTCGCCACACCAGCGCAGGGGATCGTGCTCGGGCGCGCCGTCGGCGTAGCTCACCGGATCCGGCACGCCCGCCTGCCAGAGCAGGAGCTGGCGCGCCGTCACCGCGCCGGGAGCGGCGGCGAGCGGCAGGCCGATCGTCCGGCCCTCGGCGTTGAGCTCGCGGGTCAGCGCGGCCGCATGGAGCGCCAGGAGCGTCGGTTCGGGCAGCGAGCCGATCGACCAGACGAGCAGGCGGTACGAAGCGGCCCGGATCGCCGTGGCGAGCTCCCGCCAGGGCTCCGGGGCGGCGATCGACCGTCCGCGCAACAGCGCCCGCAAAAGGGCGATCCGGTCGGGAAGTTCCGTGGCCGCACAGGGCAGATGCTCGATCGCCGGCTCCTCGGGGGGCGCTCCACCGAGTTGGACGAGGCGCCGCGGCCGATCGTCGAGCCGCACGGCCGGCAGGAGAACCCGCTCGGCGAGCCGCGGCGCGGTCGTCCGCCATCCGTCGCCCAGGAGCAGGACGAGATCCGGCCGGTTGCGGGCTTCGGCGAGGGTACCGGTCACCCAGCCCGCACGTTGAACGGCGAGGAGCTGGGCACGGGCACCCTCCCCCGCCATCGGATCGAGCACCCCGCCCATCCGCTCGGCCAGGGCGACCGCGGCGCGCAGCGCCGCGAGATCGGCCTCGAGGCCGGCCCAGAGCGGCATGCGGGCGGCGGCGAGACGTTCGGCGGCACGGGCGAGGGCCACCTCGAGCTCGACCGGCTCGCCCCGGATGCGCGGGCGGAGATCGTCGGGACGCGGGCGAGCGAAGGCCTCGATCGCCCGCGGGCAGCCCTTGGCTGCGACCGCGAGCCGATCTCCTTCGGCCACGATCTCGAGATCGTCGCACAGGAGCGCACAGAACGGACAGACGACCTCGCGCTCGATCCGTCTCGGCCCGGATGCGCTCACCTCTCCGTCCCCGTGCTCGTCGCCGCCCGAGTGGGCTTAGCGCAGGCGCGAGGAGCACGGAACGCCGGCGCCGTTCAGCCGGTCTTCGCGCTCGCCGGCTTGTCGTATTTGATGTAGGCGAAGCGCAGATCGTTCTGCGGGGTGCCCTCGAGCGGCCCGCCCTCGAGGCCCGGCTGCCACATGATCACCTCCTCGATCTTCGCGGCGAGCGCGAAGTCCTTGTCGGTGATGCCTTTGTGGTCGTGGGTCTTGAGCCGGACTTCGACCCAGGCATAAGAAGCCGTGATGTCGGGATGGTGCCACGCCGCCTCGGCCAGATGGCCCACGGCGTTGATCACCATGAGCGTGCCCTTCCAGCTGTTGGTCCGGTAGGTGCGGCGGATCCAGCCGCCCTCGACCCGCCAGTGCGGCAGCTCGCGGGCGAGCCGCTCGGCCGCTTCCTCCTCGCTGTAGACGTGGAGCGTCTTCGCCTCGGCCATTCCGGCCTCCCGTCCTCGTCCGATCCGCCCGAGGATCTAGCGGTCGGCCGAAGGCGAGCAAGCCGAAACGGCGATTTGCCCTCGGGGGTTCGGGCGGCTAGACCGCCGCGCGGACGAGGGGGAGGTCGAAACGTGGTCGAGCGGGTGGAGCGGGTCCTGGTGCGCGCGCCGGCGCGGCTCCATCTGGGCTTCCTCGACCTTTCCGGTAGGCTCGGCCGGCGGTTCGCGAGCCTCGGCGTGGCGATCGAGGAGATCGCGACCGAGCTCGAACTCGCCCGCGGCGCGGCTCCGATCGCAGGGCCGGAGGCCGAGCGGGCGGCGCGACATCTGCACAAGCTGCGTGCGGCCTGGGAGGTCGCGGAGCCGATCACGGTCCGCGTCCGCGAAGCGATCCCGGCCCATGCCGGGTTCGGTTCGGGCACCCAGCTCGGTCTCGCGATCGGCGCCGGACTGGCGCCCCTCCTCGGGCGCGAGGCGCCGCTCGAGGCGATCGCCGAGCTGCTCGATCGTGGCAGCCGCTCGGCGATCGGGCTCGGTGCCTTCGCCAAGGGAGGGTTCCTCGTCGACGGTGGCCGCGCCCCCGACGATCGGCTCCCACCCCCTCTGACCGTCCGGCTGGATTTTCCCGAAGCCTGGCGGATCCTGTTGATCCTCGATCCGACCCGGACGGGCGTCCACGGCCCGAGTGAGGCCGCGGCCTTCGCCGACCTGCCGCCGGTCGCCGAGGATCCGGCCGACCGGCTCTGCCGGCACGTCCTCCTCCAGCTCCTTCCCGGGCTCGTCCGCGCCGAACTCGCCCCCGTGGCCGAAGCCTTGGCCGAGGTCCAACGCGTCATGGGCGAACGCTTCGCACCCTTTCAAGGTGGCGGGCGGTTCGCGAGCCCGGTGGTGGCCGAGGTCGCGGCCCGGCTCGAGGCCGAAGGTGTGCGCGGCGTGGGGCAGACCTCCTGGGGTCCCACGGGCTGGGCGCTCTTTCCGGACGCCGCCTCGGCCGAGGCCGCCCGGCGCGAGCTCGAACGGCGCTTCGCCTCCTCGGGTCTGCGCTTCCGGGTCGTCGCCGGCCGCAACCGGCCGGCCGAGCTCGTCTCGTTCCCCTCCACCCTCGAGCCGGAGAGCCTGCCTTGAGCAACCCGCCGAGCGTCCTCCACTTCCTCACCCCGCTCAGGAATCCGAGCCCGTTCGACGTCAACATGGCGGCCGACGCCGGCTTCGATCACATCCTGCCCTACACGCAGGTGACACTCGAGGAGATCCGCCCACTGGTCCAGGACGCGATCTTCTCGCGCGCGCCCGAGGACGGCCGGGCGACCGCGATGCTGATCGGTGGGCGTGATCCGCTCCTCGCGCTCGACATGCTCGAGGAAGCCAAGGCGGCGATGCTGCCGCCCTGGTTCGAGATCTCGCTCATGGCCGATCCCTCGGGCGCCTTCACGACGGCCGCGGCGATGATCGCCGTGGTCGAGAAGACCCTGCGCGGCCGCGGCCACGAGCTCGCGGGCAAGCGGGTCGTGGTGTTCGGCGCCACGGGTCCGGTCGGCCGGATCGCCGGGCTCATGGCGGCCCTCGCGGGCGGTCGCGTGGTCCTCGCCGGCCACGACGGCCCCACGCGCGTGCGCCAAGCGGCGGGCGAGCTCGGCGGTCGCTTCGGGGTCGGCTTCGAAGGTGCCGACGGCTCGGACGCCGAGAAGAAGAAGGCGCTCCTCGCCGAAGCCGAGATCGTGCTCGCCGCCGGGAAAGCCGGGATCCGGATCCTCGAGGCCGAGCATCTGCGCGCTGCAGGGAAGCTCCTGGTCGCGGTCGACGTGAACGCCGTGCCGCCCTCGGGGATCGAGGGGATCGACGCCATGGACGAGGCCGAGACGCTGCCCGGTGGGGATGCGGTCGGCATCGGCGCGCTCGCCGTGGGCCGGCTCAAGTTCAAGACCGAACACGAGCTTCTGGCCTCGATGCGCGACGCCCGGCCGCGCCGCTTCATCGGCATCGCCGAGACGCTCGCCAAGGCCCGCGAACTCGTGGCGGATCGGCCGGGATGACGGAGGAACACGGCCCCGGCGGGCGGATCCTGATCGTGGCCCTGTCCGGTCGCGCCCTCGCGCGATCGGCCCGTGCGACGGGATCGTCGCCGATCGTGCTCGACCGCTTCGCCGACCTCGACACGCGCGAGGTGGCCGAGCTCGCCCTGCGCATCCCCGCGGGGCGCGCCGGGCCACTCGCCGCGGGGCCTCTCCTGCGCGCCGCGCGCGCCGTCGCCCCGCCGCCGATCCCGCTCCTGGTGGGCGGCGGCCTCGAAGGCCGGCGCGGCGTGCTCGCGGCCCTCGCCCGCGGCCGCGAGCTCTTGGGCAATCCGCCCGAGATCGTGGCGCGTGCGGTCGATCCCTTCGCGCTCGCGGCACTTTGCCGCGCGCTCGACGTCCCGTTTCCCGAAACCCGGGCGGATCTTCCCACCGCGCGGCGGGGCTGGCTCGTCAAACGGCGCGGCGCCGGCGGCGGCTGGCACGTCCGGCCGGCCGAACGTGTCGATCGCCTCCACCCCCTCGACTACGTCCAACGCCGTGTCGCGGGTCGGCCGGTCTCGATCCTGCTCCTGGGCGACGGCCGACGGACCCTCGCGCTCCTCGCGAGCGCGCAGTGGAACACGGGCGATCCACCGCATTTCAAAGGCGTGCTCGCCCCCGCCTCCCTCCCCCGAGCTCTCGAAGAAAGGTTCGCCCGCGCCGCGGTCGCGGTCGGCACGGCCCTCGCCCTGCGCGGCCTCGCGAGCGCCGATTTCCTGCTCGAGGAGGGTGGCGGATTCCATCTGCTCGAGATCAACCCGCGCCCCGGCGGCTCGCTCGAGGCCGCGGAAACCGCGCTCGGCACGAACCTCGTGGCCCTCCACCTCGCGGCCTGTCGCGGGGAGCTTCCGGAGGGATCCCCCGAGCCCTCGGGTTTCGCCGGCACGGCGATCGTCCGCACCGATCGCGACCTCGTCGTGCCGGTGGGCTTCCTCTGGCCGGCATGGGCGGGCGACCGGACCCCTCCGGGCGAGCGGGTGCGCACCGGGCGCCCGCTCGCCACGGTGCGTGCAACGGGGAACGACCCGGCGGAGGTCCGCCGGCTGCTCGAGCTGCGCGAGCGGTGCCTGCTCGTGCAGATGGTCGATGCGCCCGGGGCACCGCGCGCGCGGCTCGTGGTGGAAGGAGAACGAGGCGCATGAGCGGGACGGCGATCGGCACCGAGCGGCGACGACACTGGCCGTCGCTCGCAGCGCGGGCGGAACGGCTCGCCCGCGAGCTCGTCGCCGATGCGGGCCCCTTGCGGCTCGCGGTGCGTCGGACGGCGAACGGGGCGACGCTGATCGACGCCGGGATCGCGGTCTCGGGCAGCCTCGAAGCCGGCCGGCGGATCGCCGAGCTCTGCATGGGGGGCGTGGGCTGGGTCGCGTTCGCGACCGAGACGCGCTTCCCGGGCGTGCCGTTCCGGGTCGAGGCCCGCTCGGCCGATCCGGTCCTCGCCTGTCTCACGAGCCAATATGCCGGTTGGAGCCTGTCCCACGGCGAAGGGGCGGGCGCCTGGCGGGCGATGGCCTCGGGGCCTGGCCGGGCCCGAGCGGCCAAGGAAGCCCTCTTCGCCGAGCTCGATTTCCGCGACCTCGAGGCCGAAAGCGCCTGGTTCGTGCTCGAGACCGACCGCGAGCCGCCCGACGCCCTGATCGAGAAGGTCGCGGCCGACTGCGCCCTTCCCCCTTCCGCGCTCGGCTTCGTCCCCACGCCCACGACGAGCCTCGCCGGCACGGTGCAGATCGTGGCCCGCGTCCTCGAGGTGGCGCTCCACAAGGCGCACGCCCTCGGCTTCCCGCTCGAGCGGATCGTCGACGGACTCGGCTCCGCCCCCCTCCCCCCACCCGCTCCGGACTTCCTCGTGGCCATGGGCCGGACCAACGACGCCGTGCTGTTCGGGGGCGAGGTCCAGCTCTTCGTGAGCGGTCCCGAGGAGGAGGCCGCGCGGCTCGCCGAAGCGCTGCCGAGCTCGGCCTCGCGCGACTACGGCCGTCCCTTCGCCGAGCTGTTCGCCGCCGCCGGCCACGATTTCTACGCGATCGATCCCATGCTGTTCAGCCCGGGCCGGGTGACCGTCACGGCACTTTCGACGGGGCGGAGCTTCGTCGGGGGTCGGCTCGCGCCGGACCTGCTCGCCCGATCCTTCGGGCTCCCGAGCGAGGGTACGACACGCGGTTGAGCGGCGAGCTCCTCGTCCTGGGTGCCGCCGGCTGGCATTGGCAACGCCTCCTCCGGGCCGCGGCACGGCTCGGCTTGCCGCTGCGTCGGCTCGGCTTCGCGGCCCTCCGTTTCGACGGGGCGGCACGCTCCGGGTTGCGGCTCGCCGGCCAGGAGGAGCTGCCCGGCGCCGTGCTCGTCCGTTTCGTTCCCGGCGGCAGCTTCGAGCAGGTGACCCGCCGGCTCGGCCTCCTGCACGCTCTCGAAGCGGTCGGGGTGCCGGTGATCAATTCCGCCCGCGCGATCGAACGCTGCGTCGACAAATCCGCGACGAGCTTTTTCCTGCAGCACGCCGGCTTGCCGACCCCACCCGCTTGGACCGTGGAGCGGCTCGAGGAGGCCCGGGCGATCGTCGAAGCGGAAGCCGCGGCGGGCTTCGAGCTCGTCGCCAAGCCGCTCTTCGGCGCCCAGGGCCGAGGCCTGCGCCGACTGCGCGATCCGACCGAGCTGCCGCGCGAGGACGAAACCGCGGGGGTCTGGTATCTGCAACGCTACGTGCCGCCCGAGGGTGGGGATCGGGACTATCGGGTGCTCGTGATCGACGGTGAGCCGGTGGCGGCGATGGCGCGCGAGGGCACGAGCTGGATCACCAACGTCCACCAGGGGGGACGGCCGGTCCCGGTGCCGGCGGGCGGACGGCTCGGCGCGCTCGCGGTCGCCGCGGCCCGGGCGGTGGGTGCCTTCTACGCCGGGGTCGACCTCCTCGAAGAACGCGGGACGGGTCGGCTCCTCCTCCTCGAGGTCAACAGCCAGCCGGCCTGGCAGGGCCTGCAAGCGGTGACCGCCTTCGACATCGCCGAAGCGCTCCTCCAAGCGATCGCGCGGAAGCTCGGGCGATGACGCCGGAGCGGATCGCCACACTCTTCGAGCGGGCCTGCCTCGCCGAGCTCGACGCCTTGAAGCCCGGCAACGTCCACCGTTTCGCCCCCGGTCACGGCCTGCGCGTCGAGGATTTCGAGGCGAGCGCACGGGCCGCGGCACCGGCCGTCGCCCGGCCCGGGGCACCGCTCGGCGTCCGTATCCTGGACGCGGTCGCGGCGACCCGAGCCGTGGTCGGGACCAACACCAATCTCGGCATCCTCCTCCTGTGCGCGCCTCTGGCGGCGGCGGCCGAGCGGTCGGAGCCGCTGCGCGAGGCTTTGGCGATCGTGCTCGCCGGGACCGATCACGACGACGCGAAACGAACCTATGCCGCGATCCGGCTCGCCCGACCGGGCGGCCTCGGTCGGGTCGAGGTGGCCGACGTGGCCGCGGAACCCGATGTGCCGCTGCTCGAAGCCATGCGCCTCGCCGAAACCCGCGATCGGATCGCCTGGAACTGGACGCACGGCTTCGCCGATCCGTTCGAGATCGGGATCCCGCTGCTCGCGAGGCTCGAGGCGCGGGGCTGGAGCGGACCCTGGGCCCTCGCCGGGCTGCACCTCCATCTCCTGAGCCGAATCCCGGACAGCCACGTCGCCCGCAAGCACGGTCGGGCGACCGCCGAAGCCCTGGCCGACGCCGCCCGGCCGCTCGCCGCCCGGCTGCTCGCTGCTGCGGACCCGGAGAGCCTCAGCGACGAGCTCCTCCGCTTCGATGCCGAACTCAAAGCGGCCGGGCTCAACCCCGGGACCACGGCCGATCTGGTGGTGGCCTCGGCCTTCGCCGCAAGCTTGGCCGATCCGCATCCCGCGCCCTGATGCGCGCTCGCCATGACGGGCGGAGGTCCGCCCGTCGCAGGATCCCTTCCGCGCCGCAGCGGATTGCCGAGACCGGATCGCTCCCTTATCAGCCGCGCTGTTTCGCGGTCCGCAACCCCAGGGGGGAGGCTCTCCATGGCCAAGATCGATCGTATGCTCGTCGGTGAGGCGCTGGTCGGCGACGGCAACGAGGTCGCCCACATCGATCTCATCATCGGTCCGCGCGGCACGCCCGCCGAGACCGCGTTCGCGATGACGCTCACCAACCAGAAGGAAGGCGTGAACGGGCTCCTCGCGGTGCTCGAGCCGAACCTCATGGTCAAGCCCGCGACCGTGATGTTCAACAAGGTCACGATCAAGAACGCCAAGCAGGCGGTCCAGATGTTCGGTCCGGCGCAGCGGGCCGTGGCGATGGCGGTCGCCGACTGCGTCGCCGAGGGCACGATCCCCGAGGAGGAGTGCGAGGACCTCTTCATCTCGGTGGGTGTGTTCATCCACTGGGAGGCCGAGGACGACAAGAAGATCCAGCAGTTCAACTACGAGGCCACCAAGCTCGCGATCGAGCGGGCCGTGGCCGGCCTGCCGCGCGCCCGCACGATGGTCGCGCGCAAGGACAAGACGAAGCATCCCTTCGGCGCCGATTGAAAGGAGCCAGCGGCCCCACCTGCGTCGGCCGATGAGGCGACGGCAGCGACGACCGAGCCGGCTCGGCCTCCGCCGCCTCCCGAGCCGCCCCCGCGAGCGCGGGTCGAGCCCGCGGCTCCGGCGGCACCTCCCGCCCCTCTCCCGCCGTCCGAGCGGCCGGCAGCGGAGACCCGGCGGGAACCGGCGGCTCCGACCCGGCCGACGGGACCAGCGGCTCCCCAGAGCACGGGCTGGTGGGAGACCCTGCTCCGATTGATCGGCTTGAAGCGGAACTGAGCGGAGAACGGGTGTCGGTCCGGAACCGGCACCCGTTCCGCGGTTCACGACTCCTCAAGGATCGGGCGCGTCCAGCCGCGCGAGCTCGGCGCGACCCAAGCGACCGTCGTGCAGCGCGGTGGCGACCAGGGCGCCGACGATCCCCTGTGCACGCAAGCGCAGGAGATCGTCGAGCCCGCGCACCCCACCTGCCGCCCAGACCCGCCGCCCCGGTCCGGCCTTACGGCGCACCTCCTCGAGACGGGCGAAGTCGGGCCCGCTTCCCGTCCCGACCCGGGCGAGCGTCATGACGACGACGTCCGCGGGCCAAAGTGCGGGCCGTGTGCGCAGACCCGCCGGGTCGAGCGGCGCCTCGCCCCGCCAATCGAGCGAGAGCAGGACCCGCTCGGGGGCGAGTTCGAGGGCGCGCTCGAGCAGCCGGGAATCCTCCTGGCTCTCGCTGCCCAGCACCGGGCGCACACCGGGCAGGGCCGCGAGATCGCGGAGCCGGTCTTCGCTCGCGATGCCCGCATCGACCCAGAGCACGAGGTCGGGAAAGCGCCGGGCGAGCTCGCCGACGAGCCGGCGATGGTCGCCGCGGCCGCGGATCGCATCGAGGTCGGCGAGGTAGAGCACGCGGAACGGGAAAAGGGCGAGGAGGGCTTCCACGACCGCCACGGGCTCGGCCGAATCCACGAGCTGCGAGCCCGCGAGCGGGCGGTAGCGATCGCGCTCACCGGCGCGGGCGTGGACCACGAGCCCGCCCACGAGATCGAGAACGGGAACCACGGTGAAAGACGGCACGCTCTCTTCCCCCCCTCTTCGCACGACCGGATCCGGGTCCGCGGTCCTCGGTCTGGACCTGGGCGGCGCCCATCTCAAGGCGGCTCTGCTCGTCGAAGGCGGGCCCCCGGCGATCCGCGAGGTTCCGTGCCGGCTCTGGCAAGGGCTCGACCGGCTCGCCGAGGCGTTCGAGGCCGTTCTCGCCGGCTGGCCGGCGCCCGCGACCGTGGCGCTCACCATGACGGGCGAGCTCGTCGACCTGTTCCCCGACCGGCGGACCGGCGTCCTCCGCCTGCTCGACGCCGTGGCGGCCCGTTTCCCCGGCCGGCCGCTCGCGGTCTGGAGCACGGACGGTTTCCTCGCCCCCGAAGCGGCCGCGGCCACCCCGCTTCGGGTGGCCTCCGCCAATTGGCGGGCGACCGCGGCGTTCCTCGCCCGGCGCCTGCCCGCCGGAGTCCTCGTCGACATCGGCAGCACGACGACCGACCTCGTGCCCTTCGCCGGGGGCCGGGTACGGGCCCGCGGCCTCGACGATGCCGAACGACTGGCCGAAGGCGAGCTCGTCTACCAGGGCCTCGTCCGCACGCCCTTGATGGCGCTCGCCGAACGGGTGCCGTTCCGCGGCCGGCTCGTGGGCGTCATGGCGGAGCATTTCGCGACCACGGCGGATCTCTTCCGCCTCCTCGGCCGGCTCGACGAGGCGTTCGACCAGCATCCCGCGGCCGACGGCGGGCCCAAGACGGTCGAGGGGAGCGCCCGGCGGCTCCTGCGCATGGTCGGCACCGATCTCGGGCCGGCCTCGCTCGAGGAGGCACGCCGGCTCGCCACCCTGTTCGCCGAGGCCCAGCTCCGCCGGATCCAAGACGGCCTCGCCCTCCTCCTCTCGCGCGGCGAACTGCCCGAAGAGGCACCCTTGGTGGCGGCCGGCTGCGGTGCGTTCCTGGTCGAGGAGCTGACCCGCCGGACGGGCCGTCCCTGGTGCGATTTCGCCGCCCTCACGGGCCTCGAGGGCGAGCCTGCGCGCTGGGCGCGGGTCGCGGCCCCGGCCCTCGCGGTCGCCCTTCTCGCGCGCGAAACCCGCGCTCAGGCGGCCTGAAGGGCCCGGCCGGCGCCGCCCCGCGCCACGTCCAAGGCTCTGCGGACCCGCGCGAACGCGCCGGGATCGAGGCGATCGCGGCGATCGCCGCCACACAGCGCCCCGCGGAAGCCGAGATAGTCGGGGGCGAGCCGAGCCAGAGGTCCGACGTCGTCGACACCGAGCGAGCCCGCCAGACCGCAGAGGAGCCCGAGCGCGCGGGCCTCCGCCACGAACCGGGCGAGCTCGGCCTCGGTCCGATGGTGGCGGAGCCCGCCCGCACGTTTATCGGCCGTGTCCAGCATCACGCCCACCAAGCCGGCCCGGGCGAAGGGCGCGAGATCGGCGAGATCGGGGTCGCGATCGGCCATGAGCACGGCCACGAGCCGCACCCCGCGGGCCGCGAGCGGCCGCAGTTCCTCCAGGACTTCGAGCCGCCCCGCGTCGGTGAAGAAGCCGACCTTGACGACGTCCACACCGCTCGCCGCGACCCGCTCGGCCGCGGCCCGCAGAAGCCCCGGCTCCATCGGCAGATCGCCCGTGGTCGCCGAGAGCGGCACGCGGCCGCCGAACCGTGCGACCGCGGCCGAGAGATGCTCGGCCGGCCAGGCGCCGAGCGCCCCCGCGCGCGGATCCTTGAGGTCGAGCAGCTCGGCGCCGAGGGCGAGCGCCGTCTCCGCCTCCTCGAGATCGGCCACGCTCGCGAGCAGCGCGGGGCGTCGGGCGGGGAGCGGAAGCGGGGCGGAGCGCATGCGGGCGAGCCGTCGGGGTTCCTGGCGAGGGCTCCCTAACCCCGTTAAGACGAGCTGCGCAACGCACGGGGGAGCGAGGCTGGTGGCGATCCGGCTCACGGGCGGGCGGATCTTCGACCCGCTCGGTGGCATCGACGGCGAGATCTCCGATCTGTGGATCGAGGACGGCCGGATCGTTCCGCCACCTCCGCCCGGCACGCCCGCCGAACTCTTCGACGTCTCGGGCTGCGTGGTGATGCCGGGCGGCATCGACATGCACAGCCACATCGGTGGCGGCAAGGTGACGATCGCCCGGCTGCTCATGGCGGAAGAGCACCGCGCCCATCGCGAGGTCGGTGGCCGGGGGTGCAGGGCCGGCAGCGGCGAGGCGACACCGTCGTCCTTCATCACCGGCTACCGTTACGCCCGGCTCGGTTACACGGCCGCCTTCGAGCCGGCCATGCTGCCTTCGAACGCCCGTGCCTCGCACCACGAGATGGCGGACATCCCGCTGCTCGACAAAGGCGCCTACGTCCTCCTCGGCAACGACGACTTCTTCTTGCGCCTCCTCGCCGAAGGAGCCGGGGAGCGGGCGATCGCCGACTACGTCGCCTGGACCCTGCACGCCACGGGGGCGCTCGCGGTCAAGATCGTCAACCCGGGCGGGATCGCCGCGTTCAAATACGGCCAACGGCGGCTCGATCTCGACGAGCGCGCCGCTCCCTACGGTGTCACCCCGCGCGCGGTCCTCGAAAGCTTGGCCGAGGCGCTCGACCGGCTCGCCGTGCCGCATCCGATCCACGTCCACGGCTGCAATCTGGGCGTGCCCGGCAACATGGCCTCGACGCTGGCGACGATCCGGGCGATGGAGGGGCGGCGGATCCATCTCACCCACCTCCAGTTCCACAGTTACGGAGCCGAGGGGCCGCGGCGCTTCTCCTCGGGCGCACCGGCGATCGCCGAACTCGTCAACGCCCAGCCGAACGTCAGCCTCGACGTGGGCCAGGTGATGTTCGGCCGGACCGTGACCGCCTCGGCGGATACGATGGCGCAGTTCCGCAACGCGGCGCACGCCCATCCGCGCCGCTGGGTCGGCATGGACATCGAATGCGAGGCGGGCTGTGGGGTGGTCCCGTTCCGCTATCGGGACGAGAGCTTCGTCAACGCGCTGCAATGGGCGATCGGGCTCGAGCTCTTCCTACTGGTCGAGGACCCTTGGCGGATCGCTCTCACCACCGACCATCCGAACGGCGGCCCGTTCACGACCTATCCCCGGCTGATCCGGCTCTTGATGGACAAGGAGTTCCGCGACGCCGAGTTCGCCCGGCTGCCGAAAGCGGCGCGCGAGCTCTCGATCCTGCCCTCGATCCGCCGCGAGTACACGCTCCGGGAGATCGCCATCCTCACCCGCGCCGGCCCGGCGCGACTTTTGGGGATCGAACGGGAGCTCGGGCACCTCCGACCCGGGGCACGGGCCGATGTCGCCGTCTACCGCGACGATCCGGACCGCGAGCGGATGTTCGCCTGCGTCCACCTGCTGTTCAAGAACGGCCGGCTCGTGGTGCGCCACGGCGAGGTTCTGGAGCCGAACTTGCGGGGCGCCTTCCACTTCGTCCGGCCCGGCTTCGACCCGGCGATCGAGGAACGCGTGCGGACCTTCTTCGAGACCTGGCGCGATCAGCGGCTCGGCAGCTTCGTGCTCGGCCGGGACGAGCTCGCCGAGCTCGGCGAGCCGATCGAGCACGTCTGCCGGGGAGCTCCACCGCCGCCATCCCCACCCGCCGCTCCGGGGTCGTCCGGGTCGTGACCGCACCCCTCGAGCTCGGTGGCGTGCTCGTCCGGGCGAGCTTCGCCGAGGCGTTTCCGATGCGGGCGACGCGCCTCGTGATCACGGCGGAAAGCGCGCGTTGGGCGGAGATCGCGGCACGGACCACGACCGGGTTCGCGACCTCGGTCATCGCCTGCGGCTGCGAAGCGGGGATCGAGCGGGCCCTCGGCCCCGAGGAGACCCCGGACGGGCGGCCCGGCGTGGCGGTCCTGCTCTTCGCCATGAACGAAAAAGGCCTCGCCGACCAGCTCGTGAAGCGGGTCGGCCAATGCGTGCTCACTTGCCCCACCGCCGCCGCCTGGTCGGGCCTCGATACGGAGCGGCGGATCCCGCTCGGCCGCAGCCTGCGGTTCTTCGGCGACGGCTACCAGAGCAGCAAGCGCCTGGGCGATCGCCGCTTCTGGCGGGTGCCGGTGATGGAGGGGGAGTTCCTGGTCGAGGACCGGGTCGGGATCGGCGCGGGCGTGGGTGGCGGCAATTTCCTGATCCTGGCGGAGACCGCCCCTGCCGCGCTCCGCGCCGCCGAGGCGGCGGTCGAGGCGATCGGAGGGGTGCCGAACGTGATCCTTCCCTTCCCGGGCGGGATCGTCCGCTCGGGCTCGAAGGTGGGGGCGCGCTACAAGGGCATGATCGCCTCCACCAATCACCTCTATTGTCCGACCTTGCGCGGGGTGGTGGCCGAGAGCGCGGTGCCGGCGGAGGTCGGCTCGGTGCTCGAGATCGTGATCGACGGGCTCGACGAGGCCTCGGTCGCCCGCGCCATGGTCGAAGGCATCCGTGCCGTCTGCGCCCTCGGCCGGGCGGCCGGCGTGGTCGCGATCGATGCCGGCAATTACGGCGGCAAGCTCGGCCCCTACCATTTCCACCTGCACCAGCTGCTCGCCGCGGACACGGGCACGGGATGAGCGCGCCGGACCCGCCGCCTCTTCCCTCGCTCGGCGAGGCGGTCCGCACCTGGACCCGGGTGGCCCTCCTGTCGTTCGGCGGCCCGGTCGGGCAGATCGCGGTCATGCACCGCATCCTGGTCGAGGAGAAGCGTTGGATCGGGGAGCGGCGATTCCTGCACGCCTTGAACTTCTGCATGCTCCTGCCCGGCCCCGAGGCGCAGCAGCTCACGGTCTATGTCGGCTGGCTCTTGAACGGGCTCAGGGGCGGGCTGATCGCCGGGATCCTCTTCATCCTGCCGGGCTATCTGACGCTCCTGGCTCTCTCGATCCTGTACGCCACCCTGGGCCAGGTACCGCTCGTCCAGGCCGTCTTCTTCGGCCTCAAGGCCGCCGTGCTCGCGATCGTGCTCGACGCGGTCCTGCGGATCGGCTGTCGTGCCTTGCGCAATCGAACGATGCTCGGCATCGCCGCCCTCGCCTTCCTGGCCCTGTTCGCTTTCGCCGCGCCCTTCCCGGCGGTCCTGCTCACGGCCGGGCTGGTCGGCTGGCTCGGCGGCCGGCTCGGCCTGGGGGCCTTCCTCACCGCCGGCGAGCCGACCGACAAGGGCGGCCTCGCCGAGGCGGCCTCGGCGCTCGGCGAGGCGCTTCCGGGCCACGCCCGGCCGCGACCGGGCTGGACGGCGCGGGTGATCGCCGCCTGCCTACCACTCTGGCTCGGGCCCACGCTGCTCCTCCGGCTGGTGCTCGGATCGGACCACGTGCTGAGCGCAATCGCCTGGCTCATGAGCAAACTGGCGGTCCTGACCTTCGGCGGTGCCTATGCGGTGCTGGCCTGGGTCGCCCAGGCGGCGGTCGAGACTCGCGGCTGGCTCGGCCCGGGGGAGATGCTCGACGGGCTGGCGCTCGCCGAGACCACGCCCGGCCCCCTGATCATGGTACTCCTCTTCGTCGCCTTCCTGGCGGCCTTCCGCGACCCGGGCACGCTCGACCCGCTGCTCGCCGGGATCCTCGGCGGCACGCTCGCCACCTGGGTGACCTTCGTGCCCTGCTTCCTCTGGATCCTCGCGGGCGCTCCGCACGTCGAACGGCTGCGCGCCGACCGGGCGCTCGCCGCCGCTCTCGCGGCGATCACCGCGGCCGTGGTGGGCGTGATCCTGCAGCTCGCCGTCTGGTTGGCGCTGCACACCCTCTTCGCGGTGGTCGAGCCGATCCGCCTGGGTCCCCTCCTCCTCGATCTGCCCGTGCTCGCGAGTTGGAACCCGGCCGCCTTCGCACTCTTGGCCCTCGCCGCGTCGGCCCTGTTCGGCCTACGGATCGGGCTCGGGCTCCTCCTTCTCGGCGCCGCCGCCACGGGCGTCCTCCTGCACCTCCTCCGCTTCGAGCTCTTGGGCTTCCTCTGAACCCCCGCGAGCCCTCACGAAGCCCGGTCGCGCGCCGCCGCTGCCATTTGGTCGTAACAAGCGAGCGCCTGCGCGCCGTAGACCGAGGACGGCCCGCCGCCCATTTCGACCGCCACGCCGATCATCTCGAGGAGCTCCTGGCGGGTGACGCCGAGCCGCAGGCAGGCACGCGTGTGGAAGACGATGCAGCCCTCGCAGCGCACCGCGATCGAGATGGCGAGCGCGACGAGCTCCTTCTGCTTGTGCGATAGGGCACCGTCTTGGCTCGCCGCCTGGACGAGCCCGCGGAACGCCTTCATCGGCTCGCCGCCCGCCTGGTGCAGCGCCTTGGAGTTGGCGACGTACTCCTGTTCGAGCGTCGTATAGTCCTTGGCCACGGCCCTCTCCCCAGGCTCTTCAGATTTCGCTGATATACTGGCCGGGGCGAGCTGCGACCAGGGCGGACGGGCGCGGTCGGGTCACCCGCGACACCCCGTCTCGCCATGTCCGCGGCTCGGCCTATCTCGCTCGGGGTGGTGGGTCCGAAGGGGAGGCCGGCGATGCGGATCGCCCAACCGATCATCGATCTCTACGATCGTTTCACCCATGGCCTGCTCGACCGCCGCGCGTTCATGGACGAGCTCGGTCGGCTCGCCGGCGGGACGGCGGCGGCCACGGCCCTGCTCGCGGTGCTGCGCAACGACTACGCCCGAGCGGCCACGGTGCCGGCGGACGATCCGCGGCTGCGCGCCGAACGGGTGAGCTGGCCCGGGCCGGACGGGCCGATGGCCGGCTATCTCGTGCGACCACGCGAGACCGGTCGGTGGCCGGCGGTGATCGTGATCCACGAGAACCGCGGCCTCAATCCGCACATCGAGGACGTGGCGCGGCGGCTGGCGCTCGAGGGCTTCCTGGCGCTCGCGGTCGACATGCTGGCCCGCGACGGCGGCACGCCCGCCGACGAGGACAAGGCGCGCGAGATGATCGGCAGGCTCGATCCGGAGCTCAACGCCCGGAGACTCGCCTCCGCCGTCCCGTTCCTCGCCGGTCATCCCGAGAGCAACGGCAAGGTCGGGGCGATCGGCTTCTGCTGGGGCGGCGGGATGGTCAACGAGCTCGCCGTCCGCTCCCCGGACCTCGCGGCCGGCGTCGCCTATTACGGCCGCCAGGTCGCCGCCGAGCGGGTCCCGGCGATCCGCGCCGCGCTCCTCCTCCACTACGCCGAGCGGGACGAGCGCATCAACGCCGGCATCGAAGCCTACCGCACGGCGCTCGGGGCGTCCGGCAAGCGCTTCGAGATCCACCTCTATCCGGGCACCCAGCACGCCTTCAACAACGACACCAACGCCGCGCGCTACGACCAAGCGGCCGCCGAGCTCGCCTGGGGGCGGACGATCGCCTTCCTGCGTCGCGAGCTCGGCTGAGGCCGCGGCGGCGCGGATCGGTCGGGGCTCAGCTCCAGAAGGCGGGCACGTAGCGCCAACCGCCACCCTCGCGGGCGACGTGGCCCACCGCCGGGAACGGGAAATGGTAGCCCACGACCGGCATCCGCTCGCTCGCGAGCATGTCGAGCAGGCGCTTCCTCGTCTCGGCCGCGCGGTTGCCGTCCATGTCGAAGACCGCCTGCCAGTCCGGGTTGCGCACGAAGAGCTCGGGCTTGTTGGTGGTGTCCGACCAGACGAGCAGGCTCTGATTGCCGCTCGAGAGGCGGAAGGCGTGGTGGCCCGGGGTGTGGCCGATCGCCGGGATCGCGGTGATTCCCGGGACGAGCTCGCGCTCGCCCGCATAGCGCTCGACCCGGCCGGCGATCGGGGCGAAGACGCGGCGGACGTTCTGGAAGGCGCCCTTCATCGCGTCCGGAGCCCGGCTCATCTGGGCATCGTCCATCCAGAAGGCCCATTCCGGCTCGGGCACGAGGATCCGCGCCCCGGGATAGAGGAGGTCGCCCGCCTTGCTGCGCAGTCCGTTGATGTGGTCGCCGTGGAAATGGCTCACGACGACGAGGTCGACCTGCTCGGGCGAATAGCCGGCGGCAGCGAGCCCGGCCCGTGCGAGCCCGGTGCCCGGAGCGCCCGAATCGCCGTTGCCGGAATCGAACAGCACGAGCGCCGTGCCGGTGTTGACGAGCGTGGCGGTGAAGGGGATCAGCAGCGCGTCGGTCGGCTGGAAGGCGTCGGCCAGCGCCTGCTGCACCTCGGTCAGGGGCGCGTTGCGCACGAAGCCGGCGTCGAGCGGCCGGCGGGCATGGCCGTCGAACAGCAGCGTGACCTCGAGCTCACCCACCTGGAGCCGACGGAAGGCTACGGCGGGTCCGACCTGCCTGGGTGCCGCCGCCTGCGCCCGTGGGATCGACGGAAACACCGCCGCTGCGGTCAGTGCCGCGGTCCCACCCAATGTCCGACGCCGGGTGACCATGCTCTCGCCCTCCGCCTGGAACTCGCATGGAGGTGGGCGGCACGGCGGCGCGATCCAGCCGGCGCTCGTCGCTCGGACGGCGACAGACCTGTTCCGGTTCGTGCACGATCCGCCGCCCCGTTCGAGGGAGGGGCCGGATCGGGGGAGGGATCGACGGTGGATGGCCTGACGGTCGGCCCGGACGGGGTCCGGCGCTGCTCCTGGTGCGTGGGCGATGCGCTCCATCGCGCCTATCACGACGAGGAATGGGGTCGGCCCTCGACCGACGATCGCGCCCTGTTCGAAAAACTCTGTCTCGAAGGCTTCCAGGCCGGGCTGTCCTGGCTCACGATCCTGAGGAAGCGTCAGGGTTTCCGGCGGGCCTTCGCGGGCTTCGACCCCGCCCGGGTGGCGCGCTTCGGCGAGGCGGAGGTGGCCCGGCTCCTGGCCGACCCGGCGATCGTCCGGCACCGGGGCAAGATCGAAGCCGTGATCGCCAACGCCCGTGCCACCTGTGCGCTGATCGAGCGGGAGGGCTCGCTCGCCGCCCTGCTCTGGCGCTTCGCACCCGCCGCCGGGCGGCACGCCCCACCGCGCGACCGCGCCGAGCTCCTCGCCCGCACCACGAGCCCGGAGAGCCGGGCGCTCGCCGCGGAGCTGCGCCGTCGCGGCTTCCGTTTCGTGGGTCCGACGACCCTCTACGCCTTCATGCAGGCGATGGGCTTCGTGAACGACCACCTCGAGGGCTGCCACGTCCACCCTGTCTGCGAGGCCGAGCGGCAGCGCTTCCAATACCCGGTCAGCCACCCGCCACCAGCCAACCGAGCGCCCATTCCTCGGCCAACCTAGCCAGATTTTTAGCGCACGTGGACGTCCACGTGTACGTCATATTTCCATCGTATGTCGCTTCTCAGATAGGGACGAAGACGTCTTTTGTCGCTTTCTGGATCCTGCCGATGGCAGTATACGTGTCTCCATCTTCTGGTGGAGGCGAGCATGGCCGGTGTCATCGAGGGGGACGCCCTAAGGGCGCTCCGCATGAGAAAAGGGTGGAGCCAGAAGGAGGCTGCTGGCAGGGCACGCATGTCTCTGCGCCAGTATCAGCGCCTCGAGAGGCCTGGGCGGCACACGCCTCACGACCGCGTCTTCGAGGCCATTCGGAACTCCTTCGCAGTCGAGGCCGCGGATCTCGCCGTAACATCCGCAGGTGAGGAGACCACCGATCGCGAGCCACTGTTCGCCAACATCAACGTCAGCGTCGGCCTGTATGTTCGGAACATGTTTTTCCTCAACACACTTCGCTACGGTGTGACGCTCACCGATCAGATCGCCTGGGGAGCTGCGCTCTTCGCGTTGTTCGCCGAGGAGAGTTTTCAGTGGCGCCGTGCTCGTGTCGCGCGCCTGCGCGAGAGCTTGCGGGTACAGGAGGAGAATGGGCGCGATCTCGCGATGGGTGTCCCCTTCCGCATTCTTCTCCGGGTGGCAGACGAATACCTGTCACGCGAGGAGGAGTCGATCGCCCGCCATGACTTGTTCGACTTGCCCCATCACGATGGCAAGCTCGAGACGATGTCTCCATTCACCAAGTTCATCGTCGAGAGACTCAGGCAGTATGGGGAGGTTTTCGATCCCGTGACCGTCAATGGGATCTGCGTTCCCGACATCTGGGATATCTATGCCGACAAGGAGATCGACAGGTTGCTGGGACTGGGCGGCGATACTGCTCCTCTGGCGCCGATCGTATCCGGCTTCGTCGCGCTTCACGAGATGCCCGAGGAACTCCTGAAAGACGGGTCTCCTAGTGATCGTGCAGCGTGGATACTAGAGCACGATCAAACACGGGAGGCCAATGGTGCGGTGCCAGAGTGGGGAGAGGAGAACCCTTGCAACAATCCTTTCGAAGAGATCGTGAAGGACCAGGGCTCCCGCACAGCCGATATGGAGGAGGCACCGTGAGCAGCCTGCTTCTCACTCGGCATGCGCGGGCGCGGATCGCGCAGCGGGCGCTACGCGAGGAGGATCTTGCCTTGGCGCTCCGGCTCGGTACCGAGGTCGAGGGCGGCGTACTGGTGCGCGAGAAGGACGTGCGTGCCTACGAAGAAGGGCTGCGCCGGCAGATCATCCGGGCCCGTCGACTCGTCGGAACGAGAATCGTATTGGCGGGAAGCGCGGTCGTCACGGCCTATCGCGCACGACCGACGCCCCAGCGCCGACTGCTCGATGAGGGTCGATCCGAGCAGCCTCCCCGGTCGGGCCGAAGGTAGACGATGACACCGGCTCCCCGAGGGGAGCCGGCGCGCCTCGCGAGGACCTACGGGCTCAGCCGCCGGCCTTGATCTCGATCCTCTTGGCCTTGGTCTCGGTCGAGGGCTTCTTCGGCAGGGTGATCGACAGCACACCCTTGTCGAACTTCGCCTCGACCTTGTCCTCCTCGACCTCGACCGGGATCGGGATCTGGCGGAGGAAGGAGCCGTAGGACCGCTCCATGAGGTAGTGGCCCTTCTCCTTCTCCTCGCGCTCCTGCCGCTTCTCGCCCTTGATCGTGAGGATGCCGTCGGCGAGCTGCACCTCGACGTCCTTCTCCGCGACACCCGGCAGCTCGGCGTGCACCTCGACCGCGCCCTCGGTCTCCTTCATGTCGACCCGCGGCGCCATCAGCCCCATCCCGAGCGCCGGCCGGGCGAGGCTGAAGCTCTTCGTCATCTCCTCGAACATCCGGTCCATCTCGCGCCGCATGGCCGTGAACGGATCCTCGGCGACGTCGCGGCGACCGAACGGCATCAACGACTTGAAGTCCATGACGCGTCCCCCTTTCCCGTCGCCCGCCCAACGGGCTCTTCTCCCACAGGAGATTGGGAGCGCGCCCGGACTGTACCAGCGGCGGTCACCTGCGCGCTCCGGTCGCACCGACGCCGTCCGCGGCGTGGCGTGGCGGCGCGGTGACGCCGGGCGGACGGGCCGCGGGAGTCCTTGTGATCGGGATCACGCAGTCGGCCGGCTCTCTTCGTTCAGTGCATCAGGATACGACATCATCTGTTGCTTCCGACGGGCGGTTTCGGGCACGTTCACATGCGCGGGGGAAACGCCCCAGCTCGGTGCCGTGCCGTCGCCGCGGATCGGCCGGGTGTGGCGAGCGGTCGGGCCGCGAAGGACATGTCATGGCGCTAGCACGTGTCGAGGCCGCGTCGCTCGTCGATCCTCCCACCGTCCGCAAGACGGTGCTGTTCGCCTCGATCGATGCGCTCGCCATCCTGAGCGGCTTCCTGATCGCGCTCGGCCTCCTGGAGTTCCGCCCGAGCTTCGCCGCCGCGCTGCAGCTCGTGCCGGCCCGCATCGCGATCGACCTCGGCATCGTGGCGGGCCTCGTGCTGTTCTTCCGCTCGAGCGGCCACTACACCGAGCGACGCTCCTTCTGGCAGGAGCTGGCCGAGATCCTGCTCGGCTTCGGCGCGGCGCTGCTGGTCGACGCGGCGGTCATGTTCTTCCTCAAGCTCGAGGCGTCGCGGCTGAGCGTGCTCGGCTTCTGGACCGTCGGCTGCGCGGTGCTGATCGTCGGTCGCTGGCTGGTCAAGAGCTGGCTCGTCACCAAGGGGGCCTGGTCGTTGCCGGCGGTGATCGTCGGCACCGGGCAGAACGCGCGCGACCTGGCGCTCGCCCTGCTCGACGATCCCCTGCCGACCTTCCGGCCGGTGGCGTTCGTCGACCCGTTCGCCGAGACGCTCGCCAAGGGCTCGCTGGCGATCGAGCGCGACCAGGCGCTGCCGGTGCTGGGCGCGCAGCGCGACCCGTTCGAGATCGTCCGCCGGTTCCCCCGCGCGCACGTGCTCGTCGCCCTCGAGCTCGACGAGTTCCCGACCGCCAAGCCGTTCGTGGAGCGGCTGAGCCGCGCCCACAGCGACGTCGAGCTGATGCTGCCGTTCCGCAGCCTGCCGGAGCGACGCTACTACCGCACCCACTGGGTCAACCACGACATCACCACGGTCCGCCTGGCGCCGAGCCTGGGCTCGCGCTCGCAGGCCTACGTCAAGCGGGCCTTCGACCTGGTCGTGGCGAGCGTGATCCTGGTCTTCCTCGGCCCGCTGTTTTTGATCCTCGCGGCCTGCGTGGCGACCAGCGGCCGGCCGGTGTTCTTCGCCCACAACCGGATCGGCCGGCACGGCCGACCGTTCCGCTGCCTCAAGTTCCGCACCATGGTGCCGGATGCCGAGCGGCGGCTCGCCGCCATCCTCGAGCGCGACCCGACCGCGGCGGCCGAGTGGCAGCTCACCCGCAAGCTCAAGGACGATCCGCGGGTGACCCGGATCGGCCGCTTCCTGCGCCGCACCAGCCTCGACGAGCTGCCGCAGCTCATCAACGTCATCAAGGGCGAGATGAGCCTGGTCGGCCCCCGCCCGGTGACCGCCGAGGAGGTCGCGGCCTACGACGAGCATCGCGACTGCTACCTGCAGTCGCGCCCGGGGATCACCGGGCTCTGGCAGGTGAGCGGCCGCAACCAGCTCGACTTCCGCCGCCGCGTCCACCTCGACGCCTTCTACGTGCAGAACTGGAGCCTCCTGCGCGACATCGTCATCCTGCTGATGACCGTGCGCGTCGTGTTCTCGCGCCGCGGCGCCTACTGAGGCTTCCCCACCCGCCGGTTCCCACGCCACCGCCCGACCGGGCGGCGGGAGGGTCTCGCCGTCTTCTTGACAACGAACCTATTTTAGGACACAAAGCCGACCAAGGTGCAATCCCGCGGCCCGATGCCGCGCGCGAGAGGATCCCGCCTTGGCCACTCCCCAGCCCGATCTCGTCGAGACGGCACGCGACGTCGCCGTCACGCTCTGGCCGCTCGCCAACGACAGCCCCGACGGGCTCGTGGTCACCGCCTTCCAGCAGCCGGGCTTCGGCACGGTCTCGTTCGACGCCGAGGCCCGCAGCTTCACCTACGTTCCGGCAGCCGGCTTCGTCGGTGAGGACAGCTTCGACTACACCGTCCAGGCGCCCGACGGCAGCACCGCCACGAGCACCGTCACGGTCCGCGTCGTCCAGCCGAACCGTCCGCCCGTGGCGGTCGACGACGTCGCCGCGGTGACCCCCGGGGGAACCGTCGAGATCGACCCGCTCGCCAACGATTCCGATCCGGACGGCGATCCCTTGAGCCTCGTCGCCCTGGGCCTGCCGGAGGCGGGCAGCGTCGGCGTGCTCGAGGGCCAGCGGCTGCGCTACGTCCCGAAGACCGGGTTCGTCGGCGAGGACAGCTTCACCTACACGGTCGGCGACGGGCGGGGCGGGACCGCCCCCGCCACGGTCCGGGTGGTGGTCGGGGCCGCCAATCTTCCTCCGATCGCCGGCACCGCACGGGTGACCACCCTGGCCGGCCAGCCCGTCACCGTCGACCTGTTGGCCCGGGCGAGCGACCCCGACGGCGATCCGCTCCTGCTCACCGCGCTCGGCCTGCCCACCCACGGCACCGTGGCGATCGGCGAGGGCGGCCGCGTGACCTACACGCCGGATGCCGGCTTCGAGGGAACCGACGGGTTCACCTACACGGTCGAGGACGGCCGCGGCGGCACGGCCGTGGGCGAGGTCGAGATCACCGTGAGCCTGCCGAACGCGGCACCGCTGGCGGTCGACGATGCCGCCACCGCCGAGTCCGGCAGCCCGGTCACGCTGGACGTGCTCGCCAACGACAGCGACCCGGACGGCGGCCCCCTGACACTCGTGCGGCTGAGCGTGCCGGAGCACGGCCGGCTCACGCTCGGCGCCGACCAGAGGCTGACCTACACCTCCGAGAGCGGCTTCGTCGGCACCGACAGCTTCACCTACACCGCGCGCGACGCGCGCGGCGGCGAGGCGACGGCCACGGCGACCGTCGACGTCACCGCACCCGCCACACCGACCACCTTCCTCAACGGCTACCGCTATCGCCGGCGGATCGTCGTGCCGCGCCGATCGGTGCGCGGTACCAGGGCGCTGACCGGCTTCCCGCTCCTGGTGGCCGAGGAGGGCGCCTGGCTCAAGAGCACCGGCCAGGGCGGCCGGATCGAGAGCGAGCAGGGCTTCGACCTGCGCTTCGAGCTCGAGGCGGGCGGCAAGCTGCCGCACGACGTCGAGCGCTACGATCCGTCGGCCGGTCGGCTGACCGCCTGGGTCCGGCTGCCGGAGCTGCTGCCGGACACCGATCTCGTCCTGCTGCTCTACTACGGCAAGCCCGGGCTCGCCGCGAGCGAGGCCGATCCGGCCGCGACCTGGCGCGACTATCTGGCGGTCTGGCACCTGCCCGATCCGACCGACCGCACCGGGCGCGGTCGCGACCTGACCGCCACCAACCTGACGGCGGTCGAGGGCCCCATCGGACCGGCCGCCCGGTTCGATGGCACCACGAGCGAGCTGACACTCGCCGACCCGGCCTTCCTCGACGGTCACACGGCCCTCACCGCCCAGCTCTGGATCGACGGCGACCGGCTCGACAGCAATCAGGGGTTGCTGATCTGCGGCCCGATCACCGGCCGTGACGGCGACACCGCCTTCGTCCTGCGCCACAACACCCGCGGCGCCTACAGCAGCCAGGCCCGCGTCCTCACGGTCGAGATGGCGCTCGCCGACGGCCGCATCGTGCACGAGAGCGGCCCCGGGCGGGCCGACGACGCCCTGCGCTCGCTGGCGCTGGTCTTCGAGCGTGGCGAGGGCGTCACGCTGGTGCTCGACGGCATCGCCGACATCCCGTCCTACTCGGTCGGCGGCACCCTCCTCGGCCCCACCCGCCTCGGCCGCGGGCCGCTGCGGATCGGCACCGGCCCGATGCAGGCGACCGCCGGCCGCTGGCTCGGCGTGATCGACGAGGTGCGGCTGCGGGGCTCGGCCCTGCCGGCCGAGTGGCTGGCCATGGAGCACGCCAACCAGCGCAGCCCCGCGGCCTTCTACGGCACCGGCGGCGAGGACGCCTTCGGCGACCCCGACCCGGCTCCGGTCGCCGTCCCGCTGACCGTACGGACGACGCTCGGCACCGCCGTCCTGGCCGACCCGCTGGCGCTCGTCCTGACACCCGCCGGCGGCACCCCCACCCTCACCGCGGTCGGCACGCCCGCGAACGGCACGGCCGTGCCCGAGGCGGGCAAGATCCGCTACACCCCGGCGGCGGGGTTCACCGGCACCGACCGCTTCACCTTCGCGATCACCCAGAACGGCAAGAGCTCGACCGGCACGGTCACCGTGCTCGTCGAGGCCCGCGCCGGCGAGACCTCGGTCGCCCAGGACCGACCGTTCGCGGATCGGCTCTACGGCAACCCCTACCACGCCGACGCCCTCGCCGGCCGCCGCCCGCTGGCCGAGAGCCCGACCGCCAAGCGCTTCCTGGCCGACCGGGCCGGCGAGATCGTGGCGATCCGCTGGCCCTGCCGGGTCGAGAGCGGCGACGGCGGTGACGTGGTGGTCAAGATCGAGACCGACTACGAGGGCGAGCCCTCGGGGCTGGCGCTCGGCACGACCGCGATCAACGGCGGCGCCGGCAAGCCCGCGACCCAGGGCGGGTTCCCGGAGTGGCGCTTCGAGCAGCCGGTCCCGCTCGAGGCCGGCCGGACCTATCACGCGGTGTGGTACCAGCTCGGCACCTCGGGAACGGTCTCGGTGCTGCACCATCGGGCGGACGTGCCGATCCCGACCGGCCAGAACCTGAGCGGCGGCCCGTACGAGGAGGATGCCGGCACGGTCCAGCAGCGGACCGCCGGCACCTGGCAGCGGGGCAGCGAGCACGGCGGGTTCCTGCAGCTCGTCTGGTCCGATGGCATCGCCACCGGCAACCCGATCGTCGCCGGCTCGCCGGGCCTCAGGAAGAGCCTGGGTGGCACCGTCATGGTGCGCGAGCGGTTCACCGTCGGCGACTACACCCGCAAGGTCGACGGGGTGTGGCTGCGGGTCTGGTGGGAGAGCGGCACGCCGTCCGACCTCCTGGTCCGGCTGGAGACGCTCGAGGGCACGCTGCTCGAGCAGCTCGCCGTGCCGCGCAGCGCGCTGCCGCAGACCCGCAACGTCGCCGGGGACTCCTCGAGCGCGCCGGCACCCTGGGTCCATCGGCGGTTCACCCAGGCGCACACCCTCGAGCGCGGCCGGAGCTACGTGCTGCGCTTGAGCGCCTCGACCGGCAGCTACGTCGTGCACGCCGTGCGGCGGGGCGATGCCCCGAGCCGCGAGCAGTGGCAGGACGCCTGGGCCGAGATCACGACCAACGGCGGCGGGACCTGGCGCGGCTGGGACGACACCGGCGACGCCTCGGGCGTGGCGCGCACCGACTGCCACCTCCCGCTGGCCTTCACCATCGCCGGCAGCGTCGAGCGGCTCGGTGTCTCGACCCTGATCGGAACGAGCGCCTGGAACTTCGGCGACGTCACGCGGCTCGCCGACGACGCCGGGGTCGGCGACGGTGCCACGGAGGCGCGTGCGGTCGCCGGGGGCGCCACCGTCTGGGCCCATCTCGGCTTCGCCACACCGGTGCGCCCGCCGAGCGGCCAGCAGACCTTCCGCGTCCGCGTCCGCTGCTCGACCAGCGGTGGCTCGCTCAAGGCCGAGCTCCTCGAGGGCGGCACGGTGCGCCGGGATCTCGGCACCCAGGCGGTGCCGACCAGCTTCACCACGCTCGCCTTCACCTGGGACGCCGCCCTCCTGGCCGATCCGAGCGGCGCCGGGGTCGAGATCCGCGTCTGGCTGGTCGACGCGCTCACGAGCGGCTTCTACAGCATCGAGGCGATCGACTGGCTGGCCGATCCGGCGGGCTCGACCGGCGGGACCGGTGGTGGTGGCGGCGGGAGCCAGCCCTCCTGGCCGGCCGGCTGGGGCGCCCGCCCCGCGCTCGGCTCGCACCACGGCATCGGCCAGGCCTTCAACTTCAGCTACAACAGCCAGGGCCAGCTCGTCTGGCAGCCGCTGCGCGACTACGACGCCTGGCTCGGCCGGCCGTCCAACATCGTCAAGGTCTGGCCGAACATGTCGCCGAGCGGCATCGCCGACTGGGACGGTGTCGCCGGCGGCGCGGGCAGCTCGGATTCGAGCTGGGGCGGGCAGCTCAACGAGCTCAATCCGACCCGCGCCTTCGACCCGACCTACTGGCCGGTGGCGAACCCCTTCGTCCTCGCGCTCACGGCCGTGCCGCTCAGCCACTCGAACGTCCAGAACAGCTCGACCGGCCAGTGGGGTCGACCCGGCATCTGGTCGGAGATCGCCGGCGGCGCCTACGACGTCTACTATCAGCGCCTGTTCCGCCGGCTCGCCACGCGGTGCGGGGCGACCGGGCGCGACCCGCGCACGGTCGTGCTCCGCTGGTGCTGGGAGGCGAACGGCACCTGGTACCCGCACAGCATCGGGCCGGACAAGGCCAACTTCGTCCTGGCCTGGCGGCGCTGCATCGACCTCATGCGCAGCTCGGTGGCGGCCGTGCTGGGTGCCGGCAAGAGCTTCATGGTCGAGTTCGGTCCGGCCGGCCACCTCAGGTTCGGCAACGGAGCCTCCGAGCGGCTCTGGAACATCTACCCGGGCGACGACTGGGTCGACATCTGCGGGCTCGGCATCCACGATCAGGTCGGCATCACGGTGCAGGCCGACTGGGACAAGTACCTGCGCCATCCGGCCACCATCGCCGGCACCGCGTTCGAGGGCATCCTCGACTGGTTCGACTTCGCCGTCTCGCGCGGCAAATGGGTCGGTACCAGCGAGATCGAGAGCAACTACATCGCACGCAACTACTTCCCCAAGACACAGAACATGAACGTCATGTGGACGACCGGCTTCGAGCAGGTGCGCCGGCGGTACGACGGCAGGTTCGTCTACTTCATCTATCTCTGGACCGGCGACAGCGCGCTGAAGCGGGCGGACGGCTGGGGGGAGCCGTACCGTCAGCTGTACAAGCCCTGAGCGATCGGCGCGACGGCCGGGCCGCGGGACCCCGCGGCCCGGCCTGCCGCTAGCGCTGCGCCGACCCGGCGAGGCCCGGCAGACCCCGGCAGACCTCGCCGGCGCCGGATCCCGGCGCCGG
>JBBIIE010000002.1:1012-2318 GCA_037446605.1 Geminicoccaceae bacterium | reverse complement strand
CGGGACGGATCGGTCCGGCCGAGCAGGCGCAGGGCGAGTGCCGGGACCGCCCAGGCGGCGAGGCCCGCGAGCCCCATCAAGGAGGTCGGCTGCAGGCTGACGGCGACCGCCGCGAGCCCGCCGGCACCGACCAGCCGGATCACCTGGACCCGGGGATCCGCCGGCCGCCCCACGAGCTCGAGGACGAGCCGGGCCGTCCCGACCACGGCCAGGGCCTGGAGCGCGTAGAACCGGCAGAACTGGGCGATCTCGACCGCGAAGGGCGAGACCGCGTAGAGACCGGCCGCCAGCCAGGCAGCACCCGCTCCGGCCTCGCGCCGAACCCACAGGAACAGGACGACGACCAGGGTCGAGGTGGCGATCACCGAGGGCAGCCGGGCGGCCACGAGGCCGTCGCCCAGGAGCCGGAAGGACGCCGCCACGAGGCGCGTGAACAGGTAGCCGCGCCAGTAGAGGCCGTCGGCGATGCGCGGCTCGCCGGTCTCGAGCAGGCCGCGCGCCGCCAGGATGTGGTAGAACTCGTCCGGGTTCTCGACCGGCTGGCCGAGGTTGACGCAGTAGAGCACGAGGCTCCCGAGGAACAGCCCGACCACGGCCGGCCATCCGGGGAGGTGGCCCACCCCCTCCCGTCCCGGATCCCCCACGGCCTCGCTCGGCGCGATCCCGATCTGACGCATGGCGCGAGCTCGCTCGACAACGCTTGCGCCACGCGTTTACCCGGCCGCACCGGCCCTGTCTCGCCCGGTCGCCGCGTCCGGCCCCCCGAGACGCTCACGCGAGGCCCGCCCCGCTCGCCGACCGCGAGCATCTTCAGGTCCGCTGATCTTCTGGTAGAATGCCGCGCATCGCCGATCCTGCGGAGCGGGCCTCGCGTGAGCGTCTCGGTCGGGCCGGGCTTGAGCATCGCCGTGCTCGGCCTCGGCCATGTGGGCACGACGACCGCCGCCTGCCTGGCCGAAGCCGGGCACCGGGTGCACGGGATCGACACCGACCCGGACAAGGTGGCGGCCCTCGCCGCCGGTCGCTCGCCGGTCGTCGAGCCGGGGGTCGAGGAGCTCCTGCGGCGCGCCGCCCGCGCCGGCTCGGTGAGCGCCGGGCCGTCGGTCGAGGCGGTTCTCGACCGGATCGATCTGGCGCTGGTGTGCGTCGGCACCCCGGCCGGCAGCGACGGCCGCCTCGACTATCGGGCGCTCGTCGACGTGCTGCGCCAGCTCGGCCGCGGGCTGCGGCGCCGCGACCGCTCCCGGCCGCCCCTGCTCGTCGCCATCCGCAGCACGCTCGCCCCCGGCACGATGGACGGGCTCGT
>JBBIIE010000002.1:0-971 GCA_037446605.1 Geminicoccaceae bacterium | reverse complement strand
GAACGCTTCGAGGCCGTCTTCAACCCCGAGTTCCTGCGCGAGGGCAGCGCCCTGCTCGATCATCGCAACCCCTCGCGCATCGTCCTGGGCGAGCGCGTCCGAGGGGCCGCCCGGCGCCTGCTCGGGATCTACGAGGGGATCGACGCGCCGTGGTTCGAGGTGCCGTTCCGAGTGGCCGAGAGCGTCAAGCTCCTCGACAACGGCTTCCATGCCCTCAAGGTGGCCTTCGCCAACGAGATGGGGCGGGTGGCACTCGCCGCCGGGGTGGCACCCGAGCTCCTGGCCGAGCCGTTCCTGGCCGACCGGAGGCTCAACCTGTCGGCCGCCTATCTGCGGCCGGGCGGCGCCTATGGCGGGCCCTGCCTGCCCAAGGACCTGGCGGCGCTCCTGGCGTTCGGCCGCGACGCCGGCCTCGAGCTGCCGCTCCTCGCCGCGGTACGCCGGAGCAACGCCCGCCATCTCGACTTCATCCTCGGGCGGATCCTCGCCATCCAGCCACCGCCCGGCCCGCTCCTGCTGCTCGGCCTGACCTTCAAGGCCGGGACCGACGATCTGCGCGACAGCCCCAACCTCGCCCTGGCCGAGCGTCTGCTGCGCGCCGGCTACGACCTCGAGGTGGTCGACCCCGACCTCGACCCGGAGCGGCTGAGCGGCGCCAACTTCGCGATCGCCGCCGCCCACCACGAGCTCCTGCGCCGCAGGCTGACCACGGATCTCGAGGGAGCCGCCCGCCGCGCCCGGCTCGTGGTCGTCGCCAAGACATTCCCGGGGCTGGCCGGCCGGCTGCCCAACGACTTGGCGGTGGTCGACATCCCGAGGCTGCGGTTGCCGTGAGGGCGATCGCGCCACGCCCGGCCCGCCGGAGGCGAGGGTCCGGCCGATGAGAGCACCCGGCCCGCTCCTGGTCGAGACCGAGCTCCCCGCCGGTCGGCCGGCGCGCCACCGCCCCGCCCGGCCGCTGCCCGAGCCGC
>JBBIIE010000001.1:0-3616 GCA_037446605.1 Geminicoccaceae bacterium | reverse complement strand
CGATCGCGGCGATCGCGAAGGCGCCGTTGGCGAGTCCCAGGGCGAAGACGGCGCCACGCAGGGGGAAGGGTGGACCCAGGGCGCCGGCCGCGACGAGGCTCGCGAGCGCCGCCGCCGAGGCGAGGCAGCCGCCGATCGTCCAGAGGCGCAGGGCGGCGGCACGACCACCGCCGAGCGTGCCGGCCACCGCCACGAGGACCATGCCGGCGAGCACACCCGCGTGCTGGATGCCGGAGAGCCTGGTCGTCTCGCCCGGCGAAAGCGCGAAGCGCAGGCCCGCGAACGGCTCGAGCACGAGGTCCTGGGCGCTGTAGGCGAGCATCGAGAGGAACACGAAGACCGTGAAGCGGCGCGCCTTGCGGTCGGCCCAGACCTCGGCGAGCGCCACCTTGAAGGAGGGCTGCGCGGCGACCGGCCGGCTCGACCGGTCGCCCGCCGGCCCCTCGACGCCGAGCAGCGCCAGGACGCTCACCAGGAAGGCCACGGCCGAGACGAGCGAGGTGACCAGGACGAGCCGCGTCAGCGAGAACGGCTCGAGCAGGTGGCCCGCGGTGGCGGCGGTCACCGCGAAGCCCAAGATCATCATCATCCAGACGATCGTCGCGGCGGCGGCGCGGCGGCGGTCGTCGACGCGGGCGGCGAGGAGTGCCAGGAGCGAGGTCCCGGCGCTGCCGACACCACCGCCGATCAGCAGGAAGGCCAGGACGGCGAGCAGCGTGCCGGGCACCGCCCAGCTGGCGAGCAGCGCCGTGGCGAGGGCGGCGAGCGCGCCGCCGCCCGCCAGGACCGCCATCCCACCCAGGATCCAGGGGGTGCGCCGGCCGCTCACGTCCGAGCCGTGGCCGAAGCAGGGCCGCGCGAGCTGCACCGCGTAGTGCAACGCCACGAGCGCCCCGGGCAGCATCGCCGGGAGCAGCAGCTCGACCACCATGACGCGGTTGAGGGTCGAGGTGGTGAGCACCACGATGGCACCCAGCGCGCTCTGCACGAGCCCGAGGCGGATGATGCCCTGCCAGCCGAGCGGGGCCGTGGCGGGGCTCATGCGTGGCCCTCGAGCAGGGGCCGCACGGCGAGCGCCGCGGTCAGCATGCCGAGCACGTAGAGGCTCGTGCCGGTGGCGTTGTACCAGGGCGCCAGCTCGCGCGGGCGGCGCAGGAGACGGGCCATGAGGGCGAGCTGGGCGGCCACGAGGAGCGTCACGACGAGCGCGTGCACGGGCCGGCTCCAGGTGAGGAGCAGGGCGATCACGACGAGCTGCGGCACGGTCATGAACAGGCAGGCGACGCGGGCGGCGCGCTCGACGCCGAGCCGGGCCGGCAGGGAGCCGATGCCCATGGCCCGGTCGCCCTCGACCGACTTGAAGTCGTTCAGGGTCATGATGCCGTGCGCGCCGATGCTGAACAGGGCGGCCAGGAACAGCACCTCGGAGCTCGGCAGCGCCGCCGCCATGACCGCCGCCCCGGTGATCCACGGGAGCCCTTCGTAGCAGGCCGCCACCGCGCCGTTGCCGAACCAGCCGTTGCGCTTGAGCCGGACCGGAGGGGCGCTGTAGGCCCAGGCGAGCAGCAGGCCGAGCGCCGCTGCGGCGAAGCCCCAGGGACCGAGGGTGGTGGCGACCAGGAGCGAGAGGCCGGTCCAGGCGAGCGCGATGTGCAGACCCCAGCGGCCGGGGATGCGGCCCGAGGGGATCGGCCGGTGCGGCTCGTTGATCGCGTCGACCTCGCGATCGTACCAGTCGTTCGCGGCCTGGCTCGTGGCGCAGACCAGCGGACCCGCGAGCACGAGGCCCGCGACCGCGACCGGCCAACGCTCGGCCAGGGGCACGCCCGAGGAGATCACCCCGCAGCCATAGGCCCACATCGGCGCGAACCAAGTGATCGGCTTCAGCAGTTCGAGGACGGCGGCCGGCACGGGGCGTTCCATGCCAGCATGTAAGGATCGATCGACGAGACTGTCAATCTCACCTTACATCGACCGGCGATCGGGCCGATCGCCGGGTCCGACGGCTTCCTCGGAACCGAGCGCGCCCAGACCGTAGCGCCGCAGCTTGACGTACAGGCTCTGGCGCGAGAGGCCGAGGAGCTCGGCGGCCGAGGCGCGGTTGTCGCGGGTCATCTCGAGCGCGGTCTCGATGCACAGCCGCTCGATCACGTCGGTGGTCTCGCGCACCAGCTCCTTGAGCGGTACCCGGCCGACCAGTTCGGCGAGCTGGGCGGCCGAGCGCGGCAGGCCGCGCTCCTCGCGCGTGTCCGGCCCGAGACGGCGGCCGACGTCGCGGAGCGCGAAGCCGAAGCAGGGCCGCTCGCCGGTCGGCACCGCGACGCCGGTGATCTCGACCTCGCTCACCGTGCCGTGCTCGCCGCGCAGGGTGGTCGCGAACAGCCGGACGGTGCCGTGCCGGTTGAGGTTGGCCACGAGCACCGGCAGATCGATCCCCGGCCGGCCGAGCCAGCGCTCGAGCGGCTCGCCGAGTGCCTGCGGCTCGCCGGGCAGCTCGACGAGCTGGAGGAAGGCGGCGTTGACGGCCTGGATCCGGCCGTCCGGGTCGGTCACCACGAAGCCGTCGGGGATGCTCTCGACGACGGTGAGGAGCCGAGCCTTGCCCTCGGCCAGACTCGCGGGCTGGGCCTCGGGCCGGCTCGGCACGAGGTGGACGAGGAGCAGCGCGCCGGCCCCTTGCGGGAACAGCGAGGCCGAGACGATCACCTCCTCGGCCCCGTCGACCAGGCGGGCGCGCACGCTGTTGGCGCGGCCGGTGGCGCGGATGCCGGCGAGCAGCGCCTGCACGGTCAGGGCGCTGTCGACGGCGAACGCCTCGAGGAAGCCACGCCCGAGGATCTCGCCCAGGCTGCCGGCGAGCAGCCGGCCGGCCGCCGGGTTCGCCTCGAGCACCTTCTGGGTGGTGGCGTCGACGACCAGGATCGCCTCGCCGGACATCTGGAACAAGAGGCGGTAGCGGGTCTCGATGTGGCGCAGCCGGGCATAGTCGCGCTCCATCGCCTGCTGCGCGTCGACCAGGCGCCGCTGCAGGGTGGCGATCGAGCGCAGGTCGCGGCCGAGCGCCACCGTGCGGGCGTCGCGGCCGAGCCGCACGACCGTGTAGAGGATCGGCAGGTCGGTCTCCCGGCCCAGGGGATGGTTGACCTGGCGCCAGCGGGCGTGCGGCCTGCCCGGCGGCTCGTGGAGGAGTGCCTCGATCTTGGGGCGACTCTCGACCGTGACCGTGTCGACCCAGGCCCGCCCGAGCCAGCGCCCGCACCCGAGCCGCGCCAGCTCGTCGCTGCTGCAGGCGAGATCGCGGATCACGCCGTCCCGGTCGAGCACGAGGGCCAGGTCGGCGGCGGCGGCGACGAGGGCGGCCGCGGTTTCGCCGTCGAGATCGCCGAGCGCGTCCCTCGGGGCGCGGAAGGCGAGCACTAGGAACCCGAAGCCGTCATGGCGGCGCGGCAGGCGCCCGATCGCGGAGGCCCGTCGACGATCCTCGATCCCGGCGGACCAGCAGATCGAGCAGGGCACGCGCCTGGAGGGGGGCCGTGCGGGCGTCGTCGGCGCCGCCATCGGCGCCCCCCCCCGCCCCCCCCGCGGGGGGGGCCCCCCCCCGGCGGGGGGGGGGCGG